>CAZOMR010000021.1:0-12123 GCA_964580655.1 uncultured bacterium
GACCCACATGGTCTCGCCAACAGCGGCATCAGCCACATCGTACCCGTCAACTCCATACGGGTCTCCGAAATTCTCGTTAATGGGGTCAAAGTCCCAGCCGTCCTCCGCACCGCCCCCGTCTGTGTCCGGATCGAAGGGATCAGTGCCATAAAGGAACAACTCATCCGGATCTGTAAGGCCATCACTGTCTGTATCCGCCGTAGCAGGATTAGTGCCATAAAACCAGTATTCATCCGGGTCGGGAATACCATCGCCATCAGTATCAGTGAGGGTGGGATTTGATGCCTGTCCCCAGTCACTTTGAATCTCAATGGTTTCCTCCCAATCGGTCAGGCCATCACCGTCCGTGTCCGGGTTCAGAGGAAGGGTTATGAACCCGTCTTGCCCGGGTGCGTTCTCCTCCGCATCGGTCAGGCCGTCGCCGTCTGTATCCGGGGATGCCTCTGTAACCCGCAGGTAATACCACATTCCCGGACCGCCTGTATCCGGACAGCATTCCGCCACTCGGAGGTAATATGTTCCGGTCTTGTCAAAGTCGTAGATGAAATAAGGATCAAAGCCATAGAAGTAACTTTCCTCATCAATGTCGTCGTCTGAAACGAACAGCCAGGATGTGCCATCTGTATTATATAGATTCAAATAGGCATCCAGCGGACTTCCGAGTTCTTCCGCCTCAATGTCAAACCGCAAGCGCTGGCCCGCTATCACGGGAATACAGTACCAGTCGTAACTGCCGTTGATCTCCCCGAAGACCCCGGTTCCGACTGGCAGGTTCTGGCAGTTGGCGCCTGGGTCGTTAGGCTCGGTCTCCATCTCCTGGGCCAGGTCATCGCTGGCGTCAACCTGCGGGTCCTGGTTATTTATTGCCTCGAGTCCGTCCCACTCTCCACCAGCATCGGTATCCGGGTCTGCAGGATCCGTGCTCCAGATGTTGACCTCGTCTCCATCAGAAAGAAAATCTTTATCAAAGTCGAGAGAACACGGATCAGTACCCCACAGGTTCACCTCGTCGCCGTCATTGAGCCCGTCCCCGTCTGTGTCTACCTGACATGGGTCTGCCGAATTGGCATACTCTCCGTCATTGTCAAGGCCGTCAGAGTCATAGTCCGCGGTATTATCCACGGTGTCAGCCATCATACAGGAATAGGTATTCTCCCAGTAATCAGGCAGGCCATCGCCGTCCGAATCCAGTCCATGTGCCGCGGTCTGGATTCTGATGTTGGGAACATAGCCTGTAACAGATGGTGTCGGGTTGGATGTTCCTGACCATGTAAGAGGATCGCCCCATCCGCTATCGGTATAGTAATAAATCGAGCGACTTCCCCCGGGTGTGGAGTATCGGACATAGCCTTCTGATGTATAAGAAGAGTTATTAAAGCTGAAATCCACAAGCAGGTTATCGGTTCCGTTATAGACGAATGGCGTGGTGAAGGTAAAGGTGTGCCAGCCCGTGGTGCTTATGTTTTCGTTATTCTGATACACCACTGTCCAGCCTGATCCTTCCCAGGCCGGAGTCCCCTGATAAGCGCTCATGGATGTATGTTTCATCCGGATGGTGAAGTCGTTCATCACCTGACCAGGCGGGGTAGTCACATCAAGTGCAAGTGAAGAAATACCCCCCGGCATCCCTATCTCCGAGGCCAGGTAGATCACCTGTGTCCGGGCATCATGATACCAGGTATAGAGAGGAAAGGACCATGTGTCGGTGCCTGTTCCAATGGTAATTGTCATGCCGGTATCATCCGCAGGATTGTTCGGGTCCCTGGCATTGGTAACCTCCGAGCCATCCATCTCTCCTCCACCATCCGTGTCCGGGTTTAATGGGTCGGTGCCAAAGTCATAGACCTCTTCATAGTCACCGAGGTCATCATCATCGCTATCAGTGTTCCACGGATCAGAGCCATATATCCCCACCTCCTCCAGGTCGGTAAGGCCGTCGTGGTCGCAGTCCGGGCTAACCGGGTCCGTGCCGTAGGTGTTTACTTCGTCTCCATCCAGGATGCCGTCGCCGTCCGTGTCAGGATTACTGGGATCGGTTCCGACAAGGTACTCCATGGAGTCGGCAAGTCCATCGTTGTCCGTATCCGGGCTGGTAGCTGGGAAGAGGGTATCATAGAGGTTTATCACCTCGGTCTTGTCAGTGCCAAACAGGTATGTATAGGTGAAGGTCTTCTCTTCTCCCGGTGCAAGGTCTCCCAGATCAATGGCGGCATGGATGGTCTGGTCCGCGGAGGCCCCGTTAGGATCGTATGGCGACCACAATGTAGAGTCCGGATCCAATGTCCAGCTCTCCACCGAGACCACTGCACCCGGTTGGTCGGTTGCCAGAGCCAGGGTCTGGTCCGAGCAGTTGCATGAAGCTGTTACCAGGCCGCCGCTGACAACCACATCGTTAGAAGTGTCGCTCCCGCATCCGATGCCGGAACCGATGTCCGGATCAGCTCCCCGCACATACCTCAAGCTGGTCACATCCGATGACCCGATATTCTGGAAGATAACATTAAATGTAATGAACTTGCTGTCATCCTCCAGGGTCATGATCTGGGTGATCGAGAGCGGTCCCCATGTTCCATCTGAAACGATCCGGCTGACACCACCGGAATAATAGAAGGTTGAATCCATGGTAATGTTATAACCACCTGAGGAATTATTGTTTTCCAGATAGTAATTGCCTGATTGGTAACCATATCGGATGCCGAATCCTTCCCAGGCAGACCCGGGTGTGATCCAGTCCCCGTTACCATTGCCAAATGCTCCAGCCGGGTCATAGCGGAATCCAAGCCAATACCAGGAGTTGACAATGGTCGCATCCCAGCGGTCTATGCCGGCCTGTATCCAGCGGTTCTGCATCCGTGGTTCCGCATCATCAGTGATGTCATCAGGATCGCCCCCACGAATTACTTCCCAGCCATCTATCACGCCACCGTGGTCTGTATCAGGATCAACCGGGTTCGTGAAATAGGTGAATATCTCGTCCCAGTCATTGAGTTCATCGCCATCCGTGTCAGGGTTGTTCCAGTCCGTGCCGTACATGACTACTTCCTCGGCTGTTGTCAAACCGTCGCCATCCGGATCGCCCAGGCCGTCGGATGAGTCTAGCGGGTCAAACCCGATGCTGAGCTCTTGACCATCGTCAATGCCGTCGCCGTCCGTGTCAGAATTGCAGGGATCGGTCTCCCCGGGGCCCACAACTCCGTCGTGATTGAGGTCCTCTCCCACTCCCAGGGTGTCGCCGTCCCAGAGCCAGTCCCCGTCGCTGTCAGGATCGGTCGGGTCAAGACACCCGGTGCCCACTTCAACACCGTCCAGAATCCCGTCGCTGTCTGAATCTGTAAGTAAAGGATCAGAACCATACATGTAAGTCTCGTCGAAGTCGGCCAGACCGTCTCCGTCTGTGTCCGGGAAAGAGCGTAGAGAAAAATAGATTTCATCATTAGGATTGCGACTGTCCTGCCAGGCAATACCATATGCTGAATTGTTCCAGGCCACAGAAGGATATCGGGAGTCGAAGCTCGTTCCCGGGGTGATGGGAATATCCGGCCCTAACTTGTTTCCATTGGCATCAAGTCGCGTGAAGAAAATTCCAAACCACTCATTGCGTTGATCCTCCCAGACTAAACCGTATTCCGATCCGGTCCAGATCAGATCAGGGGAGTAAGACGAGCTAACAGCATTGGTCACTCGAATGTCTGAACTAATTTTATTGCCATTAGCATCCAACAGCGCAAAGTAGATCTCGTAATTGCCGGGACGATCGTCGCACCATGCAACACCGTAACCACTGCCATTCCAAACCAGGGAGGGTTGTCTCGAGTTACCAGCGGCATTGGTGATTCTTATATCATCGCCTATCTCACTGCCAGCCGCGTCAATCCGGGTGAAATAGATCTCATCGTTTCCATCACGATCATCCTGCCAGGCGACACCGTACTGCGTGTCAGCCCAGGCCATCGAAGGATCGTTCGATGAAGATGCGTCAACTGTCAGCCGCACATCCGACACGATGGTGCTTCCGGCAGAATCCAGTACCGCGAAGTAAATCTCGCCAAAACCGGCATCCCGGCTATCTCGCCAAGCCACGCCATATTCTGAACCGGTCCAGACAAGGCTTGGACCCTGGGAAACCCCTGCATCAGTCTCCACCGGAATTTCACTGCTAATGGTATCTCCGACTGCATTAAGGAGATTTAAATAAATATAATCGGTTACACTCCACTCATAAGCCACGCCAAAAACGGTATCCGCCCAGGTCAGCGAGCAATCAAATATACTCATGCTGGTGAAATCCTTTATTGCGCCTATGGGATTGCCTCCATTGTCAATCCTTGTAAAATGCCCACCGGCATTGTCTTGCCAGGCTACGCCGAACTCAGAGCCTGTCCAGGTCAGTGAAGGATTTTGTTGAAATATAGGACTAATGGTGATCCTGTTTTCCACAGGACAGGGATCGGTGGAATTGGTATATTCAGTGATATTGTCTAAGCCGTCCCAGTCCGTATCATCGCCCGTGTCATCGCTTAATGGATCAAGGCAGGTATTTGCAACCTCGTAATCATCGGGCATGCCGTCGCCATCGGTGTCGGCTAAGAGGGGATCGGTCATATAGGTGTTGACCTCGTCCCCGTCGGTCAGGGAATCTCCGTCGCTGTGCGCGTTACAGGGGTCTGTGTCAAGCCAGTACTCGGTAAGGTTGCTCAGCGTGTCCGTGTCCGGGTCTCCGAGGGAATCGCCAGCAAGCGGGGCCAGACACGCGTTTGCCACCTCATAGGCATCGTCCATGAGATCGCCATCGGTGTCGGTTAAGAGGGGATCGGTCAGGTGGATGTTGACTTCATCGCCGTCTGTGAGTCCATCGTCGTCGGTGTCAGGATCAAGCGGATCAGTGTCCACGCCAGGAGTGTAGTCCGGATCACCATCGTAGTTGAACTCATCCGCATTGGTAAGCCCATCGCTGTCCTCGTCTCCCAGGGGATCATAGAAAATCCCGTCAACACCCTCAGGATAGACAAATAGTATCCCCAGACCTTCAGGGAACGGGCACGCGCCTATATCCACGCCAGAACCAAGTACCAGTTCTATATCAAATACATCATCTACCAGGTAGCTGATCAGTTGTGTCTGGGTCAAGGTTAAATCATTCTGGACAGGTGTGGACCCGCACTCCACTCCCGGGACAAAATCCCCAAGCAGGTCAGCACCAACTGATTCTGCATGCACACGGATGTTTTCATTAGGATCATCAAAATCGCCGCTGGAGAATACCGAGAGCGTGCCATCGCCCCCAGGCGGATGAAATGAACCGCCAAAGCTGAAGGGATATACCCATTGATCCCACATAAGACCGACTGGCCCGGAAAAATCAGTGTATTCCCAGAGCGGCACGCCGTTGCCCTCTGAATCCACCATGCCGAAGATCACTGTCTCCGCCGCCGCGTCATTGACAATGAGCGTGACCAGGCCTCCGGCCACCTGCACCCTGGCCGAGCCTGTGCCAGCGCCGTTAAGGATGGCCCCTGTCGTAGCCAGGTCAAAGCTTGCCGAACCAGTGGCAGTAACAGTAAATATGAGAGAGTCATTGACTGAGATCAGCAAGCCGGTGCTGTCTTCCACACTATAAGTAATCTCCATGGTGTTACCGACCAGAACATCACTCGGCTCAACTATACCGATACGGTAAGGATCGCCCAGAGTCGCATCCAGTGGATCGGTAAACAGGACAAGAACCTCGTCTCCGTCGTCGGTGCCGCCGCCATCAGTGTCGGCGTTATAAGGATCAGTGCCATGGATATTGAGCTCGTCACTGTTGGTCAGGCCATCGTTATCCACATCCGTATCAGCGTCCAGAACACACGGATCGTCACCATTCTGGTATTCGCCCAGATTTGGAAGTCCGTCTCCATCCGGGTCGTCCATGGCATCGTCTGCAAGAGGGAAAAGGCAGGCAATATAGGCCGCCTCGAAATCATCGGGCATGCCATCGCCATCAGTGTCAGCCAGGATCGGGGAAGTGAGGTGAATGTTGACCTCATCTCCGTCAGTAAGACTGTCGGTATCTGTATCCGGATTGCAGGGATCAGTGTTCCAGCCGAGCTCAGCCAGGTGGGATAGATTATCGCTGTCGTCATCATCCACCGAATCGTCAACCAGAGGATCCGTGCAGGCATAGCTCGCTTCCCACCCGTCGGGCATGCCGTCGGTGTCGCTGTCGGCTAGACAGGGGTCCGTGCCTATGGCGAGCTCGCCAAGATTATCCAGAACATCGCTATCAGGGTCAGCGCCTCCATCATCGCTTAACGGGTCGAGGCAAACATTGGCCGCCTCGTAGCCATCGGACATGGTGTCATTGTCGGTGTCCGGATCACATGGGTCTGTCCCGATAGTATACTCGCCAAGGTTGGACAGGGCATCAACATCCGCATCATCAAGAGAATCACCCACCAGCGGATTCACTCCGGCACAGCCGGCCGCGGCTTCCCAGCCATCATCCATGCCGTCGCCGTCTGTATCGGGATCACAGGGGTCTGTAAGAATTGTGGACTCATTGAGATTGGTCAGGGTGTCGCCATCCATATCCAGGTCCGCATCAGCGACGCTGGCATTCAGGCATCCATAGAGAACTTCCCACTTGTCGGGCATGCCATCGCTGTCCGTATCATCCAGACACGGGTTGGTGCCGAAGCCGAATTCGGCCAGGTTGCTCAAGGTATCCGTGTCAGGGTCGCCCACAGAATCGCCCACCAGCGGGTCTATGCAGGCATACATGACCTCGTAACCGTCTTCCATGCCATCGCCGTCAGTGTCAGGATCAAGCGGATCCGTGTCCACGCCCGGGGTGTAATTAGATGGATCCCCATCAAAGTTGACCTCGTCAAAGTCCAAAAGCTCGTCATCATCTGTATCATTATCGTACGGGTCCGTGCCGAGGGCTAGCTCCTCGCCGTTGGTCAGGCCGTCGCCGTCCTGGTCATCGTCCATTCCCATGAAACGGGCGTATAATTTATCCGGCGTGACATACCAGAAACCCACCCACATATCATTGTCACCGCACTGTGAGACATCAATATCCATGCTTGGAGCTACATCAATCGAAAACATTTCATCCGCCAGTTCCGAATCCAGGTAGCTCTTGGAGAGAGACAGGGAAAAATACTCCCGATAATTATTACACTCGTTAAAGGTCCAGTCCGGTGAATCAAAGACTGTGCCGAGTAGCTCGGCTGAGTCGTGGTTGTAGATCGTGAAGTATTCCGAGGCCATCTCAATGTCTCCCCTGGCCGCAACGAACAGCCCCCCGGCGCCGATGACCGGGTCTATCAGGCCCGTGAAGTTAAACATCATCAATGGCGAGAAATCGAGAATTTCCGAGCTGTTCCAGACAGTGGTTTCAGGGAATAGCAGGTCCAATCCCTCGGAGTTGATGAGCCAGATTGTCACGATCTCGCCAACCGGGTCCGTAAGCTGAGCCGTGATTTCGCCGCTCGCCACCTGTACCCGAATAAGGTTGGTTCCACCCCCGCTGAGCACTGTGCCGTGCTCGGCAGTGGGCCCGAAGTAGGCTGAACCCGAGACATCCATGGAGAAGATGACACTGTTCTCCGGGGAGATCACCGCGCCCAGGATGTCCGTTACCTGGCATGTAACCAGAATCGTGTCCCCGGCCATGGCCGCGGGCGGATTCAGACAGATAACCTGGTAGGGATCGCCGATAGTGGGATCCAGGGGATCGGTATCCTCGCCGTCCTGCACACCACCATCATCGGTGTCAGGATCAAGCGGATCGCTGTCCACACCAGGGGTGTAGTTCGAGGGATCGCCGTCAAAGTTGACCTCGTCAAAGTCAGAAAGCAGATCATCGTCTGTATCATCATCATTTGGGTCAGTGCCTACACTAAATTCCAAAGCATTGATAAGAAGGTCCCCGTCCGGATCCAGGTCCGCATCAGTGTGGTCAAGCGGGTCCAGACCATAAGTTACCTCCCAGCCGTCTGGCATGGTGTCGCCGTCGCTATCCGGGTCACAGGGGTTTGTCTCGCCTGCATCCACAACCCCGTCGTTGTTTGTGTCCTCGCCATGAATTCCTGCTGTATCGCCGTCAATCAGCCCGTCATTGTCGGTATCGGGATTGAGAGGGTCAGTGCAGTAGGAGTCCTCTATGCCGTCCCAGAGCCCGTCGCTGTCCGTATCCGGGTTATTGGCGTCAGTGCCGATGCTCGCTTCATAACCATTGGTGAGACCATCGCCGTCGAGATCGCCAGCCATATCATCGTTCAAGGGATCAAGGCCGTTGGCCACCTCGTACCCGTCCGACATGCCGTCCCCGTCTGTATCCCAGTTACAAGGGTCTGTCTCGCCAGCATCCACAATGCCGTCATTGTTTGTGTCCTCGCCAAGGATACCCAAGGTGTTCCCGTCCTGGAGTCCGTCTATATCGGTATCCGGATTCAGCGCATCGGTGCAGTAGGCCAATTCAATATCGTCTGTCAGACCATCGGTGTCCGTGTCCTGGCTTAGGGGGCTGGTGCCGTAGGTATTGTATTCGTCCCCATCGTTGAGCCCGTCGCCGTCTGTATCCGGATCATGAGGATCGGTGCCTATGAAGAGTTCTATGGGTGATACCAGCCCGTCGCCGTCTATATCCGCGGCATCACTGGGGTCACAGGGGTCAAGTCCGGCAAGTATCTCGTCTCCGTCTTCCATGGTATCGCCGTCAGTATCCACCATATTGGGATCAGTGCACGTGGCGCCACTAAGGGTTTCCTGGTCGTCGGGCAAGCCATCGTCATCGGAATCAGGGTTCAAGGGATCCGTGCCCCTGTCGTTTATGTCCACCCAGACGCCTGTGTTAGTCTCTACGCCGTCCGATAATGTGTCCCCGTCGCTGTCCGGATTCTGTGGATCGGTGCCATTTGAGACCTCCGCTCCGTCATCCGAACCGTCGTTGTCCGAGTCGGTATCGAGAGGATCGGTTAACAACGTGGATTCAATGCCATCCAGGAGCCCGTCCCTATCTGTGTCCTCGGCCAGCGGGTCTGTATCCATGCCCGGAGTGAAGGCCGTGGGATCACCATCCCAGTTAACCTCGTCAAAGTCGGTCAGGCCGTCGCCATCCGTGTCCTGATTGCTCGGGTCTGTACCTATGCTGGCCTCGAAGCCGTCAGTGAGACCGTCGCCATCGCTGTCCACAGTGCTCACCGGCAGGAAGTTCGCCGAATTCACATCCCCCGCAATATAATTGATCATAAGGGAAAGGTCCTGCGACGTGCACGGGAAAGTAACCGTGGGGGAAAGCTGGAGAACAAACTGAACTACACCGCCCTCGATTACCTCATTAAAATCATCCGCACTACCGACAATATCATGCCGCTGTGGCTCCGGCGAGCAGTAGGCTCCGGGCAGATACATGTCAATTACCCTCTCGCCCACATCCTCAGCCCACACCGTGATAGTCTTTCCAGCATCAGAGAAATCTCCACGAGCATACACGCTCAGGGTCCCACCAGTCCGCGCTCTAGGCAGGTAACTGTTCAATCTAAAGGTATAGAACCGATTGGGGGATACGATCTCTTGCGTGCCAAGATCAAAGCTCTGATAACCCTGGTCCAGGATGAAGGTTACGGTCTCGGCATCGGTGTCGGTTACACCAATAACGGCCATGCCGCCTAAGACCTGTATCTGAACCGATGATGTCCGACCCCCGCTGAGCAGTGTGCCTACATTGGCTACCGGGCCGAACTCGGCATTACCGGAGGGAGAATCCACTGAAAGCGTGATAACAGTGCTGTCGTCCACCGAAATCAGGTTGCCCACCGAGTCCTCTATCCGGCAGGTCACCAGCATTATCTCTCCTACTTCCACATCCCCAACATCCTGGATTACAAACCAGACCGGATCCCCTATCCCCGGATCGAGCGGATCGGTCCCAAGCACATTTACCTCGTCCCCGTCTGAAACGCCGCCGCCATCTGTGTCCGGATTAAGGGGGTCTGTGCCCAGCGTGCCCTCCTCAATGTCGGTTAAACCGTCATTATCATCATCAGGATCGGCATTATCGCCAATACTGTCACCGTCCGTGTCCTTGCATTCGCTTGGGTCCAGCGGGAACTGGTCGCAGGCATCTCCGCAAGAATCGCCGTCTGCATTTTCCTGCCCCGGGTTGTAATCATACGGACAGTTGTCTGCCGCATTGTCTCCAAGGCAGTCCCCGTCGCTGTCCAGCCACTCGCCAGGATCATTGGGAAATGCGTCCACAAGATCGCTGAACAGATCACCGTCGCTGTCCGGGTTAGTGGGGGCTGTGACCCAGTCCAGGCAACCTGTTCCGTCCGAGTCCACAATCTCCTGCCCGTCGAGAAGGCCGTCCCCGTCTGTATCTGGTATAAATGGATTGGAACCCCAGACCAGGACCTCATCGCCGTCCGAGGCTCCATCATCGTCGGTATCCGGGTCTGAAGGATCCGTGCCAATGGCCCACTCAGTAGCGTCGCTGAGTCCGTCGCCGTCGCTGTCCCCGCTCGAGACAGGCGTGCCCACGCCAACCGAGCCCGGTCCGGCATTCGAGTGATTAGCCGGAACCTCTGTATCATAGGCAAAGGCCGAGTAGTAATAGGTTATGCCGTTTGTCAGCCCGGAGTCCACAAGGGAGTCAGCATTGCCTGCGCCTGTGCTGGGACCATCGTATACAAGGTCTCCATCGGATGGCCCGGGCGGAAACCCGGTTGTGGCCAGACGGCGAATGACAACGCCAGCGAAATCAGCATCCGGGGGATTGGTCCAGTTCAAGGTAACCTCGCCATTTCCAGAGATGGTAGAAAAAGCAGAAACCGGAGATGGGGGACTATTGTCCTCGTGAACCGGCACGGCCATGGTGTTGGTGCCGGAAAAATCCGTGCTCTCTACACCGCCCGTATCTTCCGCTGTTACCGCGTAGTAGAATTCGCCTTCAGTCAAGGGAGGCACAGTGTAGTTATGGGTAAGCCCGGCCAATCCCACGGCTACACGCACTGCATCAGCCAGATTGGCTCCGTTGATAGCCGCGGTATGACGATAAATGTTGTAAGTCACTCCGGGGGTTGGGCTTGAATTCCAGGTAATAGTGGTCACACCGGTGCCACTGGCGTATGTCGCATTAGTGTTTGACGGTGGCTGGGGCGGCACCGCCGAGATTGCGGTTGGGGTGGCCTTGTCCACAGAGTCAGGGCCAGCGCCAGCATAGTTGCTGTCATCATCGTAGGCAAAAGCGGCATAGTAAAAGGCCTCATCATTCCAGACCGAGGTATCCGAGAAGCTTGTGCCGCTACTGTTATACACAGTGGTCTCTCCGTCCGCGGGGTCCAAAGGATACCCGCCGGTGCCAATCCTGCCGCGACGGATCAACACTCCGGCAAAATCGGCATCGGCTGGATTTGTCCAGCTTAAATCAACCACCGAGTCGCCAGCCAAGGCCTGGAAATTGGTGACCATGCCCGGCGATTGCGTATCGGTAGAAACCGCGGACACCACCTCGCTCGGACCCGTATCCACATTCGGAACCTCATCCTCGGCCACTACCGCAAAGTAATAGGTGTTTCCATCTTGAAGGCCAGTTATCGCAAAGGAATCGGTTGCCGGGCCAACTGACCCGGCCTCGGTAGCTCCATCAAGAACAACATCGGCGAACAGGCTGGATTTGTAATAAATCCGGTATACTGCTATATCCGGTTCGGTTCCCAACAGCCACTCCACATCCACCGTCCCCTCTGCCCCGGCACAGTCTGTGGCACTCACGCCCTGAACATCTGAAGGGGCAAGGTCATCCACGGACTGGGCTGACAGGCTCTCACCGGGAGGTATCGTGTCATCCTGGTTGCCAGAACTGTCAAAACCAACCACAGCTACCCAGATGTCTGCCCCGTCCTGAAGACCGGTGAGAACCACCCCGGTATCCCCCGGAAGAACCGACGCCGCAGGAGAAAGCAAACCCACATCACCAATCTCTGATAACTGCCAGTAAACATGATAACCGGCAAGGTCTGAATCTAAAACAGCATCCCAGGTTACATAAAGCGAGCCCTCATCATTCGCAACATCGCTCACTGAAACCAGATCAACATCAGAAGGAGGAATCGTATTCGTGGGGGTCGCGCT
>CAZOMR010000021.1:12223-22038 GCA_964580655.1 uncultured bacterium
CAGAAGGAGGAATCGTATTCGTGGGGGTCGCGCTGGCAGTATTCACCGAGTTGTCCTTATTACCTGAAATGTCAATCGGGGTTACGGCAAAAAAGTAAGTTGCGCCATCGGTCAATCCGTTCACGGTAAAAGTATCGCCTCCAGCCAGGACAACGCCTACGGGGTCTTTTCCGGTGATGTCGTTGAAGTCCATGGTGGATGCGTAAATGAGGAATTCTCTTGTATCCGGGGGTGCGACATAAGCACTCCAATCCAGATCAACAGCTCCTCCAGATTTTGAGTCAGTGGCGCTAAGCTCACCAACGGCCAGACGCGTTGGCGGGACCAGGTCCTCGCTTGTTGCCATGCCCATTGCTCCTGGCCCCGGGGTCGCGTAATTAGGAGGGGTTTTATCGTCATAAGCAAAAGCAACATAGTAGTAAGTCTGGCCGGGAATCAGGCCTGAGTGGGTATAGCTCTCATCAGTGCCCTGGTAGACTGTTTCTCCATCGGTTGGAGAAGATGGGAATCCTGTAGTACTTCCGCGGAGAATAACCCCGGCAAAATCTGAGTCAGCGGGATTGGTCCAAGTGAGGTCGGCTGTGGAGCCGTTTAGAGCTAGAGTTACGACCATGTCGCTTACAGAATCAGGCGGGCGATTGTCCTCATGAAGTGGTGTATCGGTTGCGTTCTGTCCTGGAATGATGGTGAGGTTTTCGTTTCCGGCTGAGCTTTCTGTTGTAACAGCATAATAATAATCGCCCTCAGTCTGTGCCGGGACAGTGTAGTCAAAGAGTTCCAGGCCCTCAGGCACATTGTTCTGGATACGAATGGCCTGACTCAGGTTGGCAGTGTCAATGGCCGCGGTGTGGCGATAAATATTATAAGACTCACCTACCTCTCCCCCTGTCTCATCTGTCCAGGTGATGGTGGTAATTCCCGTGGTATTGGAGTAGGTAACGGAAACATTGGTTGGTTGATCGGGCGGGGGTTGCAGACCGACCTGTGGAGTAGCCTTGTCACAGGAAGCGGGTGTAGAAGTGGAGAATTTACCAGAGGTATTGTAAGCAAAGGCCGTGTAGTAGTATGTAGTACCATTTGCCAGCCCGGAGTCCACATGGGAGTCTGCATTGCCTGCTCCCGTGCTGGGGCCGTCGTAGACCGTGGTATCATCACCGGTGGGGGTTAGCGGAAAATCAGTTTGAGAGCGTCGAATGAGCACCCCGGCGAAATTCGCGTCTGAGGGGTTTGTCCAATCCAGGATCACCTGGTTTGTGCCGGGTGTAGCCCTCAGTGATACCGGGCCAGGCGCCGCAGGAGAAGGAGCCTTTTTCTCTTTTTCCTCGCTGATTTTCTCAGGTACCGTGCACGATGTTGCGAGCAGAACAATAATGGCGAAGAAAACTACACGTAGCTTACCTAGAATCATTACCGTCTCCTTTGTCTTTAGTTCATCTTTACAGGGAATTACGGTTTTCCTATAGCCTCGGCCACGACCCTTTCTTCCTTTGGCGGTTCTCGTGCCCCTTTTCGTGCTTCAAGGTATCCATCCACTGCGCTGTATGCTCCCAGTGCGAGGATGCTGTAAATGATCGTGTTCCGCATTACCAGTTGGTCCACGCCTTCGTTGTATGATGCGGGGTCCATGTTGGATGAATAATCGTTGAATGCCTGGTCGCTCGTGAAGCTGAGTGCGGCCGCGGCCAGGATAAGCAAAGCGTCGGCCGCGAACATGACTGATCCCTTTTTCTTTTTATCGGCCAGGAAATACTGTGAGGACCCTGGCAGGAAGAAGGAATAGGATGCGGCCATGACAGAGGCCATGTTCCCTCCTCTGGCCTGGCCAGCCTGCTCCAGTTCGGCCAAAGGTATTCCCTCGCCAGCACCGGGCCCTCCTTGAACCCCGAGTGCGGCCATGACCTCTGAAGCGAGCTCGGTCTCGACCTTGAAGATGTCATCCACATCACCACTTACGGAAACCGTCTGAAGCACCTCCGCGGTATCCACCTTGATGACGCGTGTGTCCACCCTGATGGTCTTTTTGGAAATCTGGTAGAATCCAACGAGCACTGCATCCGCACCCACTATTTGTCCGAGTTCAGGCGCGGTCTTCTCATCCACATAAGTAGTCTTGCTCAACTGCATTTCCTGGATGGCGCGATCGAGCTGGTCACGCTCAATCATATTCATTCCAGCACGCCTCTTAAGCTCTGTTACCAGAGACCCAGCAAGGGCCTCTTCGAGAAAGTCATACCTGGCCACGCCAGAGTAGTTCTTGAACTTGCTCACTGCCACGGTTCGGATGATCTCCTCGCCCTCACCGGCCTGTTCGCCCTCCTTGCCTACCCTGAAGCTTGCCTGCGAGATGATATAGCTCTTGAAATTCTCCAAGTTGGGCTTCTCCTTGAGCCGGGCCATTTCCTCCGCAGTGAGGCTCACATTCAAAGCATCGGAGATCTTCAGCGCCAGTTGTTCCTCTATCTTGAAGATGTCATCCTCGAGACCCTGAATCTTTTCTGTAAGAAGGATAGCACCTGTCTCCACATCCACCATGCGGGCGTCAATACGGAGGCGCTTGTTGCTTATCTGGTAGCTTCCCACGAGTATTACCCCGGCGCCTACTATCTTTCCCACCTGTGGTGCGCTGGACTCATCGAGGAATCCGAGCATCCCTAGCTTTAACTCTTCCAGTGCCTTGTCAATCTCGTTGCGCTCCACGAGATATATGCCCGTGATCTTTTTGAGGTCTGTTGTGAGCGATTCGGCGATGCCCATTCCCATCCAGTTGTAATCAGGGTTGCCGGTGGTATTCTTGAATGTCATAATCGCAAGCACTTCCGCATTTGAGACCGCTTCCTGCACCTCTCGCAGGTCAGCGAGAGCAGGGGTATAATCCGGGTTTTGATCCACCACCTTCTGCAAATACTCCTGGGCCTTCTCTCCTTTGCCCAGGTAGTAAAACTTTTTGCCCCTGCTCAGGTTCACCAATGATGCCAGATCGAGTGTTGGCTGGGTTATGATAGACTTGCGCTCGGCCTGGGTGAGTGGCACATATTGCGGGATTAGCTCGGCGAGAATTTCTCTTTCAACAGTGAAGATGTCTTTCACCCTGCCGCTCCGTGTGGCGGATGCGATCAAGCGGGTGGTCTCGGTTTCTACCAGGCGAGCAGAGAGCTTGATCTGGTCACGATGGACTGTGTAGCTTCCTGTGAGGATTGCCTTGGCCCCGAGGCGCTTGAAAGCCGGAGATGTGGACCCGGGTGGTAACGAGTTCTCTCGCATGAACTTGTCCACTGCGGCCGGGTCAATAACCTCCAGGGAAGTTATCATCTGCATATCCTGTATCATAATCTCGGAGAGTCCTGTCTTGAGCCATCTCCATCCTGAGTCGCTTCCAGCATCCTTGAACTCAACCACGGCCAATGTCTTCACAGCCGAGACCTCTTTTCCTGTGGCTGGTTCCCTGGCAAGTTCCGCGCGCTGTTCCCCGACTTCCAGCAACATCTCCCTGGCCTCAAGTTTATCCTCGCGTTCTAGTATCCACTGTAACTCGCGCTCAGCCGCGGCAAAGTCTGGAAGGTGAAGATAAGTGGCTCCGAGAAGGTAGCGGGTCTCGGTATTCTTGGGGTCCAGAGCCAGTGCGCGGCGCAGTGTGGGGTATGCTTTATTGTAGTTGCCATTCTCATATTCTATCTTTCCGAGTTGATGAAGTGCTTTGGGGTTGTTGGGCTCAAGCTTTATCGCTTCCTCAAGCCATTCTATCCCCCGGTCAATGTTACCCTGCTCGAGGTAAATCTGAGCCAGCCGCCATCGGGAATCGAAGTGATCGGCATTCGCTTCAGCATAAGCTGAAAACCGGTTAATGGCTTTTTCTGTCTCGCCCTTCTCCTGCCAGAGGAGTCCGGCCTGGTATTGAGCCTGCTCGTATTGAGAATCAGCGGATATGGCATTCTCAAACTGTTCAAGGGCTGATTCATTCCTTCCCTGTGAAAGGTAGGCGATTGCCAGGAGGTAATGAGCCTCGGCCCTGGGCTCGTGCTTTCCAGCGATGCGCTCGAGGGGTGGTATGGCGGAAGCAAAGTCGCCGCGGTCATAGGCCATTTTGGCGAGAAGGTAATTGGCTTCAAGGTTCTGGGGCAGAATTTCAGAGGCTCGCTTCAGGGATGCCTCGGCCGAGGCTAGATCGCCGGTTTTGTGATAGAGCTTGCCCAGTATAAGGTGTGCCTCGCCCCTGGCCGGGTCTTGTTGGATTACCTCTTCCAGTTGTGCCAGGGCTGATTCCTCGTACCCCTCATCCAGATTAAGGCAGGCCAGAGCGAGCCGTGCTTCTACATGATCGGGGACTTTTTCAAGGCCGTTCTCCAGGTAGGCACGGGCAAGCTTGTTCAGCCCGAGTTCCTGGCCGATTATCCCTGCGGTGAGCATGATTTCAGTATCGTCAGGATATGCGGCCAGGTATTTGGCAAATTGCTTGAAAGCCCTGGCCTTGAGACCCATGTCAAGATAAGCCTTGCCCATTCTCTTGCTGGTCTTGTAGCGATCAAGACCCAGTCTCTTTGAGGGCTTCTTCTTCGCTTTTGCCGATGACGGGGTATTGTGTGCGGACTCGCTTTGCTCGGAAAGGCGATCGGCTTTAGCTCGTTGCTTAAGGTCCTTTTTAGAGGCAGGCTTTGCCTTCTCTGTTTCCTCGGACCGGGCCAGAGACAGACTGGCAGGCGAGCCCACGGCGACAAGAAGCATTACCAGGATGGCTGTTCTCGCCCAACTCTTAAGCTTCATCTTGTATTCCCCCTTTTCATTTCACCTTGATAGTGACCTTGCCTGGCGTGACGCCGGATACCTCCGCGATCTTATGGGCGTCAATCAACTCTGCCAGGCGGTTGGCGTCTCCGAGCACATATACGGTCAGAGTGGCTGCGGGAGCCGCGAATTCACGCTGGATCACTTTTTTTACTTCTCTCAGTCCTGTCAGGTCCTTCTTGAGTTTATTGAGCCTTGAAAAATTAACCCCGATTACCACCACCTCTATTGGCACGCCGTTTAGCTTTTCGTTATTCCAGGCCTGCACTATCTTCCAGAATATGTCCCTGGCCACCACGGCCGCGGTCTGCTGGAGCGCACTTTTCTGGGCCTGGTCCGGGGTGCCGCCCTGACCTTTGCCCACTTCAGTGGAGGTGGCATAGACAGCGGCATTGGCCGTATTGAGTGACCGGACAGATATGGTGGGAGTGGATGCATAGAGGATTCCGCGGATGGGCTCTGGCACGCCGGTGTTGGCGGTCCCGACTATAATCACCTCAGCGCCTGCACGTGATCCGAGCATCACCGCAGTCCCCTCATCTCCCCTGGCCGCGGCTCTGAGCTTGTCCGCCTCTATGTTGGCCAGAGCCTGGTTCCGGTCCACCATCTCGAAGCCCTTGGACTTGAAATACTCCATGACCGTGTTCTCGCAGACATTGGACCTGATCTCCACCTCGCCAGAAGGGGATGTCTCAGGGATAAGCACCATGATCCGAGGTTTATCCATCTCGTTATAGATAATGGTAGCGTCGTCCTTGATCTGCTTGGCGCTGACCTGGGCCTCGATAGTGGCCTCACAAGTTGTAGCTGAGCAGGATCTGGATATGATATTATAATTCTTTATGTAGCCTGCGACTTTAGTTACTATTACATCCTTGACCAGTTCGAAGTTCTCGACCACGGTCTCCGAGATGACCTCTGATCCAACCTGTTCCACAGCGGATCGCCTGGCATCTTCGATGGCCGCCTTTCTGGCGCTCTCCACATTGCCGGATACTACGGCGGCACTGCCCTGGGCTGTGGCCGTAATCACATCCTGAGCAATGGTATTCACTGAAACCCAGCAAACAGCCATCAGCGCTACCACCATTTTCTTTCTCATGCTTCTGCCCTCCTGCTCTCCGTGAAAACACCTATTTCAATTTAAGCCGGAATATGCCGTCCCAATTCGGCTCAGGCGGACTCTCTTTGAACTCTTTACAGCGACTAATATAGACCTCGGAAGGCGGGTCCTGTCCCAGCATCCGGATAACCTCTTCAAACTGGGTAATTGCCTCATCCCATTTTCTGTCCCTGTAAAGGCTCAATCCCTGGGCAAAGATGTATCTGGCCTGCGCGGTCTTCTCATCCATCTCGCCTTTTTTTGCAAGGAGTTCATATACCCTGACCGGCTTGGCCTTACCTACCACCTTTATCAGGTCTATCTCCCTGGCCTCCATTGAATCGCGGACCTGCTCGTATGTAAACTCGGAGATCATGGTGAGAGACCCGTATTGCTTGTTTGCTCCCTCCAGGCGTGATGCCAGATTTACGCTGTCTCCCATGATTGTGTAGTCCATGCGCTGAGCCGAGCCCATATTGCCAACCACCATGTGGCCTGTGTTGATTCCGATGCGGGTAACCATGCGCGGCCTGCCTTCGCTTTCGAACTTCTCATTCAACTCTGCGTTCTTTTTCTGCATGGCCAGGGCGGCAAAGCAGGCGCGGCGGGCGTGATCATCGCAAGGGATGGGCGCGCCGAAAAAGGCTATGATGGCGTCTCCCTCGAACTTGTCCACGGTGCCTTCGAACTCGAATAGCACATCGCTCATGGCTGTGAGGTATTCATTGAGAAGGTGAACCAGTTCAGTGGGCTTGAGCTTTTCTGAGATCGAGGAAAAGCCCTGCACATCAGAGAAAAGCGCGGTCAATTCCCGCTCCTCGCCACCCAGGCTCAGTTTGTCCGGGTACTGAATGAGGTGGTCAATCACGGCAGGGGCCAGGTACATAGCGAAAGCGCCCTTTATGAACCGCTTCTCCCTGTATTCGCCCACAGTCTGGACAATGAGTATTCCGAGAAAGTTGAGTCCCACGACAAGAAGCAGGGGCGTGGTTACAAGCCAGTAGTTTTTGCTCTCAAAGAGGTATTGAGCCAGATAAGCCAAGCCGGCCAGAGAGGCGATGAGAACCAGAATGCCCGGGACGGAAAATGCACGAAGGAGAATAAAGATGATAGTGATAATCACGCCGAGTATCAGGATCATGCCAGCCACCTGCTGTGGATTCTGGGTATGAATGAAGGCCTGGTCGAGTATGGTCTGGAGAGCGTTTGCCTGTATCTCCAATCCGGATGTGTAGCCGAACTGGGTTTGTTCTTGATCTTGATCCGCACTGCTCAAGGGGGATCGCCCGAATGGCGTAGGATACTCATCATGGGCGGTTGGATGGGTGTTTCCGACCAGAATTATCTTGCCGGCCAGGTCAGGTGAAGCACCCTCTTGCACTTCTTCCAGCAAGACCTTGCTGAAGCTGATACGAGGGAAGGAGTCTCTGGGACCGATGAAGTTGATGAGAAAATACCCGTGTACCAGTGGAATGCGGAGTTCTTGACCATTGGTGCGGAGGCAAACCTCTTCCGGGCTGGTGGAGCAGTCTTCGGGTTGTTCATTTGGCCAAAGTGCGGAAATGGCTGAGGCGAAGGCCAAGGCCGGGACCTTTTCATCATCGAGGTCCACGCCGACCAACAAGGGTTTTCTTCTGATTCGATCATCCTTGTCCTCGATCTCATTGATCGCACCCTCTCCCACAAGCAATGGCATATCTTTATAAGCGAGAACCAGGAAATGGTAGATAATCTCTGGATCAAGACCCGAGATCTCAAAGTAGTGATCTTTTGCCGGCACCTGGCCTAATTCGATCACCCCTTGGGCATAAGGGTCGGTAATTGGTTCGGCCGCGGCAAATATCCAGTAGCCATCCACATCCAGATTACTGGCCGGGATCCACTGAATGATCATGTTTCCTTCTTCGTCAGAGATTCCCTGCTCTGTCCACTTTTCTACCGCTCCCTCCACCATGACCGGGGCGTTTCTAAACACCTCGTTGGGCCGCACCCAGTCGCCCTGAGAGATATAGCGGGCCATGATAACCACCCCGGCCTCTGCGAGGGCCTGCTGGAGCCAGTAATCGTCCTCGGGCGATGTGGATGGACTTGAGAAGTCCATGTCATAAACGATGAGTTTTGCACCGCGGCGGGCAAGGTTGGTTATGACCTGGGCATGTTGCGCGCGGGAGATTGCAGTGGTTTTACAGCCAATGTCTCTTACAGTTGTCTGATCAATAGTGACAAGCAGGATGTCATCGCGAGGAGCCTTTGGGCCGCGGACATGAAAACGGAGGTCATAGCTTCTCAGTTCCAGTGTCTCAAGTATACCGGCCCAATAGCAGAGCGTGACGCCTGCTGTCAGGAGCAACCCCACCAATCCTGCCATAATCGGGTGGGTGGTCTTTCCCAGACGTCTTAAAGCCGACATTTGAATTTACCAGGCTGTGGGGATGTGTTCCCTCTGTCTCCAGTATTTACCTTCTGTTCCTCCAATCATGCTATCGGTGATTAGTACTACCCGGGAGCTTCGCAGGAAGTCATTGTAGGCTACCACCTTGCGTATCCGGGTAGCAGAGGCGTTGCTGATCACTATCCGACTTCGTGTTGGGCCTGCCTTTTTTATCGCGGTTATTCTTATCGGCCTGGGCCCCTGGCGAAGTACCAGCTTGCGCCGAAGCATCTGTGCCATAAGTTGCCATATTTTCACTGGATGTGAGAAGGATAATAAAGATGCTAATTCCGAAGATGCAAATTTGGCTGACGCTGGGCAGGGAGATTCGCACTCCACGGCCAGTGCAGGGACAATTAATAATCTTCCGGGTTCAAGAAGTGATCCCTTGGGGCCTTCCGGGGACTCCTTTTCTCCTACGACATAGGCCGCTGGACCCCGCCGGGTCAGTGCTTTCGGGTCAATCATATCCAGAGAATAGACCGCCTCTCCGGTTTCATCCACTATCTCGGGAAACAAAGCCGGCACGAGGTTGAAGCCGCGGACATCAACGATGATACCGGTATAAGTCTTTTCCTCGTCTGGCTCTTTCGGGGGGACTCTTCGTGGTGGCTCTTGCAGGTTCATGGTCTCGGTAAACGCTCGCTGAATTCCCTTGATCCCGCGAAGCGGCACTTTGATAATAACCTGGTATGTCCGGGGGTCCAGACTCTTCTCCTCCACTACCTCCGCACCGCGGATCAGCCCCTTGAGACTATACTCTATTTTCGGGGCCTTACCCATGCGCTGTTTCACTGTCTCTTCTGGATCAAAATTAATTCCCGCGATCATCCGGAGCGCCAGCCCGTATGCATCCACCTGGGCCGCGCGGCGCGCCTGTGCCATACTCTTTTCATCCTTGCCCTTCTTCCTGGCAAGGCCCCTGGCAAGGAGATAGCCATCGCGCCAGTTAAGCTCGCCATCCGGGAATTTTTGGATCAGAGCCTTGTAGCCCGTGCGTTCCTCCTCAAGCGAGCGGGGATATTTCGACTCCAGCCCAGGAGGGATTTGCACTGTGGCGAGAATCTCCACGATGTAAACCTCCCCCTCAACCTCCTCGGACACCACTGAGAACTTAAGCCGGCCACTAGTTGTGGCCACTACCCGCACAAGCTCCTCAGCCGGTATCGCAGAGGCCTGAACTTCAGCCCCAATGGCTCGCTCCACCGCGTCCCGCTTGGCAAGCTCCATAGCCACTCGTCTACTCGAAGCCTGATCCCTGATGACCGGAGCCACTCCCACTCCTCTGACCTCAACCTCTTTACCCAAAGCGGGGCTCGCGATGGCCAGCATCAATGCCCCTGCAAATACCCCGGCGAATCTGATGAATCCCCGTGTCATTTTATTAAAATCCCTCCATCAAGGAGAAATTCATCTCCTGGAGAACTCTAAAACCCTGCAATAATTTTAATTAATAAGCTAAGCATGCTGGAGGCTCAAAGTCAAGTAAAAATCGGCTATGGG
>CAZOMR010000022.1:0-21812 GCA_964580655.1 uncultured bacterium
GTAAAGGCAGTCGGCACGGCAATCATTTGTTACAATAAAAACGCTCAATTTAGGTTTTAATATTCAAGCCACTTTTTACCCCACTCTGTTTCCATGAATTTTCGGACGACCCCTTTACCCTTGATGGGATACCAGATGTAATCATGGAATATGTATGATCCTGCGACAAAGAAATAGACGAGTGGTGTGTGGAAGAAGAGCTTTTGCAGGGGCTTGAGGAATCCCCACCAGAAGTGTTTGACGAATGCTGTGGCCGCGTTGTCTCCCACGGAGAAATTCCAGTTTTCTTTTGAAATATCATCTCCCACAATCTCGATCTCGGAGGGATCTCCGGCTCCGAGTCCTCGCTCGTGCGACATTCTGATAAAAGGAATGCTCATTGGATCAAAGCCCATCATCTTTGCCGCGATCGCGTCAATCGCGACCTGGTCTCCGGAGGCCAGAATAAAGTTCTTGGCCACAGGCACCATTGTCCGTGGACCGGGCCCGTTTCCCGCCACTGTCCCGTCCATTACGGCCAGAACTCCTGGATGTATCTCCTTCTGGATGATGAGCAGGTCCACGAGTGTCTCGTGAATCCAGGTATGGGTGTAGTGTCGCTTGGTGTTTACCAGACCTCCGAACGCGTTCTTCATGGCACCGGTCATGCAGGTATAGACATGACATTTGGCCGTGGGGAGGTGCACTATATTTTTTCCGAAGAAGAAATCAGGGAGTTTAATTCCCCTTGGAAATATCTTTGGAAGAACCAGGAGTTCGCCCTTCGGTTGATAGGGAACCCAATCCATGTCCTCATCACGACAGTTATAGAGCACAGGGATTTTCTGGTCCTTCAAAATCGGGTTGAATTTATTTTCTCGCTCTCCCTTATACGGGTTTGTGACCACCGTATCATTCTCCACCGCGGTCATGTTTTCAAAGCCCAGATTCTTAAGCCCCTTGATCGTGCCCTCCAACTGCCAGGGCGTGGTGTTGGCCGAAGGATAAAAGAAGTGCCAGGAGATGTTCGGCTTTAGGATGGTGGCTTGAGAGGGATCAAGGATTTCCCGCGTGCCTGCCATCTCCAGCAGGCGCTGGTAATCCTCCACCGCGCTCTCAGGCGTGGTTCTGAGGACAGCGACTTTGCTCTTTTTCATCTTTTCACCCATGCCTCCTTGCTGGCCTTTTGACCAAAAAAATGGTGGGCGATGCGGGATTTGAACCCACGACTTCCACCGTGTGAAGGTGGCACTCTCCCACTGAGTTAATCGCCCGCCGTATTCTTAATATATCACGCCGTCACAAAAAATCAAGCATAGAAAATCAAGAATGGAGATTCATCGTAGGCGTTTTATCTTGCCTTCCTGAAATGTTAGCAGGTATACCTGGCCTGCCCAGTCGCCGCTTTGCGTCACTGTTATCTCGCCCATAACCCCTGGATAGCTTCTGACCCGTGAGAGCGCCCGGGCCATGTCGGACCGGTTTTTTATATCCTGCTCGTTGAGCAGATTGATCAGGATTTTCACCACATCGAAAGCCTGTGCGTCCATCAGCGCGGGGTCCTGGTCAAAAGCCGCTTGATACTTATAGCGATAGTTCTCAAAGTCCGAGAGCTTTATCTCCGGGGCAAAGCGGTCTGGAAAAACAGCATTCTCTATATCAGGTAACATGGTCTCCTTTACCAGGTTTTCAGAATGCCATGCGCTGGTGCCGAGGAGTTGAACCCCGGTTACCCGGTAGTATCGCAACTGCGGTGCGATCATTGCGATCAAGTTCCAGGAGTCCGGTATAAAAATCGCATCAAAGTCTATCTCGGGATTGAAATCCTCTGGCCTCAGTCCCTCGATGCTCTGGCGGGCCTCCTCGTCCTTTATACTTTCAAGCTCCCTGCGCCGTGCCTCCAGATAATAAAGCCCGACCATCTTTCGTATCTGTGGCCCGAAGTCTGTCTTTTTAGGATCGTATCTCTCGGCCGCTTTCACCTTGCCTCCGCGATGCTCAACGGTTGCCCAGAACAGATTCATGAACTCTGTCCCGTAGGAGTCCTCCGGATACAATATTGCGAACCGCCTCATCCCCTTTTTCTCCATGGCCCAGTCAAGTATGGCGTCAACCTGCGCGGACTTGGTCAGGCAGTTGCGAAAAATCATGGGGCCATAATCAGGGATGCTCTCCTCGAAGCTCAGTGCAATAAGTGGAACCCTGAGTTCCTGTGCCTTTGTCGCCGCGGCCTTTGCTGTCTGAGAGAGAATTGGCCCTATGATCGCGATCACATGATCGTCCCTCACAAGCCCTTCCACTGCCTTTGCCGCGGCAAGGGGATCGGAGCTTAAGTCCTTGACCCGGAGTTCTACCGATCCTTCGACGGGGGTAGTCCCGAAGACCTTTGCTGCAAGCAATGCGCCTTTCAAAGCGCGCTCTCCGAAGCGGTGTCCCTTTCCGCTCAATGGAAGGATCAACCCCAGTCTCCGCGGTTCCACAATGAGTAGTTGCTTCAGTTTCTCCCGTAGCGCAAGAGCCTGGCCCTTAACCTCGCTTTGGCCGTGTTCTCGCAACAGCCTCTCAATATATGCGTGCGCCTTTTCCATCCGGGCTTGTTGCTCGGCAATCAGGGCAAGCGAAAGAAGAGCGTAGTCCGCTGGAAATGATTGCGGGAATGTTTGCACCAGGGCTTCGAGCTCATCTGAATCAAGTTTCTCCTCCACTATTCTTACGGCCAGTTTTTTTGCCCGGGCCTGATGCTCGGTATTGCTTGTATCAAGTGCCAGTCTTGCATACCATTCAGCCGCGTGCAGAAAATCGTGTTGCCGGAGCTCGCACTCTGCCAGGAGCAGACCCACCTGGTCGCGTCGGTCCGGGTCTGCGGCAAGCTCATAAATCGGGTTCAGTGCGGCGACGGCATCATTCCAGCGTTCTTGCTGGTAGTAGCAAAGTCCGAGTCCCCATGCGGCATCCTGCCTCTCGGGCTTCTGCGGGTAGCTTGTCACCACGAATTGAAACTCCTTCTCCGCAGCGGCATAATCCTTTTGCCAGTAAAGGATTTCGCCTTTTTTCTGGTGGGCGAGTGCGGCATTCGTGCTGTGGGGGAAATCCGCAAGGAACCGGTCATATAATGCCATAGCCTGCTCGAACTCGGCTCTAGCCACGGCCTTCTCGGCCGCGGCCAGGTCAAGCCGCTCGGCCTCGCTCGCGCTTATACGCTGGCCCTCCCGTTGCACCTTCTTCTCACAGCTTGCGAATTGAAAGGCAATCAGGGCCGCGATAAGTAAAACCCACAGTCGGCCTCGGAATAAAATTTTCATCCTGAAACTATTTTGCCTCATTTTCCGAAAAGGGTCAATGCTGATCCATGGAATTTGAATTAAGGAAATGCCTTCGCAGTATATCTTTCCCTTTCTGGTCCAGCTCAAGCCGGGCCTCTATCCGGGAAAGCATATCCTCTTTCGGACCTGAGCTTCCGCGTCTGGCAAGAAAAAGCATTTCGGAATGGTCAATGTAAAATTCCGGCTCCCTGTCTTCTACCTCTACCAGCTTTATGAGGTCCTCCGTGTGAATTGCGCTAAAGAGGCCTATCTTATTCATTAGACCGAGAATTGCTCCGAGTCCCGAAAGAAAGAGCGCTGATTTTTGAGCATCCTTTCTGGCCTTTTCCCATGCTTGTTTGAGCGATGTAAGCTGGTCCGGCGGGTCCACGATAAGATACCCCACGCGCAGTTTGCCGAAAGATTTTCTCTGGATAGCGGCGTAGGGCCTGATAGGAGTGATGCCGCGGTGGCTGAGCACAATCGAGTTTTCAAATCCATGGAGTGCCCCGTGGAGGTAGCCCCTGGCTTTCATGCAAAATGCTGGCCTGCATTCGCGGAGCAAGAGTCGGCTCGGGTCTGTCTGCCGCTTTCTCTGCAGTCGGATTTCCCCTTCCTCAATGCCATTTTTTGCATCCAGGATTTTTACAAGCTCATGCTCCGGCATGGACTTATGTGCGTAGACGCGCCAGGGGCCGTGGCAGAAATTATAGTAAAGCTCGTTTTCTGTCCTGACCCATCTTCTCAGGTTCCATGTCCACTTTCGTGCGATGCTTTCCGCGCGCGCTGAAATCTCCAGACAGAGCCGTGTGGAATCTTCACGAGAAAGCGCATCGCCCTGGAAGTAGGATTGAAAGAATGCCTTGCGATCCTGTGGCGCGGCCACGCGTTCAAAAGTCTGCGAGAGTCTTGCCAGGTTTTCTATCCGCTCTCGGGTCTTGAGTTTTCTCTTTAGATACCTTACCCGCTCCAGGTCCACGAGACGCATGTCAAGGCCATCAATGGTTTTGCGGATCATGATGCTGTTCGGCTTGAAATCTCGCTGGATGATACCGAGGTCGTGAATTCTTCTCACAAGAAGAGCGAGGTGTGTGATCAGGTCATCGCGTTCCGGGCCTGTAGGGTTCTTCAAGAGATATTGATCAAGCGGCAGGTGCTCACCCAGGTATTCCTGGACCATGTGGTCCTCTTGCAGAAGACCTGCGATCCGTCTCTCGGCCATGG
Organism: uncultured bacterium; assembly: GCA_964580655.1. Lineage (GTDB taxonomy): Bacteria > RBG-13-61-14 > RBG-13-61-14 > RBG-13-61-14 > CAZOMR01 > CAZOMR01. The sequence continues at coordinate 4,506 of CAZOMR010000022.1, forward strand.
CCAGGTGCTTTGCCACTGGCAGGCCCATGTGTTCGAGCCTGATGCCCATCTCCCATTCCTGCCGTGTCCTTGAGTTCCTGACCAGGTGCTTGAGCTGTTTTATGAACCGTGGCCGGGAATAGTGTTTGACAAAAACATCGGGGGCATTGGTTTCCGGGAGCCTCATCATCCAGATGGTCCGCCTTCCCGTGGTTACCTTCACTATCCGGGCGTTCCGCTGGCTTTCCGGAGAGAGGACTATGCTTTCTATCTCATCCAGTTTTTCCGCAATCTCCGGCCTGATGCGCCATGTCCAAAGGCCGCGGCGGACTATCACCTGCTCGCTTTTCGCGCGCCCCACTCCTGGATGACCTCCTTATACAATCCGATCAGCTCTGGTATAAGCCTATCCATGCTGAAATTCTGCTCTATCCATGCCCTGCCTTTTCGGCCCATTTCCAGGCGCTCTTGCGGGTGCTCGATCAAGAAGCGAAGCCGTTCGGCCAGTGCGGCTGGATCGCGTGATGGCACCAGGAACCCTGTCTCACCTTGCTTTACCGCCTCTGGCAGGCCCCCGACTCTGGTGGCTACTACCGGCAAGCCAGTGGCCTGGGCTTCAAGCACGGATGTGCATAATCCCTCAAAAAGGCTGGGCATAAGGAAGATGTGAGATGAATAGAGAGCTTCCCTCACCCCTTGTCTGTCCTTTTCGCCTGCCAGCTCCACATGATCATTCAGGTCAAGATCGCGTATGGCCATCATGAGTTCATCCAAACGGTCTCCCCCGCCCAGGACCAGATACCTGAATTTAACACCACTTTTCTTAAGCAAAGCCATGGCTTCAAGCGCATAGTTGAGCCCCTTGATCCAATGAAAGCGCGCCACTGTGATGATTAGCGGGATTGACTCGCCGCGATTTATTCGATCGTAGAACTCGAAGTAGGAGGAATCCACCTCGGTTGGAATCACGGAAATTCTTGCTGGATCGCATCCGTAGTTTGCGGCCAGTCTTTTTGTGTTCTCGCTTATGGCGATAAATCGCGGCGCCTTTTGAAAGAGAGGTTGATACCTGTCCGGCCATCGGGCTACGTCAATGGCCACATCCGATCCTCTGAAATTGACCACCATAGGTATTCCCAATATCTGCATGATCTCCAGATATTCGCGGCCTAGTTCCGCGAGGTGCGCATGTATGATGTCGAATTTTCCCCTCAAAAAGGGAAGGCTTTTGTTCCATGCCATGAGTGGTGTTGATGGATGATCTATTTTTGACGCTTTTCTGGCTGACTCTACCATGAGGTCAATTCGGGGTGAGGACTTTGCCATGCCTCGGACCAGGTCCTTTGGCCTTACTCTGTCCGGGACAGGGATTCTCACTATCCTTGGCTTGAATTCATGCATGGCCGCAAGATCGGGGTGAGCGTGAGGATGCCTTATGGATCGGGTAAACACGGTAACCTCATGCCCCAGTCTCATCAATTCAAATACCTTGTGCAAGATAAATGTCTGGCTGAGTTTCGGAAAATCTTTTGTAATATAAGCGATCTTCATTTCTCACTTCCGCTTTGAGAGGAAAGACTTTCTTTGAGAGCATTACATGTATGTCTTACTCTATATATCTTGCCATCCTTAATCCCGGAGTTCCATATTATTTCAAAACAATCAGGATACTCTTGTGCGGCTTTTTTAGCAATCAGGGTCTTCTCTTGATGAAACTGGCTGTAAATGATGAAGTTGATTTTATGTTTTTCTATAAGATCCATAAATGTCCTGGGCTCTATTTTTTTGGGAAGCCATGTGCTTTTTCTTCCAGTAAGGACATAAGTGATACGTGGCTTTGCACTCATTATAAAATCAGTTGAGTCTGTTAAATCCCGTGTCTTTTTTACCAAACTGAAAAATTCCTGTGCTAGGATTAATTCTTTCATGCCATCATCCCTGGTAGCCCATGAATGGCTTTCACGGAATTTGGACCAGTCAATGGTTATCTGGTCAGTGGGCAAGGGCACGGTCTCTCCCAGGGCATTCCAGGGTTCTGAATTTACTATCCGATGCCATTTCACGACTCCCACTATATGATAACTGAAAAAGAGTATGAAAAATCCTATATATATTAATTGGGCTATACTTTTGCGAGGGATTTTTTCAAACCATCGAAGCCATGCTCTATCAGACCATTTCATGATCAGCAACAAGCCTTCGAAGAAGTAGAAAAACAGAAGTGGAGCTACCGGGATCAGGTATCGAGAGCGGTTGGCATTCCAGAATAGTAGTAGAATTGCGTATACCAGAAAAAACCATCCCATGATATTTCTATGCCGCGCAAAATCAACTATAAAACCAAGGGCAATAACCAACAATATCCAGAATCCTGTTTCGTGCATTGCCCCGGGAAACACGTGTCCCTGGTATAAAAATATTCTCGATGTGCTTCTTAAATATGAAACGGCTGATCTTAAAGACTGGAAAAACATTTGAGATGTATCAAGATCAACTTTATTAACATCCTGTAAATTATTTAATATCACTAAATATATTATAATTCCCCAAACAATAATTAATGCCCCGATAATGCCTGCAAATGCCGCGGCTTTTTTCAGATTACCCCGCCATGCCCCACTGATCGGCGCTGAAGTAAGAAGGGAAAGCGCGACAGCTACAGGCATGACCAGGCCCGGCCTTCTCGTTATTATTACAGCAAAACAAGCGATGATCGTGGCAAAGAGCCAGGGCGAAAGTATACGCTTTGACCTCTGGTATTTTTCCAGGATCAAGAAACATGCGAAAACAAGTGCAATGAATAAATTTTCGGTTAGTATGTCCACCATAAAGATCAGGTAAAGATGAGTGGTTGAAAACAACGCAGTATAGAGAAAAGCTCGAACATCTCCGACTCTCCGGCGAAATAGATAAAATACCAGAATAGGGACTGTGAGGCTCACGAGGTAAATCACGAAGTGCATATAATATAAGTTAAGGCCGTGCTTCAATACTCCGGGGGCCAACAAAAAAGGCAACATGAGCGAAAGATAGCCGCATAGATAAGAATCCGATGCTACCAAATTGCTTGATGTTACCGGATCCGTATAAATAATGCTCTCTATTCCTTGCGCGCTCGCGATTGCCTTTGCATGAGCTATATAATAGGCATTATCCCCGCCGACACCACCTAGTTCGCCATGAATAGAGAAATGATACAAATAAGCCAATACCAACAGGCTTAATACAAGCAACCAGCGAGGAATTTTTTTAAAAAACCAGAAAAAGTTATTGTAGATATAACTTTCCTGATCCGGCACTCCGTATAATTCATACTTATTATTTTCTAAGCTCATTGCTTAAGTCCAAAAAACCCGATATAAGCTATTCTCCTAACCACTATTTGCATCTATAGATTCTATTACAATATCACTTATGCTAACCCATTCTTTTATTTTATAGATTTTAAATATAATGGCAATTGAGTTTGCATTATGATCCGGCTTATATCGGTATTTGACCTTACTTGATTCTTCTTCCAATAAAATTATATCCAGTTTTATTTCAAAAGGCTCTTGATTCTTTTTATTCTCATTTATGTATAATCTAATCTTGGGGTTTCCCCAGAATATTTCATATTTATATTTCGGGTGTTTTACAGTGAATGATATATTGTACTCGTTTTCCGGCTTTACTGGTAATTCAGGACTCCTTAATATAAAATATTCAGATTTCCCTTGAAATATCTTTGAGTTTCTTTGCAATCTATGTTTCCAGCCTAATGAATTAATTCTTTTTATGGTAAGCTCATTTTTCTCACTCTTTGCTTTAATCTCACCGATAAAATTATTCCAATCACTTATTAACAGCCATTTATCTTTTTCTACAAAATTATATTTTTTATTATCAAGGGATTTAGATTTAATATATTCTTTATCAATCTTATTTGCCAGGTCGCTAAAATTAATAATATCTATATGTTTTCTGAGATTTTTATTTGGACAATACAAGCGATAAATTTTAACCTTATCATTTTCATAAACTATTTCAGAATATTCCGTATCATTTATTATATCTTGAATTTCTTCATAAAAGTAATGGCGAGTTTCCTGGTTGTACTTATTGAAAAATATATGAGTTACACCCAATCCGGAAAGTAACCTGGCTTTTTTATCCGGATCATCTGTTTTATAAAATTCCTCCAGTCTGGAATCTATGTAATAAATTCCTCGAAGCTTGGAGTACACAAAATATGAAGGATCGAAAGTGTAAAACACGGCATTTTTATTGTTTTGCTTGTTAACAAAATCCGTTATGGCCTGAATAATAAGATTTTGCTTCTTTGCATCCTCTCTGATGTCTGGCTTATATATTAATTTCCAGGGCTTTTCTATTAGAACTTCGCCATTTCGGCTTAAAAGAAATAATGGTATAAAAATTAAATATATTATTATTGTTGTAAATATAATTCCGCGCTTGATTACATAACCCCTGGTATTATTTTTTTTAGTAGTATCGTATTTATTATTTATTGAGGCATTAATACCTTCGGTTAAATTTGCTTTTATAATATTTTCTTGATAAGCGTTGGCAAGGAATCTTGCTGAGAAATATACATTTGTTATCATAATTGGAAGCAGGTATCTCCAGCTAGACCATATCCCATATCCATGTTCATTATTAGTAATTGAAAAAGGGTCCTTGACAAAAATATAGAAGCCAATTCCGAAAATTAACATGAACCACTCGGAGGCATTCTTATTATTAGATTTGATCCAATAAAATAAACTTATAATGACCAAATAAACTGTTATTCCCCATTTGCTTAAGCAGAAAAAATCTTGAAGTCTTCCATTTCTGATGACATCCCACCAATTCAATTGGTCTCTAGCTCTTAGTAGAGATTTACTTTGCAGTTCGAATATCCTTGGGGTAAACTCGGATTCAAAGAAATTAACAATAATGTGATCAAATCGGAGGTAATTTACCAGATACCCGATTCCTCCAATAATAATGGCTATCATTGCCATAATTACGGCATACTTTACTCTAACCCTAAGGAACAACTTGCTTGCGATTAGAAAGGCGAAAATTAAAATAGGAACTATAAATATATGACTTGCATGTGTAAAAATCGAGAGCGCAAGACCTAGTGCAGAAAGAATTATCGGGTAATATTTTTTCTCTGTTATTTTAGCCAACTCTGCGAGCCAGAAGATGGAAAAGATCAAGGGATATAATCGAAAGGAGTCTATAAAGTTAATGGAAGAAGTTATTATTATAGCGGGGGTAGAAGCGAAAATTGAGGCTGCAATCAATCCGGCACTTCTGCTCAGGTTTTTTTTCACGAGACAATAAATTGCTATTATGTCTAAAAGATAAAACATTGGAGAGGTGCTTTGAATTACAGGTGACAGGTCAACATTACCTTGAAAAAGGAATCCCCATATATAGAGCATCTGAAAAGCCGGTGGATGGGATGCGGTTGAATAGAGGCCGGTGGCAGGATGCGCCTGGATAAATGGGTAGCCATATAGACTCTTTTGTTCATAAAATATTCGTGCAATCGTATGATATATAGAACCGTCATCTGAGCTGAGTGGCAAAAGCATTGCCTGGGGAAAAACTATTAGTAAAGTAAAAACAATTAGAGCCAGATAGAGGTATTCCCAGAAATACCAGTGTTTAATATCATAAAGAGCCTGGAGGGCATCCGAAGAAATATCTTTAATTAATTTGTATTCCTTTAGTGAAGCCAATAACATCAAAAGAAAGATGATAATGACAAATCCAATATAAAAGCCATTGCCATGATTCGGGAAAAGAAGGAATCCAATATAAAGCAGATAAGATATAATTAGGGGCCCCAGTCCAAGCATCAAGGCGAAAGCCAATCCGGGGTTGAGAAATTGCCGTAATTTAAATATCCGAAAGAGCAACAGAAATACCACGAGAGAGCTTAAAAAATATGTACAAAAAATATATATAACAGATAAAATCATCATTCCTGTTTCTTTATATATTCAATTTACTATAACAGCGATAGAGAGTCAAGCCTTGCTTTTTTTCTTCGCTTCATCGAATCGAAACATCCATTAAACGGCTTTAAGTTGAACATGAATTCGACATCAGGGAATTCTCTTTCGTATCAAGTCTGCCAGCTTCTTCACCTCGATGTGAATGTTGAATTCCCGCATGACCTTTTCCTTTCCGGCCTGGGCCAGCTTCTGGCATAGCTCCGGTTCTGTGTCAAGCCGCTGGATGGCCTGTGCCAGGTCCTGGTGGTTCCCGGGTTGGACAAGAATTCCTGTCCGCTCATGTTGCACCAGTTCGGGAATCCCTGAGAGCCTTGTGCTTATTACCGGGACACCGAGCCACATCGCTTCCATGAGCACGTTGGGAATGCCGTCCTGGTCTCCGTTGGCAGAGCGGACACATGGCTGGACAACCATGTGTGAGCTGGCAATTTCTGCCAGAACATCCTCCGGAGCCGCAGGCCCTGCCAGTTCGGCCTGTTCCGAGATGCCCAGCCTCATGATCTCCTCGCAAAGCGGACCTTCAAGCGGGCCGGAACCGATGATCCTGCACTGAAAAGGTCTGCCCAGGTTGCCCTTAAGGATGCCCAGGGCTTGAAGCAAGCAGGAATACCCCTTTTTCTCGATCAGCCTGCCCACGGATAGAATCTTGAGATGATCTTCGGGAACCTTGCGCTCGTAATTGAACCTCTCCGGAGAATGGCTGGAATGGATGATATGAATCTTTTCCGCCGTATCAGGACAAACCCCTCTCAGGTAGCGCCGATTGTATTCAGAGATGGTGACAACAAAGGATGCCTCCCGGAGCTTCATGGGCAAGCGCCTTTGACTGACGAAAATATCAGCGGCCCTTGCCGCAAAGCTAAAGGGAATGCCGGTCAAGCGGGACAGAATCGCGGCCATTCCCGCCTGGTCCCATGCGAAGGTCCCGTGAATCCAGTCCGCTCCCTTCACCTTATCAACCAGGTATGGAGCCGCCTTGAACAGCCTCCATGATCCATCGTTCCTCAACACCCAGATCAATGTCCTGAGATACCTTGATGTATCTTTAATCAAAAGCCCTGAATGCATCATCACCCGGTGAAGACCCTTCCGGTAATTCCCCTCAAGGCAATATACCTTTTCCTCGCTTGTCAGTCCGGCCAGGTTCCGATCTGTCTCAAGGGCGGAGCGCAATGAAAGGATGCGGAGCTTGACCCCGATCTTTATAAGCTCGCGGGCCTCGTTGCGAATAAATGATTCACTCAAGGCCGGATAACGGCCTACTATATACGCTACTACCAGACCGCGATTATTCTCTACATTAATTCCCATAATCCGCTTCGGAGGGAACCTAAAACAATGCGCGGAGATAAAGCCTGGGCTCAAAGGGTGACACACGCAGGCCCAGCCTGAAAGCGGCCCTGGCTTCTACTCGCCGGCCCTCCTGTAAAAGGTCCTTGCCTAACCGATAGAATAAACTGTAATAAGGCTCCCGGATGAGTTTGCGCAACTCAAGGGCATGCATGTGCCTTTCGTCTCTTTTCAAAAGAAGCTCAAGCGATCTTAAAAGTCGCGTCGTGTTGCCCTGCCCTCTTGAAACAAAGCGCGTCCCGGTAAGCGGCAAAATTCCGTTTTTGAAAATAATGATGTTTCGGCAGTGATTGCGCTCTGTCTTGGGCCTTGCGGTTTTTTGTTCCCCGCTTTTCCTTACCCGGTATTCCCCGGTCACCTTCGGGATGCCGTGAAGCGGGGTCTCCTTTATCAGGCGCAGATAAAACTCCCAGTCCTCCGTATATTCCAGTTTCTCGGAGAAGCCGCCGATCCTCTCCAGGAGTTCGCGCCTGTGCATGAGAGGATCGCGATTGGGAACCTGTATCTGGACTCGCCAGGACTCCGAATCAATCTTCGCGCCGTATTGCAACTTTCTATCAATCACCTTGAAGCCCTGTCCCTCTTTCACTTGAAGAGCGGAGTAAAACAGCGTGTGCGCGGCATGAGCCTCCGGATGAGAATCGAAAAATTCAACCATGGTGGAAATGTGGTCAGGATAGAATATGTCATCGTCGTCAAGGTATCCGACCAATTCTCCCCTCGCCAGAAAGAGGCCCACATTAACTGCGCTTGCGGTTCCGCCGCTCTCGGCATAGACATACCGGATGCGCTCATCCCGGAGATATTTCTCCATGGTCTTCTCGACACTCCGATCCCCGCCGTCATTCACGATGAGCAATTCAAAATCCTGGAATGTCTGACGAAGCACGCTCTCCAGGCTCTCCCTGATGAGATTAGGCCGGTTATAGGTCGGCATGATCACGCTGATAAAAGGCTTGTCCGGCCCCTGGCCCCGTATCTCCTTGATCTTCGATCCCGGATCAGGCCGGGGCGCTTTGCGAACCTTGTCCGCCTCTATCACATAGAAGCGGTTGATCCGGGCAAAGCTGTTCTCCGGATATCTCGCAAGAACCTGATTCAAAAGCTCAACCGCGCTATCAGTATCACCCAGCATGAACCGGCACATGGCCAGGTCGTTTTTCACTATCCAGGAATTATCCCCGCCCCGGAGCCCGGCTTCCAGCATATCCCTTGCTGATGCGAAATCATCCGCATCAATCAGTTCCAGGGCCTTTCTATGGGTATCGCTTATGTCCATGGTCTCCTGGATTATCGCTCCGCTTCCCGTGTCAGCCGACTGAAAAGATAGAGTGCTTCAATTTCGTGCCTTCCGTTCATGGGTCCTTCCGGACCCGGGACTCCCGCTCGACCATCTCATTCAGATATTGCTCCAGGCGATCGAACATCTTGTCTTGGTCGTGATTTTCCCTGACAAATTTTGCCCCATTGCGGCCAAGGGCTTGCGCTAGTCCCGGGTCGCGCAAAATCTTTTCCACGGCCTGTGCCAGGGCAGACACATCTCCGGGAGGTATCAGGATGCCGCTTGTTTCGTGCTCGATCAACTCCCTGGCCCCCGGGATATCCGAGGCGACCACGGGCAGGCCTGATGCCATTGCCTCCAGGAGAGCGTTTGGCATTCCCTCCTCCAGGGTGGGGAATACAAACACGTCCAGGCTCTTGAGTATCTCAGGCAGGTCATCACGGAAACCCACCAGTCTTACCCTGTCCTTCAGGTCAAGGGTTTGAATCAGGCCGCGGAACAGGGCCTCATCCTTCCCCTCGCCTATAATGATGAAATCCGCATTCAGCCCTTTATCAAGAAGCTTTCCTGCCATCCGGATGAATATATCATGTCCTTTCTGCGAAACCAGCCGGCCGACTGTTCCGACTAGTTTGCTATCCTGGGCAAGCCCAATCTCCCGGCGTAAATCTCCTGGCCTGGCCTCAGCAAACCTTTGCCAATCAACCGCGTTCGGAAACAGCCTGACTCTCTCCGGGTCAAGCCCGGGAACCTTCAGCATCTCATCCCGGACATGCGAGGACACACAGATGATATGGTTGATGAATCGGGTATAGACCAGCCTGTCGCGCCAGGAGTTCTTCATGTAGGGCCAGCCCTTGCGCTGAACCCGAACAGGCACACCTGTCCACGCCGCAGCAGGACCGGCAAGACGGCATTCGCGCTGATCATTGAGCAAGACCACCTGGGGCCTGGACTTGCGGAATGCAAAAAAGAAACGCAGGAAAGAAACCAGGTCCAGGTCAAAGCGCATGGGAAGCCGCGTGGCAGGAATCCCAAGGCCCTCCGCACGGTCCGCCAGTCCCCCGGGTCTTGAAAAAAATTCCACCTTGTGGCCCCGCGCCTTGAGATAAACCGCGGCTCTCAAAAACCAGAACTCGGCTCCCCCCAGGTAAGGACAGGAATTAACCAGGGAGATGTTCATCCCGGCAAGATTCTTCCCTCATCACGATCAGAAATTCCCTTAATGGATACCACCTTTACTCCTTTAACCGCTCACAATTGTGTCTCTATCCTCATCATCTGCACCGGCTCAAGCACCACCCTCAGCCGGTTGATCCCTGAAATAGCCTTTTGCACCGAGCTCTCTTTTGCCTCGTGGGTCATTATCACTATCGGGACAGAATTCCCCCCTCTTGGTCCGCGCTGGATAACCTGAGAGATGCTGATTTTATCCTTTGCCAGAATTCCGGCCACCCGGGAGAGCACCCCCGGTTGATCCCTGACCACGAGCCGCAGGTAGTACAGGCTCTTGATCTCGCTCATGCTCTTGGGCTCAAGTCCCGTGTTACGCTCGTTATGGAACGCGCCGCTCGGAAGTCTCCGGCATACTCGTCCGTCAAAAATACTCCGGGCAAGCTCCATGCAATCGCTGACAACCGCGCTGGCCGTGGGCTCCATTCCCGCGCCCTGGCCGTAATAAAGTGTTGGGCCTGTCATGTTGCCCGTGACATAGATGCCGTTAAACACCCCGGAGACAGAAGCCAGGAGGGAATCAACCGGGATAAGAGTTGGATGAACCCTTGCCTCCACCCTGCCCTCACTGAGCTTGGCAATAGCGAGAAGTTTGACCGCATACCCGAACTCCCTGGCCGCCTCAATGTCCAGTGGCGTAATCTTCGTGATGCCTTCCCGGAAGATATGCTTCAAATCCACCGGCAGACCGAATCCCAGCCGGACAAGGATGGCCAGCTTGTGCGCGGAATCAAGGCCATCCACATCCGCACGAGGATCAGCCTCCGCATAACCGAGCCGCTGGGAATTCTTCAGAATCTCCGCATAATCACCCCTACACTCTGCCATCTCGGTCAGGATGTAGTTGCATGTGCCATTGACAATGCCAAGGATGGCCTGGATCCTGTTTGCGGCAAGCCCCTCTCGCATAACCCTGATGACAGGTATCCCTCCTCCCACGCTGGCCTCGTAGTATATGTCCTGGCCATGCCTCTCAGCAGTCCGGAATATCTCATCCCCGTGTTTGGCTATCAGGGCCTTGTTGGCCGTGACAACTGATTTCCCCTGTTTGAGCGCCGCAAGCATCAGGCCCTTGACACCCGGCAAGTCCCCTATCAACTCTATGATGATATGAATCCGCGGATCCCGTATCAAATCCATCGGCTCAGCCGTCAGCAGGCTCTTCCGCACATTTATCTTGCGGGCACGCTTCAGGTCAGGGTCTGCAACACCGGCAAGCCGCAGGCGTGCCCCCAGCCGCCGCTCGATCTCTTTAGAGTTTTGACGGAGAAGTTTGATCACTCCCTGTCCGATGGTCCCCCATCCGAGCAGTCCTAACCTTATCTCTTTCATCTCATACCACCTGCTTCTTGCATGATTTACTCATCAGCCCTGGACTCTCCTACGGATCCCTCGGATTTGAAGAGTGCGCGCCTTATCCCGCGCAGTGCCTGCCGGATCCTGTGTTCGTTTTCGACCAGCGCGAACCTGACATATCCTTCGCCCACGCCGCCGAAGCCCACACCCGGACTCACCGCCACCTTGGCCTCGCGAAGGAGCTTCTTGGAGAATTCAAGTGATCCCATCTCATGATAAGGCTCAGGAATTCTTGCCCAGACAAACATAGTCGCCCTGGGCTTCGCCACAGTCCATCCCATGCGGTTGAGCCCCTCCACTAAAACATCACGCCGCGAGCCATATACCAGTGAAGCCTCGTGCTTCATGTGCTCGCATTCATTCAGGGCCGCGACAGATGCTATCTGGATCGGCTGGAAGTTACCGTAATCAAGGTAGCTCTTGATCCGGGCGAGTGCATGGACCAGGTGCTGATTGCCCACGCAGAAGCCTACCCGCCAGCCCGGCATGGAGAAACCCTTGCTCAAGGAATAGAACTCCACCCCCACTTCCTTGGCCCCGGACACCTCGAGTAGACTCGGCGCACGATACCCGTCAAACACTATGTCCCCGTAAGCCAGATCATGGACTATCCAGATTTTGTTCTCGCGCGCAAAATTCACCAGCTTCTCAAAAAAGTCCCGCTCCACCACACGCGTGGTCGGGTTGTGTGGAAAGTTCAGAATGATCATCTTTGGCAGAGGCCAGGTAAGACGCGTCGCTGTCTTCAGGCCTTCAAAGAAATCACTATCCCCGGTAAGCGGAATACTCCGCAGGTCTCCACCCGCGATTACCACAGAATAAGAATGAATAGGATATGTAGGATTCGGAACAAAAACAACATCCCCTGGCCCGATCGTGGAAAGGACCAGATGACCCAGACCTTCCTTGGCGCCGATGGTTGCGATGGCTTCGGTATCAGGGTCCAGCTCTACCTCATAATTGCGCCCGTACCATTCGCAGATGGCCTTGCGAAGGCCCTTGATACCACGCGATGCGCTGTATCGGAAGTTCCTGGGATTATCCAGGGCTTCCTTCATCTTGGCCACTATCGGTTCGGGAGTGGGCAAATCAGGGTTGCCCATGCCAAGATCAATGATGTCCTCGCCACGACGCCTGGCCTCCATCATCAGGTCCACCACCTGGCCGAAGACATATGGCGGAAGCCTCTGCATCCGCTGGAACTGCTGGATCATCTCATGTCCTCCAGACCCTTCGGACTCCCTGCTGACTGGGCTTTCAACCCTATTCGGGCTTTCAGCTCTCTGGCGTGAAAAGAACTGCGAACCAGTGGCCCGGAATAGACCTCCCTGAAACCAAGCTGAATCCCTGTCTGACTCAATTCCTCGAACTCCTCCGGAGCATAATACCTCGCCACCCGGTGGTGCGCCCTGCTGGGACAAAGGTATTGACCTATGGTGAGAATATCGCAGTCAACCTCACGCAGATCGCGCATCAGCGCTATAACCTCATCAAAGCCCTCATCAAGGCCAAGCATCAGCCCGGACTTGGTCAGCACTCCCGGACAGATACTCTTTACATCCCTTAATAACTCAAGCGACCTCTCATAATCCGCGATAGGCCGGACAACAGGATACAGCCGCGGCACAGTCTCAAGATTGTGGTTATATACATCCGGCCCGGCCTCCACCACAAGCCTTATCGCAGACTCATCCCCCAGAAAGTCCGGGGTCAGCACCTCTACCTCGACCCCTGGTATCTCCCGGCGTAAGGCCCAAATGGTCTCTGTGAAAAGGCTCGCACCGCCATCATCAAGGTCATCGCGGGTTACGGATGTTACCACCACATATTTGAGTCCCAGCCCGGATGCGGCTTTTGCCACGCGAAAGGGCTCCCCGGGATCAGGCCCCTCTGGTTCACCCTTTTGAACCGCACAGAAGGAACAGCGCCGCGTGCAGACTCTCCCAAGAATCATGAAAGTGGCCGTTGAATTGGAAAAGCATTCCACCTGATTCGGACAACGGGCTTCCTCGCATACTGTGCGCACACCAGCCCCGCGAAGACGCACCTTCATCTCTCGAACAGCCTCCGGATTCCTCGGCCGTTCCCTTATATACCCTGGAACTCGCAGAACTTTTCTACTCGCAGACATCAAAAAACACCTTGAAAAATCAAACTAATAATATACTAAAATCTCCTGATTTCAAAACCGGGTGACCTTAAACGCGGAAACCGGTGCTTGGGCATCCTTCAGGACAAAGAGAGAATAAGGAAGTGTGGAAAATAAAAAAGCGCGGAAACGCGGAAAAAATTCCTCAATCTTTTTCCGGGTCTCTCCCGTGCTTGATCGCAAGTGCGACCCGGTATAGGTCGCGGTGAGACAAGTGATATAGGGGCCTCAATTCATCCACTGTTTCCTTGAGCGATTGTTTGTCCTTGAGCAGGCGTGTTTTTAATTCCCGCTCAAGCTCGGCCTGATCATAGCTTGCCTCAGCTTTTTGCTTTCCCTCCACAATGAGCGTGATCTCTCCGCGAGGTTTTCTTCTCTTGTAAATTTTTATCAACTCGGAAAGCGGAGCATAGATGAATTCCTCGTGAACCTTGGTGAGCTCCCGCTCCAGCAGGGCCAAGCGGTCTCCCAGGATTTCCCTCATGTCCTCCAGGGCCTGCAACAAGCGATGAGGGGCCTCATAGAGAATCAGGGGCTCTTCACGGTCTCGCAACTCGAGAATTTTTTCACGCCGGGCCCCTTTCCTTGCTGGCAAAAATCCAACAAAGGTAAAGTAATCGCATGGAATAGACGAGACCGAAACTGCCGCGGCAAGTGCCGATGCCCCGGGAACAGGCACTACCGGAAAGCCAGCCTCGCGTGCCATGGAAACGAGGATTGCCCCGGGGTCTGATAGGCCCGGAGTCCCTGCATCCGTGAGAAGCGCGACCTTCATGCCCTGCTTGAGCTTCAAAAGCAGAGCCTTCCCACTCCTTTTCTGATTGTGCCTGTAGTGACTGATATGCGGCTTTGAAATCCCCAGATGCGACAAGAGCTTCCGGGAACGCCGGGTATCTTCTGCCGCAATCAGGTCAACCTCGGACAGAATCCGCACAGCCCGCCGGGTGATGTCCTCCAGGTTGCCAATCGGCGTGGCTATTACATAGAGTGTTCCCTTCTTGTCCATGTTTCTCAGAAAAATGCCTGGATACCGGTTTCACCCCTTCCTATTATCAGTTTTTGTATCTGGCTTGTACCCTCGTATATCGTGGCCACCCTTGCATCGCGTAAATACCGCTCCACCGGATACTCGTTGGAATACCCGTACCCGCCGTGAATCTGGATGGCATCCATCGCGGCCTGCACAGCGCTCTCCGACGCGAAATACTTTGCAATAGAGGTCTCTATGGTGTTCGGCAGGCCCTTGTTCTTGAGATGCCCGGCCCGGTAAACGAGAAGCCTCGCCGCATCAAGGTTGATGCGCATCCGGGCTATCATATCCTGCACCAGTTGAAATCCGGCCAGCGGTTTTCCGAACTGGGTGCGCTCCCGGGCATATGACACGCTAGCCTCAAGCGATGCCTGGCTGATCCCGACACAGCCTGCGGCCACGCAGTAGCGCCCGTTGTCCAGCCCGGACATCGCAACCCTGAAACCCTTCCCGACCTCACCGATAAGGTTCTGCTCCGGAACCTCGCAGTCCTCCATGATTATCTCGCCCGTGTTGGATGATCGAAGCCCTAGCTTGCCGTGTATGTCCTGCGTGGAATACCCTGGGAATTTTTTCTCAACAATGAAGGCCGCTATGCCCCGATGCTTTTTCGCAGGATCGGTCTGGGCAAAGACTATTGCCAGGTCAGCCCTGCCCCCGTTGGAGATCCATGTCTTCGAGCCATTGAGAATCCACTTGTTCCCTTTTTTTACAGCAGTGGTCCGCTGGTTGGCCGCATCCGAGCCCGCGTCCGGCTCGGTGAGAGCAAAGCAACCGATCATCCGGCCGCTGGAGAGTTCCGGAAGGTACCTTCGTTTCTGATCCTCTGTTCCCCATTGCAGGATAGTAAGCTGGTTCAGGCTCACATGAACAGAGATTGTAGTCCTCACCGAGGAACAGACCCTCCCGATCTCCTCCATAATGATCGCGTGAGAAATATAGTCCAGACCCGCGCCGCCGTATTCCTTGGGTATCGGCCCTCCAAGAAGCCCCAGGGGGGACATCTTCTTGAGTATATCCTCCGGGAACCTCTCCTCCATGTCATTATCGCGCGCCCTCGGAACAATCTCCTCATTCGCAAATCTGCGCACCATCTCCCGGATCGCCTTCTGGTCCTCGCTCAGATCAAAATCCATTGTCCTTTTACTCCTTTCTATTTAACCACCTGGACACCAAGAGCATCAAGATTATATATTAACAAGAGCACAAGAGCACCTATAGTTGACATTTTTCATTAATTCCCTCCCCCTTTTGACTCGTGCTTCGTAGCGTAGCTACTACGCAGAGTAGCATGGGGGAGGGAGGGTCAGGGTGGGGGTGATCACCCTCCCCTTAATCCCCTCCCATCGCAGGGAGGGGAAAATCATTTGCTTGCCGATTAAGTGTCATCTATTAAATGCTCCGAGTAATATCTAAATTATTCTTTGTGTCCTTGGATGACTTGGTGGTTTATCCATGCTCCTCAAGCCCTTTCGGACCGAATTAGTTCGCGTACAATAGCGGTGCGCTGTAGGGTGTTTGCTCCAAGCATGCCCTTGAGGATCAATGCGGCGTCAAGCATGCCTCGAAGCGGGAACTCATGGAGCACACCGTAGTTTCCGAAAAGCTCAATCGCGCGCTCTATGACTGAAAGCGCTGTCTGGGTGGCAAATGTCTTTGCGTGCCGGCTCAAGCCGAAATAGTCGGCCGCGCTCTCGTCAAACGCCTCTGCCGCGCGATATGTAATCGCCCTGGATGCCTCAAGCCCCAGCGACATCTCCGCAAGCAATATCTCGACCGGCTGGAACTCACTCAGCGCTCTCCAGTCAGACCCGCGTCTCTTGATGGCCTTGATTGAAAACTCAAGCGCCCTCTGCATCAGTCCGACTGCGGTCGCGGCCAAAAGCGGCCCTGCCTGGATCAATGCCCTTGCCGCTATGCTGTAACCCTGGCCTTCATCGCCTATCCGCTGGGCCTCACTCACCCGGCAGTCCTCAAAACGGTATTCGCACCACGGCACAGCCGCAAGGCCCTTGCGGCGAGCCTCGCCCGCCAGCAAAAACCCCTGAGTGCCCTTTTCAATGACAAAGGCGGAGAGACCCTTCTCCAGCCCGGCCCCCGGATCGGTCACTGCAAAAACCACTACCAGGTCAGCTTCTCCACCGCGGCTCACGAACACCTTCCGGCCGGTGATAAGGTATCCTTCATCATCCCGCACTGCCCGTGTCTCGGTGATCTTTTCTTCCCCAAAGGCATCGGGCTCACTCAGCGCGAATGCCAGGAACTTGCGCTCGTGCACAACCTTGTGAAACCACTTCTCCTTTTGCTCCCCTGATCCATACTGAACCAGCGGCATAATGCCCAGGCCCTGAATTATAACCATAAGCCCGACCGCCGCGCTCGCCGCGCTCAAGACCTCGATCACCCGAACAGCCTCCATGAAACCTGCTCCCTGTCCCTGATAGTCCCTCGGCACAAGCAGAGTCAAAAAACCCTTCTCCCACACCTGGTCCAGCACCTGCGGAGGAACCTCGCATTCCGTCTCCATTGTCTGCGCCGCTTGAGCGATAGCCTCCCGTGCTATCCCCTCCGCATCGCTCACAAGCCTGGCCATCCTCCCTGTCATCCCTATCATTAGCTTCCAACCTCCTGGAAAATTATCACATCCTATTATAGCCGAAACTAGTTGCCCAGGGAAAACCCCGGATAAAAGCGGGTGTGCGACATAAATGGTGACTTTTTTCATTCTCGGCCGTAGGGGCTCTGCTTGCTGCGCCCTTTGAGGGCAGGGCAAGCCCTGCCCCTACATTGGCTGTGCCTTTTGTCTTATTGCCCCCCTCCCGTCCCCCCAAAGGGGGATGCGACAACATCGGTTCGGGGGCACTTTCCTGGGAGCAAGGGCACTTCTTCCGGGGAGCGGAACTCCCTGTGC
>CAZOMR010000023.1:0-21345 GCA_964580655.1 uncultured bacterium
GACAAAATGACGCCATGTGCAAAATATAAATCATTCGTTCCTGGTCGTTGATTTTTCATGACCCTTTATGAACCGCTGGCCGGCACAAGCTTTTCGGCTCTTACACTTGTTGAAATCAAAAAATCCTTACACCCATTTGAGTTGCAGAGTGATCAGGGTGATTTTCGGGGAATGTCCTGAGTGTACCTGTAGCACTGTCAAGCAATCCTGTTGAAATTCAGTTGTAGTTGAAAAGCAGGGGGGCTCCGGAAACTTTCTTTTCCCTCATGGCTCAATAAATATGTCGCCAGGATTCTCTCAGCATGTCCTTCATCCACCCACCCCGGAAACCTGTTCAAAAACCTACAGAACATTTTACAGTCTCGATAAATGCGGTGTTCGCGTGAGTGTGGCCAGACAGTAGCCTGGCAGAGTAAAGGGTTCAGTAAAAACCGTACTTCCTCACTGACTCGTTCATTACTTTTACACTTTCCGGCTTCGCGTTTGTCGGGACCTCACATCCGGACCCCATGATATACCCGCCGTCCTTGCCCACTACCCGGATCAGCTTCTTGCAGTATTCCTCCACCTCCTGCGCGCTGGCCCGGCAGAGCATGGGCGCCGGCGCATGCCGCGGCAAAGTAATGGATGAGCGGAACAGTCGGCACCCTGTCCGGCACCTTACAGCGCATGGCCGCGTCCACGCGCTCTTCAGTTGTCATGGTCTCCTGAGGCATGGCCTGGTTACTCTCCCTTGGAGCTCATGCAGATCACCGGGAAAGGCCGCAGTCCTGCCAGGTATAGTGGTCGTAGATAATAAGACAATGCATCAGCCACCTCGCTACCAAGAGTTGTGGTATTATAATACTCCTTGATCTGCCATACGGCAATAGGATTAATAACACTATTGAAACGGCTGTCAATTTTTTCGTCAAATCAAAGTGCGCATGGGTGGATCAAGTTTTTTTGAGCGGATTTGGAGCGAGACGCATCTAATTATCAAAGCAGGAAATTAACAAGGCTAGACATGGAAAAGATACCCGATGATTCAGTTTTGATCGAAAAGGCCCTTTGTGGGGATGAGGATGCCCTGTCGAGCCTTGTTCGCCGTTACCAGAATGTGGTGGCAAGGCTGATCGAAAGGATCACTCACCGGCCTGAGTGGGTGGAGGACCTCACCCAGCAGGTTTTTCTCTCAGCCTTTCAAAACCTTCCAGGATTCCAGCGGCGCTCAGGCTTTATGACCTGGGTCTACCGTATAGCTGTTAACGCTAGTCTTGAAGCGCTTCGCAAGGAGGATGCCCGGAGAAGGCTTTTTGAGAGGGTCGAGCATGAGCGGGAATTTCTGCCAGACTCTCTGATCATTCAGGATCAAAACAGCGGAGAGCGGATGGTTCTTGATCGGGAGATTCAGATGGAGGTTCGAGAGGCACTTGAGAGGTTGCCGGGTGAGGCAAGAGCAGTCCTGACGCTCCGTTACCTGGAGGAGTTTTCCACGCCGGAAATTTCGGAGATTCTCAAAATACCTGAAGGCACAGTCCGGTCGAGGCTTTATTATGCCCGGCTTGAGCTGGCCAGGATAATGGAGCCTTTTGTTGATTCAGCAATACCTGCGAGATACAAAGAGAGGGAATGATCATGTCCTGCAAGAAATATCAAGGTCTCCTCGTAGCGTATCTTGACAATGAACTCTCCGGACGAGAGAAGGATGAGCTCGAGCGGCATCTTGCGCAGTGCACCGACTGCCGTGCCCTGGCGCAGAAATTAACCCGGGGAATTCAAATCTTCAAGACCCTGGGCCAGGCGGAGATGACCTCTGAGCTTTCCCCCTACCTTCCTGAGAGGATTGCGGCCCAGGTAATGGAGAAAAGATTTACGCCGCGCTCATGGAGGGCCAGGCTCGGGCTAGCTTTCGGAACTCTGGCATTGTTGATAGGTCTGACATTCGGGTATGTGCTCAGGCCTTATCTTGCCGGCCCATCCGATACCAGGGACAGCTTAAGCCTGACTGCAATCCGGTTTCAGAGTGAGGGCATAGGAGTAGATATTGAGGGAGATCACTTTATCCTTCATAGCAGAGATAAAAAAGGAGTGAATGGAATTGACCTCAAACTTTAAATCAGGCGCGCTTTTAATCGGGATCGCTCTTGCGCTGATCCTGCCTGGTGTGGCACTTTCCCAGCAGAGCATAATGCAAAGGGGAGACCTCACCATTGAGCCGCAAAGAACAGTTGATGATGTGGTTGTGGCGGATGGCGATCTTATCGTGAAGGGCCATGTCCGGGGATCGGTTTTCCTTGTCAACGGCGATGTGTTCGTGGCTCCCTACTCTGTGGTTGAAGGGAATCTTACCGTATTGTCCGGAAACCTCTGGGTTTCGAGCCGGGCAGAATTAGGTGGCGAGATCAACATATTTTCCGGGAAGGCGCACATTGAAGAAGGGGCAAGGGTAGGTTCCCAGGTTCGTGCGCTTGAAGAGGTATCCTCATTGAACTCGGAAAAGCTTGCGCTCATAATCCGCTACATTCTCTTCAATCGAAAGGTTCCATCGCGCACATATCGGCTGGAGAACCTGGGCCAGTTGGACCTCAGTGCTTTGCGACTCAAGGTACTGCGGGACCAGAGCGCGGTTGACCTCGATCTTTTTGAACTGGGCAAAACGCGGCTCAGCCTTGAGGAGGTTGAGGATTCAATAGAGCTTGTTTATCGAGATCACGATCTCAGGGTGAGGGTATGCGTCATCAAGTTTGGCTCGCAATCCATGGCGGAGAAATTCTGGGACAGCTTGCGAGGAGATTACGAAGAAAAGACAAGCCACACGGTTCATAACAGCCTGGGAGACGGTGCGCACTGGTATTTCCGCTATCGCGGCGCCAGCTATTGCCTGTGGTATAAAGATCAAATCTTTCAGGCCGTCATGGTATGGCAACATGATGATGATCCGGAGGATGATGAATGGGAAAAGATCGAGAACCTGCGTGATCGGATCATACTTGAGTTGCAAAATTATTATGATCTGACAGGAAAATAAGCAATTAAGGGGAGGTTTTATTGATGAAACAAGTAAGGATGAAGATGACCACCTGGGCTTTCTCGTTTGCCGCATTCTTCCTGCTTTTCTGCTGGGCTCCACTCACTCAAGCCCAAGGTGATCAAGATGAGCCGAATTACGAGAGCAAGGAAGAGTTTGAAAAGAGCAAACAGGAATTCGGCAAAGGCAAGGAAGAAAAGCCGCCGATCAGTATCCGGCTGGGAAGAGAGATAGAGGAGAGGAGGCCCGATTGGACGCGCAAGGGCAGATGGGGCGGATGGGGAGGCCCTATGGTGGGACAGCTCATCCTTGACCTCTCTTGCCTTGACCCGATGACCAGGGACAGGGACATCTCCGGGTTCAATGAAACCATGACCCCGGTCGGGGGAATGGGCGGTCTTGCTTATTCGCCTCTGGACCAAAAGGGCTGGTTCCGCTTCGGCGGAATGGGCTTCGGCATGGATCAGTCCGAGTCCAAGCGTGTAAATGACCAGACCCGCAAGGCAAAGATGGGCATTGGCGGCGGAGGTCTTTTTGGTGAATACCATTATCCTGTTCTCTCCCGACTTGATGTTGGCCTGGGTGGTATAGTGGGTGCCGGCTCGATTACCCTTCGCGTAGAGGGAGAGGACCTTTTCCCAGTCCCAGATGGTGACAAATGGACCGAGTCCGAGGAGTTCTGGTTCGGATACCCATATGCAGGCGTGTCCCTCAAAGTCCTGGACTGGCTCAGACTCGAAGCCATGGCAGGATACCTCTTCATGAATGTGGACCTCTCCGGAGCGGACTTTTACATTGACGACTCTGACGAGGACATGACCGACGGAGACCTTGAAGGAGGGCCGCAATACATGCTGAGAATTCTCTTCGGCTACCAGTGGGAGGGAAAAGAAAAAGCAAGCCCCGGAAAACTTTAAAGCCTTCCGGGGCCGGTGAGCTGTTTGAATTGACCCAGGTCCGACATCCTCGAATCATTCGGATCCGGTGGACCGGGTCGGCTCAAGGATGTGTCCCTAAGTCTCAGCCACCTCGCTGATCCATAAATTTATTTCCAATTGGATCACCTCCTTTCCCAGCGTAATACTATCTTTAGCCCCTTTTGACCTGTTTGTCAAGATAATTATGAAGTGACCCCCTGATTTTTTTGTGTGATCAGAATCTCATTCAGGATGGTTCATTATTTTTTAACCATTAAGACACCAGGATTATATTTTTAAAATCCTTTATTCTTGAGTCCAGGGCCAAACCCTGCTTTTTCTTTTTAGTGGTCGTGGGGAACTCCCCGGATATGCAACATAAGATGATCTCGCCCCTTCTCATCCAGCCAGCCGTAGTTGGCATCATCCTTGGCGTCCAACTCCGCGAGGTAAGGCTTGATGTCAAGAAGCGGTGTCCCGTCAAAGGCATCCAGCAGAGATGTGACTACTACATTGCCCTTGATCTTGCGAAGCTTGACAATGCTCAGCCCAATGGGGTTGGGTCTGTCTGGAGACCTGCTTGCAAACAGGCCTACCCCTTTCCCTCCAGCCCAGGGCGGATGCGCGATCATGTCCCCCGGACTCTTTGGAGAAACATCCTTGCGTGCCCTGTCCATGTAATAAAACACATATATATACCCGAACCTGTCAAGCTCCTTGAGGCCCGGCTCATATTCCGGTTCCAGCACCAGCCTTGCCTCTCCTTCATCCCTCTCCGGGGCCTGGTAAGGAGCATGATCCCCCTTATAAGGTGTTCGGATAACTCCAATGGGCTGAAAAGAGATCGCTTTCAACTCCTGCTTTTTCATCAGACATCCCCCTTTGCAATATCCATCTAAAATTCAACGAAGATCGGATTGGTAAACAAATAGCTCGACCACGGCCACGGCTCATCCTGGCTTTTGCGCTCGCCCTTGACTTCCACCCTGTAATACGCTGGCAGACCCCGCTCGAAAGCAAGCTCATCAATATAGTCGAATTCGGACCCGGTAGTCTCATAAATTACTTTCCCGTTCCGAATCAGCCAGACCCGGATAGATGGAATGTCCCTGCTCAATGCAAAATGAATACGCGGAATACTCTCGAGCTTCACGGTCTCCCCGAGCATGATTTCGTGCTCAGACGGGCCGCCTCCGGAAACCCAAAACTCTTTAACAAATACATCCTGGAAAGGATCGCCCATAAACACGACCATGCGGCCTTTACCCATCGCCTCATAGACCTGCTCATGAGTCAATTGATGAAGATAGAGCATCGTCGTGCCATTGGCCAATGTATGGGGCTCGCCATGGTAATCAGCATCGCCGATGGCCCAGATCGGAGCCTCGCGCTCGCCAATTATGTATTCAAGAAGGGCATGGTCCCACGGCTCGCCCGGCTGGGCACCCTCGAAGATACCCTCTGGAACCGCGGCGAATCCATTGAGTTCCTTTAGCTGGTTGACCAGCCGTCCGCATGGATGGTCCCTGACCTTGATCGGCCCGTAGGAACCCTCGTTATACCAGTCCGGATGGGCCCAAAAAACCATGCCGCCAGCTTCCCGGAAATACCGGACCAGCGTGATCAAAGGCTCGAGCTCAGAGTCCGGGTCATTGTACTCCTTCACCGGAAGCTCGACTTGATGCGGAGCCTGCTCCCACACCCTCGAATCTTCAATCCCGTAAACAACGAAATGATGGCTCATACCCCATAAATTAGCATTCGAGAACTTTCCCTCTGCCCAGCCCCAACCCGTGTACTCCACACCCGGGATGATGATGACATCCGTGGTTTCATCTCGCAGGCGGCAGAGATGTTGAAAATAATCCTCGTAACCGCCCTTCCTTTCCGTAATCGAATTACTCTTCACCCTGATCGGACCAAACTGCATTCCAAGTTGATGGTGATCCGTGATTGCCAGAACCGCTATGCCCTGGTTTCTCGCCAACTGCACAAGCCCCTCCATGCTCCGGATTCCGTCGCTGAATACTGTGTGATTATGCATTGAGGCCCTGGCAATTATCCAGCCCCCGTTCTCATAAACAGGCGTCCGTTCAGGACTCGCAAGCGGCGTAACCAGAACCCCTTCCCTGGCCCGCGAAATCGGGATAGTGCAGGCCTCAAGGCCAAAGACCAGAACAGCTAACAATAGAATGATACATCTTCTCTTTCCCATCTTTCCTCTCCTCTCAAAAAGACCCTTCCACCGGATCAATCAAGCGAAATCACCTTGCCAACACCCACCTCAAGGTAGGCCTTACCCAGCTTTTCTTTAAAAAGCTCCCTGGTCCTGTCCCCTGAGCAATGGCACGGCGCGGCCTGCTTTGTCCCGAGCTTTACAAGCCGGTCAATAATCTCCAGGACCCTCGCCTCGCTGGTTCCTCCAAGGTGGAATCCTCCAAGCACAAGCCGCGGACTCGTCCCGGTAATCTCGCAACCCCTCTCCACTATCTCCACTATCCCGGGATGCGCACAACCAGTAATCACCACCGCCCCCTGCTCTGTCTTGATCGCAAGCGACTGCTCCTTTATGAAAGACCCCATCTCACCGGTACTGAAGACATTCTTGAAAATCTCCCTCGATCCGGAAATCTCGATCACCTCCGCTCCAAAACCGCGAACCCCTTCCTTGAAGCTCTTCGGAAATGAAGCAGGCAGGATCACCTGGACATCGGAATTCTCAGTGAGAAACTCCCCAAGGCCGCCTGTATGATCCCCGTGAATATGGCTGAGAAAAATCATCTCAACCGCTTTCGGGTCCAGCTTCAGCTTCTTCATGTTCTCAAGTAGCAACCGGCCATCGCCCCCGGTATCAAAAAGCACTGTCTTGTCCATCCCCTGGATCAAACAGGAGAATCCCCAGCTCGTGCTGAGTCCAGGAGCATGTTCGTAATTGTCATAAATGATCGTTAAATTCAATTTCCCTTTACCTCCTTGCACCTGGTTACTTTTAAAAAAAATTAGTAAAAACACGAAAGCGCACAAGACTAATAAAATACATGAGCCGAATATCTTCGTCCTGTCCTTCATTGCCCGGGCATTCAAAACATATTACTCCGAGCCCTAAATAGTTTACATTCTTTGATCTTTGATACCTCTTTCCCCTCCCTTTGCTACTCTGCGTAGTAGCCTACGCTACGAAGCACGAGGACGGGAGGGGATTAAGGGGAGGGTGTTTATCGGTGCGCAATTTAATCACCCCCTCCCTTCCCCTCCCCCATCAGAGGGGGAGGGGAATTCAACCGAGAAAGTTAACAATTTAGTGTTCCCATTAATAACTCACTTTGCCGGCTTAAAGAAATCTGTTATAATATATACAATTTTATCAATGCACAAGCAAGGCAAATATCTCGTTGCGCTCTGGTGTCTGGCGTTGGGCCTTTGTATCTCGGCGTCTCCGCCAGCCCCGGGCGAGCAGGTCATCCTTAAAAGGGAAACAGGTGCGGACATTTACCTGTCTGATTTCCGCCGTGACGGCGAGATCATCCTGGTTCCATTTCAAGAATCACTTGACCTGCTCGGCCTGTCCGGCTTCAGCGACCAGTCGGCCCACGCTCTGTTTGTAAAGGCCGCTGACAAGCTCATGATGATGGACTTGAAGAGCGGCGAGACAGCATTCGAGACCAATGTGTATAACCTCTCGAGACCCCCCCTGGTCGAGACCCTCAATCCGGAAGGCGATGAAAGAATCTGGTTGCCGGAAGATTTCTACACCGGCCCGCTGGCCAATGCGCTGGGTGAAAAGATGGAAGTCCTCTGGATCAAGCCTCAGCCTTCGGAACCAAAAGCACTGATCCCGCATTCGAGTTGCCGCGATCCCGTGGATGTTGTGGTGATTGATCCAGGGCACGGCGGCGATGATTTCGGGGCGGAAGGCCCTGATAACCTCCTTGAAAAAGACCTGGCCCTGACCCTTGCCCTTCTGCTCAAAGACAGGCTGAAAAAAGAGCCGGGCCTGCGTGTCATCCTGACCCGGAATTGCGACAAGGCCCTGGACCTGGATGAGAGGGCACGAATAGCAAACAGCAGAAATGCGGATATATTCTTGAGTCTCCATGCCAATGCCGCGGAATATATTCACGCATCCGGCTTTGAAACATTCTTCCTCAGTCTCGAGGCCACGGACGAGGCCGCGCGCAAGCTGGCCTGGCTAGAGAACCAGGGTCTCGAACCCCAGGCAAGACCCGGTTCTAACTCAAGCGATCTGGAATTGATCCTCGGAGATATGGCGCAAACCGAACACCTCAAGGATTCCGAATTTCTCGCCGCGATGATCCAGGAAAACCTGGCAAGGGTGATGAAGAGCGAGAACCGCGGTGTAAAGCAGGCTCCTTTCAGAGTCCTGACCGGAGCCAACATGCCAGCGGTTCTTGTGGAAGTGGGGTTTCTCTCAAACCGGGAAGAAGCGAGAAACATCACACGGCCTGAGAACCAGGCTAAGATCGTCCAGGCGCTCGCGGATAGTATCATTGAATACCGCAAGGTCCAGCAAAAGCGCCAAGGGCTGGTCCAGAGGGATCAGCCGTGATGCGCTCCCGCAGGGTCTACAGAACAGGTCGCGAGAAAGACGAATTAAGGCCGGTCCAGATCACTACAGAACCACTTAAATACCCGGAAGGCTCGGCCCTGATCCAGATCGGAGATACCCGCGTAATCTGCAGTGCCACGGTGGAGAAAAGGGTTCCGCCTTTTTTGACCGGAATGGATCAGGGCTGGATCACCGCGGAATACGCGATGCTTCCCTGTTCCACAAAGACCCGCTCTGCCCGTGAGAGAGGCCGCGGTCCTAAAGGCCGGTCCCAGGAAATTCAGCGCCTGATAGGCCGGGCTCTCCGGGCAACAGCGGACCTGAGTCTGCTCGGTGAGCGGACCATCCTGGTTGACTGCGATGTGGTCCAGGCAGACGGGGGCACGCGCACCGCCGCGATCACCGGCGCGTATGTGGCAGTTGCGCTGGCCGAGAGAGGCTTGATAAAGCAAGAGCATATCTCGCGGTCTTTTCTCAAAGACCAGGTGGCCGCGGTCAGCGTGGGCCTGGTGGACGGTCAGATTCTGCTCGACCTTGACTACACGGAGGATTCGTCTGCAGAGGTTGACCTCAATATAGCCATGACCGGGTCCGGAAGACTGGTGGAGGTCCAGGGAACAGCAGAGGGCGAGCCCTTCAGCCGCACCATGCTCAACCGCATGATCAATATCGCATCCAGGGGCATGGCCGAGCTTTTCCGGATTCAAAAAGAGGCCCTGCACACACGCTCTCGGTGAATTCTCTCGCCTTATGAAACTGGTAGTCGCGACGCGGAATAAAGGCAAGCTCCGGGAGATAGAGAATGAGCTTTCAGGCTTGAAGGGTCTGGAGTTCATTCCGCTTTCAGGATTCCCTGAAACCCCTGAACTTGAAGAGACCGTGATCAGCTTTACCGAGAATGCCGGGCGCAAGGCTGGCTTTGTCGCCAAGGCTACCGGACTGTCAGCCGTTGCCGATGATTCCGGGTTGGAGGTTGACGCGCTTCACGGAAGACCCGGGGTGCTCTCGGCCAGGTTCGCTGGCGAACATGCCTCGGATGATGAGAACAACCGAAGGTTGCTCCAGGAGATGCAGGGAGTTCCTGAACCTGAGCGCACTGCGCGCTTCCGGTGCGTGATAGCACTGGCCGATCCTGAAGGCGGGCTGGAATTCGTGGAAGGCGTGTGCGATGGAGTGATCCTCACTGAGCCACGAGGAACTCATGGCTTCGGCTATGACCCGCTTTTCTATTACCCGCGGCTCAAGCTCACCTTTGCGGAGATGAACCTCAATACCAAGCTTTCAGTGTCCCACCGGGGAAGGGCCTTGCAGAACTTGAAGCAATTACTGATGAAGAGATTTAATTTTGTTCCTGACGAGAATATGGCCTGAAGATCATTTCCTTTAAGCAAAATTCCCCGGGGGAATCAGCAGGGTCCAGACGCAGGCGCATGATCGTATCGCTCAGCACCCAGTCCGGATTTTCTCCGAGTAGTAAACGACAGGTATGAAAGCGGCCGTCCGGCTTCATAATAAAGCTCATCTTTCTCGACTCGGAAAAATCAGGTGCGCTTTGGGTGGCCCAGTAGAGATGAGCCAGGGAATTCCCGCTCTCGGTATCCGGTGCTAAACACGCCTGGATCTCGCATTCCTTGATAATCAGATGGTCCAGCCTTACCGGGTCTAAAACCAGAAATGGGTCAGCCCCCTGCATCTGGAAACATGCCTCTATCTCAGAACTCGAAATCTGCACAAGATCATGGGTCACAAAAGTAGATTGCCCATAGTTCTTCCTGAGATCGTATGGAACCGGTTCTTTATCCAGTTTACTGAGCTTCAAGGCACGCTGTTCCAGGCGGTTTTGCAATTCCGCGGTTATGTCTTTCCAGGACCCTTCAGACCAGCGCCAGAACCGGTTGAATTCCGATAGCGGGATCCAGGCTGTTTCCTCTGGTTCACCAGTTTCCGAAGGCTTCCTGACAAGGATCATGCCTGCAAGCGGCGGGCCATCGCGCTCATGCGGAATCCTGGCCATCAATACCTCTGCCCGCAGGTCCATGCTCGGGCTGAAGTAATGCTTGATACACTTGCGGAAATTCCACGGACTCTCTTTCATAAGCTCATTCCATTGCTCAAGTGCAAGTGCCTCCCGGTTTTGCCGCAGATGAATCAAGGCCAGGCATATTCGGGGAAGCGGGTCAAGAGGGTCGGCATTGATCACCTCTGTAAAGGTCGCGATCGTTTTATGATCTCGGCCCGGAAGAGCGCGGTTGAGAGCGTAATAGATAGCGAGCCAGAGCTTTCTCTCCCGGAGAAACTCACGCGTAAGGCCAAAGTCCCTTTTTATCCTTACCTCTATCTCATCGTGCGGAAAGGGCCACGGCGAAGTATACGCGGGAGTCCGGATAATCTCCAGCTCTCGTAGCTTTTCATATAAAGCACGCGCGATCAGAACCTGCCCTTTAAGATTGGGATGACAGTGATCCTCGAAAAACTCAAAACCCGGAGCGCCGTGGGCTACCCCCTTGAAAATATCCCCGGGGTTAATCAAGGGAATTCCTCTTTCACCAGCCAGGCGAGAGATTATCCGGTTGAATGAGGGTGGTGCGCGATGCTGATCCTGCTCCAGGGCTTGACTCTTTTCAAAACAAGCCAGGGCCTCATCGGTGTTTCCTTGCCTTGACATGGCTCTTCCAAGCAGGAACTTGATCAGCGCGTAATCCGGGGCTTGAGCCTCCATATCCTCAAGGAGCCTCACCGCGGCCTGGGGATTCCCCCTTTCCAGAAAGGCTTCCGCCTGCTTCAGTGCAGAGGCTAGATCATGTTCTTGCGATTGGGAGAGCCCCTCCGGGACAGGTTCGGGCAAAGGCGGCCAGTCTCGAAGGTTGACAGCCAGGTTGAACGCGATAAGCGGAACATGATTTTGCAAGGCGAGCTCGAATATCTTCTCCAGATTGCCTGCAAAGACCCTTTGTTTTTCATCGCGCCAGGTCTTTCTTGAGGGCCTGGGCATGCCATCTCCCTGGTCTTCCGGCACAAGGCGTCCCAGGAAGGGTAAGAGGCCCTGTTCCCTTGCAATCATGACCGGGAAAGCGGCCACAGCCTTTTCCGAGAATTTAACAAGCGCCTGATAGATGCGACAGTGCCTGGCAAGAAACTCCCGGGCACTTACGAGACCAGGATGCCCGGTCTCGCTGAGCAGAGAGAAACGAAGGAACTCGTTCTGGCCTGTGTAGAGAACTATCAGGTCCGGGTGGTAAGAGAGCGAGGATTCCATGAGCCGGAGCACATCCTTACTGTCCGCACCCAGTTTGGCAAGATTGATTACTTCCAACGACTGGCCCGGAGCAGATTCATTGACCATCCATTCAAAGATTCGCATAAAACTGCATCGCGGATGATAGGGAAACCCGAGCATGGTGCTTCCGCCGAAGCAGAAGATGCGGAGGGTATCCGCTGGCTTCTCCCTGGGAAAGCCCGGCTGGATCGAGTTGCCCTGATAGGTGACCCACACATCGCCATCCGGACTTTTCTCCTCAAGGAATGAAGCGATGGGTTCTCCGAGATGAAAGACCCTCATGCCACCTTCCAGAAAAAGGAGAATGAAAAGATCAACTAGAATTATGAACAGGCTGAACTTTAGAAAACGGCGCATGCGGGCCATCTGCCTAGAAAGGCCTACTTGAGTTCCCGGAGGTTTGGCAGGCATACATGAAGACAACGGCCACAGTAGTCCACCCAATCAATCGCAGTCTGCATCTGATCAGCACGCGTAATCCATGACCCAGACCTCCGGGCCCTTGACCGGGAGAGATTCCGGGGTTATCTTTATCTCTGTCTTGTTTAACTTTTTGCTGTTGGTCATGTGTTTGAGGAACTCGTCCACCGAGGCCAGGGGGAAAGCGCACTTTTCGGTCTTGAAATGCATGGGAATGACCATCCGCGGCTTGATAGCCTGGACAAGAGCCGCGGCTCCCCTGGCGTCAACGGTAAATGTCCCTCCCACCGGGACCATAAGAACATCCACATCCGCGAGAGCCTTAAGCTCATCCCCGCTCAACTGGTGCCCGATGTCCCCGGCAAACGCTACCTTGACCCCGTCCACCTCAAAGACAAAGATAGTGTTCGGTCCCCTTTCCGAGCCTTTAGTCTCATCGTGAAAACAGGGGATGCCATTGAACCTGATCCCCTTTGCCTCGCCGGTCCCTTTCAGCACCTCTGGCGATCCCTCAAGCATCTCCACATAATTGTGGTCTGCATGATCGTGGCTCACGAGTGCAATGTCCACCCTGTCTTTCACATTCCCGTACTTGATGGCCCCGTCATATCCGCCCGGCTCATAAGGATCGGTCACGATCACGGTCCCCTCCCCGGTCGTGATGGTAAAACAGGCATGGCCGTTCCATTTTATCTTCATGCCATTCCCTCCTTTCAGTTTTTTTCCTTGCCGGTATCCTTTATCCGATTTCGCATCTGGACCAGATGCCTGGCCGCATCATCCATGGTCTCGCGCCGTGTGAAATACTTGATCCCGTATTTCTCCAGAATGCGGAACCCGTCATCCTCCCAGCTTCCCGGGACCCTGAATACAACCGGGAATTTTTCAATATCAATGCCGGAGTTTATCAGGCCGTTGATCACGCCTCGCGCTACTAGGTCAACCCTTGTGTTGCTGAGCACATTGGTTATCACCCCGAGGCAGGCAAGCCCCGGCTTGTTTGCGATCACCTCCGTAAGCCGCTGGATTTTCTTGACCGTGGGATTGCCCCCGATCTCGCAGTAGTTCGCAGGCTTGCCCCCGTACCGAAGGATCGCATCAAACACGGTAAGGCTTGCACCGCCTCCGCCTATGATGAGCCCTATGTCACCGTCGAATTCCACAACCCTTCCAGCCACGCCACGGTGGTCAAGCCGGTCAACCTCGGCACCCTCAAGTTCAAGCCGGGTCGGTGGCCGACTCCTGTCCTCCCGCGGCTCTATGCCGAGAGCCAGAAGCCGATCCTTTTGACGGAACATGGCCTCGTCATCAATCTCCATCCGACAATCCGAGGCAAATATCTCCCCGGATTTTGTCACGATGAGTGGATTGATCTCCAATAGCTGGGCATCCCATTCAATGTAGCATGTCCAGACCCTTGTAATCAGGCCTGTGACAGTGTTAAGAATTCTTCCTGAAAAGCCGGCGCCAGCCGCGGCCTCCCTGGCCTGAAAGGGGAGTATGCCCTGAATTTGATTAATGCTCTGGCGGACAAAGCGGGTATCCGTGCCCCTTGCCTCGGCCTCCACATCCACTCCGCCAGCCTCGCTCAGGATAAGCACATTCTCCTTGGCAACCTCGTCAATGGTAATGCCGAGATAGTATTCCCGCTCAATATCGAGCGCCTTTTCAACCAGCAGGCTATCCGGGGTCATCCCGTAAAACTCTGAATTGATTAGCTGGCTTGCAACCTCACAAGCCTCAGCCGCACTGGTGGCAAGCCTTATGCCGCCTGCCTTGCCCCGGCCACCGCGCAGTATCTGAACCTTCAGGACCACAGGCGGGCCGATTTCATCAGCCGCGGCCCTGGCTCTTTCGGAGATTTTTTCACCCGCGGCGTCTCGGACCTCGATGGAGGGTGCAAGAGGAACGCCAGCTTTTTTCAAGAGCTTCTTTCCTTCAAACTCATAAAGACGCATGGTCCAGCTTTCCGGAGCAGGCCTTTACCTGTTCTCCTTTTTATCTTTCTTCCCAGAATATCTTATCATGGAACCGAAAGCCCGAGTCAACTTTTTTCGCACTGCTTCCCTCTAAGATAGTATAATGATTCAGATTATCTTTAGCGGAAAAAAACGGGCGTGAATTCGAGTTCTCAATATTCTTCTGAAAGGCTCGGGCGCCAGCATCTGTTGGCTCTGCTTTTTTACATCATCCTGATGGTGCTAGCCTTTTCAAGCCGCTGGGTCATGGGCGAGACCATGTTTTTCGAAGTCATCTGGGACCCGATTCCTCTGTATCTCTTTTATCCCGGGGATGAGGTATCCATAGATACATTTCGTGCCGGGCAACTTCCGCTGTGGGACCCTTTCCACGGGTTCGGTAATTCCCTTGTCAGTTGGACCTGGCCAAGTGTTTTTTATCCTCTGAAGGTGATGGCCTTTATCCTTGACTCTCTGGCCGGGTGGGAGTTTTATCTTCTGCTCCGCTTCTTGATGGCCGGATTCTTCACCTATCTTTTCGCCCGGACTCTCAAAATGGGCTTTGGGGCCGCTACCTTGTGTGGCCTGGCATTTATGCTCTGCGGATACTTCCGGGAATTTCACAGCTTCATAAACATCAACATAGAAGCCCTTTTTCCCCTGGAAATGCTCATCCTGCTGAAGCTCGCCAAGCGAGTAAGTCTTACCTGGTTTCTGGCCTGCATTCTGGTCGGCGCCTGGCTGGTCACAGGGTATCAGCCCGAGATAACCTTTTTCGCGTTCGGATACTGCTTCGCCTTCTTCGTGTTCGCATCCCTGGTGTTAAACACCCCTTTCCCTCAAGGCTTGAAGCCCTTTCTTGTCAGGCTCACGATCATCCTGGTCGGCCTGATCCTCATACACCTCTTGAGTGGCTACGGGCTGTTGCCCTTTATTGAGTATCTTGGCCTGTGCTGGAATTACCATTTCCCCGGCATAGAAAAAATTCATGTGCCAATGAATCACCTCCTGGCTCTTGTAACCCCTGTCTTCGATTACTGGATTCCCCCATCGGCCTCTCATGTCCCGGAAAGACTCCACCAGTTCACCCTGCTCCCTGCATACCTCGGATGGATGGTCTCAAGCCTCGCAATTCTGGCCTTTGTTCATCTGCGCAGACTTCCTGCTATTATGCTCTTTTTTGTCATTGCTATCTTCTTTTATTTCGGGATGACCTTTTACCTGCCGGGCTTCTCCCTGGTCAATCATCTGCCGCTCTTCAACAAGATGCAGAACTTCCGATACGCACAGCCCTATCTAGCCTTTTCCACGGCCATACTCGCCGGATTCAGCCTGGACATGATCGCCAGAAAGAAATTGAGCCTTCCGCTTCTGTTTTCCCCTTTCGCTGTCATCCTCATCTGGATCATGGGTGAAGCCTGGCTGTTCCGGCATGTGCTTCTTCACTCCGGCCTCTTCTGGCACGCGCTCTTTTTATCCGGCATCGCCTTGGTCATTACCGGCGCATTAGTCTTGATCGGGTGGAAACTATCCTGGCTTCGCTCGCGTTCCAGGCTCATTTCCGGGGCCGTGATAATTCTTGCCGCCTCCGAGCTTTTCATCTACTTCGTCCTGGCTGTGCCGCTTTATGGAGACAAGGCTTTCCGCGTCTATCCTGTGCCGCCCGCGGTAGAATTTCTGAAATCCCGGGCCGGTATTTTCCGGGTTTACAGTCTTGAACCGTATCTTTTGCATCCAAACCTTGGCGGGGTTTACCGGGTCCCTGAGATACGCGAGCAGGCCCCTCTTTATCCAAAAGATTATGTCAATTTTTTCTCAGCGGTCAACGGCTGGAAGAACGACTCTGAAAGAGTAGGTCACTTTCTGGAAAAAGGAAGGTTCTATTTTGACCTGGACCTCAACCGCGCGCCTGCGGGACTTATCAACCTCATCAATCTACGATATGTCCTTTCACCCAGTCCTTTAGGGGATGTCCCGCTTCCGCAAGCCGTGTCCCTTGAAAGCATTCTCGCTCCGCATCCGCATTTCTTCTCCCGCGCGAAAACCGAGATCAACAGCCGAAGCCGCGATTCCATGTTCCTGCATGCTCCAGCGCGTATCGAGTTAAAAATAAATCCAATTCACGCTAAAGCGCTTCATCTGGATGCAGGGATCATGGAGAACGCGTGGGGGGCCGAGGGCTTTGACGGGGCATGCCTCTCCGCTCTGGCCCGGACAGAGACCGCTTCCCGTCTTGTCTTCTTCCGGTTTCTCGATCCAGGGGCCCGCTCCGGGGAGCGGTGTTGGCTCGAGATGAATACAGTCATTCCCTTTTCCGACTTTTCCGACGAAGCCTTCTGCCTGGCCCTGGCCAGCACGCCCGGACCGCACGGCAACCCGGAGAACGATTATGCCCTTTTCGGGGACATTGGCCTGATCGGAGAAGACATCCTGCCAGCATTCAGGATGATCTACGATCAGGACTGCCGCATCTATGAAAACACCTCTGCACTGCCGCGGGCATTCTGGGTTCCGAAAGCTGAATACTTCCCTGACATGGAGCAGGTCCTTGAGCGGATGCTGGATGATAATTTCGATCCGCTGGAGTCTGTGTTATTGCAGGGGAAGGATCGAGAGGGGGAAAACCCGGGAGCTCGCGGTGAATTGAATATCGAGGAATATGAATTCGGGCGCGTCAGGATCAGGGTCAGTTCCGATTCTGCTGGCTGGCTGGTTCTCAGCGATAAGTGGTTTCCGGGCTGGCGCGCCGAGTTGGATGGAGAGGAATCGAGAATTCGGCGCGCGTATTTTCTGTTCCGGGCAGTGCATGTCCCGGCCGGGGACCATGAATTGGTATTTCGCTATTATCCTTGGCCTACCCGGATAGGGATATGGTTATCTATTATCGGGATACTCACAATTCTCCTTATCCTTTTTCTCAAGCGGATTCGGAGATTCATCCTCACGGATAAGGCTCCAGGTTAACCTCGCTCAGTCCAGAGGGTGCGTCCCATCGCCAGAGCGCAATCGCGAGATGATTCTCTCCATTATGATTCAGCCAGGCCGAGGGCAGGTAGAAGAGCTTTTGCGGGCCCACGCTTTCCCAGTAACGGCCGATGAGGTGCCCGTTCAGGTAGATGTTCGCCTTCTCAGGCGCCTTGCTGATCCTCACGCCAATGGCCGGATCATCCGGCCCCGGAAGGTTGAGCCGAAACCGCGTCTGATATAGACCCACCCCGTGCTGGGCGAATGCCCATTGATGTGGAATGGTAACATCCTCGGTTTCCAGGTTCAGAGAATCGAAATCCAGTTTCGGGGTCATGCCCTTTTCTCCGGGCAGAATTCCTCCCCGGACTCTCCAGCTTGAGATCGCGCCCTCTGCTTCAACCGTGATAAGCCCACGCGGGTTATGAAGGTCTTCCAGGAACCCCTTATTATGGCCCAGGCTCTCTACAAGGATCACAAGGACATTCCGGTCGGGCATCCAATATTCAGGCAATGGCACGACCTCATAAGTATCCGCAAAATCTTCTCCTACGGCAAGGCGGTTTAAGTGGTTATCCTTGGCCAGGATGAGATGTCCGTTAAGGTATGCCGCGAAGCAATGCCGGGCGTGAATCCTGATGCTTGAGGGAATCATTTGTAAATGAGCCCTGTACCAGGCATAGCCGAAGTGAATTCCGAGTGCGTCCAGGTCGAGCCGGTTTGATGCCGGAACATCCAGCCAGTCCGAATCATCGTAGTCCGGGTCAAGCTCTTTGCTCGCCATTGCAAATGTCCAGTGTGAAAGTTCAGGAAGCGCAACCCGGGGCAGGTCCGGGTCCGCGGCCTGGATGCAAGGCGCACACTGGTCTATTATCTTGCCCCCCTCGTCCAATACCAGCACGGTCATCGAGAATGGCGGAATAGAAACCTCTGCACCACCGGGCTCGACCCTCGCCTCCCTCTCAAGAGATGTAAGGTTACGAATATAAACAAAACTCTTGCCCGAAGCCGCCTTTCTCGCGCGGCAGAATAGTTCCTTGTCCTGGACGCTCACCGAGTCATCCGGCTCTGCTGAAAGAAGGTCCTGCTCATTGTGGAATACAAAGTCGGAGAAGGCCCTTGCGGCTTTCGCGCGGGCCGAGAAGCGATTGCCCTCGGTCACAGGAGCGGCCATGTCATATGACGAATATACATCCGGGCTTGCGAGGTATCCGAAGCTTGTTCCCCCGCATGCCATAAACAGATTGAGGATTGCCGATCCCTGTGCCATGCAGGACTTCATGGTGATGTCAAGCGCATCGGGTCCGAGGAAATCCCGGTTATAGTCATATCCTTTTCCGCCCCAGAGGTCATACCAGCCCCCCTGGGTCTCGGCCACAAAGATCGGGCATTGCACGCCGTGTGCATTATGGCCTTGCTCGAAAAGGTCTATGTTGGCAAAGGGATTACCCCTGCCACGCCAGTCCCGGTCAAATGCCTTGACAGGATAATCATCTATGGCCAGGATGTCCACATCCGTGAACCGCACCCCTGACTCGACTACATCATTATGAAAGATAGGCACTTTCACTCCCAGGTCCCGCGACATCTGATTAAGCTCCCGAAGATACTGGCTGGAATTCCTGTAATGCGGGGACCGGAATGCGCTTCGCTGGCGGGCCAGCATTACCTTTTGTATCGCTGGATTGAGTGAGAGGTTAAACAGGATGTTCGGTCCGAAGTGCGTCTGAAGGACCTTGAGCGCGCGTGCAAGAATCCCGCGAGGCGTGGGCAGGAAATGGTATTCGTTTTCTACCTGGAAGAGTATCAGGTTTTTTCGCTTTGCGATTTTCGGAACTATCTGCTCATACCACTGTCGCACATATCCCCTGTATTCTGAGTCATAGAAAAATTTTCCCTTGCGCTTGCATCTCAGGGCCAGGTGCCGCTTGGAAATCAGCCATGCGGGAAATCCCCCGCCATCCACCTCGGAGCAGATATAAGGCCCGGGCCGCGCAATCAGGTAAAGACCCTCATCCTCAATCATGTCCATGAGAAGGTCCACATCACGCTCTCCCGTGAATTCATACTCGCCTTCCTTCGGGGAATGATACGACCAGTAAAAGTATATGTCCGCCGCATTCATCCCCATGTCCTTGAGCCTCTTGATCCGCGAGCGCCACATATCCGGGCCGGGCAGGCGGTAGTAATGAATCGCGCCCGAGAAGATGAACCTGCGTTCTCCATCAATGATCATGCTCTTCCTGTCAAAACCGACTTCCATGTCTGGCCTCCTGGAAAAAATATTACTCGAAGCATTTTATAGATGACACCCTCAATGAGCATCTTAATGATTTTCCCCTCCCTGGATGGGAGGGGATTAAGGGGAGGGTGGCTCTACATGAGTTTTTCAAGCACCCCCACCCTTACCCTCCCCCATCAAAAGGGGGAGGGAATTAGCTGACAGATGTCAACTATAAAAGTGCTCTTGTTAATAAGTCCGATTATATCAGAGAGGTTTCCGGCCGCAAGGATACTCTAATGCTGTTTGGGAATCCCTTGCTCCGGGCCAAGAGAAAGCCTTCTCAAAGCAGGCCTCTATCCAGGCTCCGGTATTGGATGGCTTCGGAGATATGCGATGATGAGATTTTTTCCGAGCCCTCCAGGTCCGCGATGGTTCGGGAGACCTTGAGTATGCGGGCATGTGCCCTTGCGCTCATGCCCAGCCTGTCCACGCAGGCCTCAAGCAGGCCGTGACCTTCGTTTGAAATGGCGCAATGCTTTTCGATCTGGCGAGGGGACATGCTGGCATTGGAATGGATGCGGGAATGCTTGAACCGGTCTTTCTGAATGCCCCTGGCCCGGCTGATGCGGTCTCGTATCTGGTCCGATGATTCTCCGCCGGCCTCAGCCGAAAGCTCGCGGTAGCGCACCGAGGGGACATCAATGTGAATATCAATCCGGTCAAGAAGTGGCCCGGATATCCGGGACCGATAACGCTGGATCATGAGCGGGGTGCAGTGGCAGGCATGATGCGCATCGCCGAAATAACCGCATGGGCAGGGATTCATTGCTCCGATCAGCATAAAGCGGGACGGAAAGGTGAGAGAGGTTGCGGCACGGGAGATCAAGACCTTGCCATCCTCTAAAGGCTGGCGCAAGACCTCCAGAACATTCCTCTTGAACTCGGGAAGCTCATCAAGGAACAGAACCCCGTTATGCGCAAGGCTGATCTCCCCTGGCCGGGGTATGGTTCCGCCCCCGATTAGCCCGGCATCGGACACGGTGTGATGAGGAGAGCGAAAGGGCCTCTGTGAGATGAGGGATGTTTCCTCATCCAGAAGCCCCATCACGCTGTAAATCTTCGTGGTCTCAAGAGCTTCCTCAAAACCCATGTCCGGAAGTATTGTGGGAAGCCTGCGTGCGAGCATGGTCTTGCCGGCTCCGGGAGGGCCTATCATGATGACATTATGTCCGCCTGCGCATGCGACCTCCAGAGCCCGCTTTGCGTTTTCCTGGCCCTTGACCTCGGAGAAGTCCACGGAGTAATCCCTGCCCTGGGCAAGGACTGCCCCGGGGTCCAGCTCGGTTGCTTCAAGCTCAAGGGCATTATTCAGATACTCCACCACTTCGGCCAGATTATCCGCACCCAGGACCTTAATTCCCTTTACTATCGCGGCCTCGCGTGCGTTTCTTCGAGGGAGGATAAATGCCTTGAATCTCTTTTTTCTGGCCAGGATAGCAAGC
Source organism: uncultured bacterium (assembly GCA_964580655.1). Taxonomy (GTDB): domain Bacteria; phylum RBG-13-61-14; class RBG-13-61-14; order RBG-13-61-14; family CAZOMR01; genus CAZOMR01. Next base: position 20,840 of record CAZOMR010000023.1, read on the forward strand.
GGAAGTGACCCGGTTACAGGCTTGATCCGGCCGTCGAGTGACAGCTCGCCCACGAGCAGGATGTCTGCGATCCGCTTTCTCTTGACCACACCGAGTGCGGCAAGCAGGGCAATGGAGATAGGCAGGTCAAAACACGCCCCTTCCTTCTTGATGTCCGCCGGCGCCAGGTTGACCACAACACGCTGACTGGTATTTACGCCATAGCCTGCATTCTTGATCGCTGATTTGACCCTGGCCTTGCTCTCCTTCACCACAGGGTCGGGCAGACCCACTATGTTAAAAAAAGGAAGACCCGCACTCAGGTCAACCTCCACATCCACAGGACAGGCGTCTATCCCGAGCAATGCTCCGGAAATTACTGTGGCTAGCATCGGGCTATTTTATATCTCTTTCTTAAGATGAGCTTGATTATATCAGATTTAGACAGGTATAGGCCAGTAACATTTCTATACAGGGTGTGCGACATAAATGGTGGTCAAGTGGCCCTGGGATTTCCAAAAGTTGTG
>CAZOMR010000024.1:0-20969 GCA_964580655.1 uncultured bacterium
CTCAAGAGGAGCCGTATATTTCATGGATAGTCACCATTTATGTCGCACACCCGGTGCAGGCTTGAGGCGTGGGGGTTTCAGTTTTCGGTCTGAGAGGGAAATCCCTGGGGATAGATAGTCCGGTAGATTGCGTATAGCCCGAGGACTTTTCTGACATAGATACGGGTTTCGCTGAATGGAATGATTTCGATGAATTCTTCAGGAGTCAGGTTGAATTTTTCATATGTTTTGTTCCATTCTCTGACCTGTTTTTTTCCGGCATTGTATGATGCGAGTGCCTGGACCAGTGCGCCTGGTTTGTCTTGTTTTTCTGCCTGGTATTCGGTGATGAGTTTTGCCAGGTGATAACATCCGTAACGGAGGTTGACCTCGGGTAGTGTGAGTTGATTTTTGCGAAAGCCCTTGTCCCCGAGTTCTTTTGCCATCCTTTTTGCAGTGGCCGGCATCAACTGCATCAGCCCGAGCGCTCCGGCCCTTGATCTGACATCGGGCTTGTAGCGGCTCTCCGCGTAGATCACTGCCATGATTAAGAATGGGTCCAGGTCATTTTTGCGGGCTTGCTTTTCCACCAGGTCGGCATAGGCCAGAGGGTATGCGAGTCTCGCATGATCGGGATATGATTTGAGGGATTTTTCCAGCCTGTCGGAGAAATGATTGTAAACCAGACGGTGTGACCGGAAGTAGTTTCCGGTCTGTTCGTATAGCTGTGCGATGGCCAGTATCTCGGATTCAGACAACCCCCTTTTATCCTCAATGCAAATCAGCTCCTCGGTAGCGTCCTGCCAGAGTCCAAGGTTAACCAGTTCGCTCGCCAGGGAAAGTCTTGCTCCTGTCCCCGGGAGGGGCCGTGAGAGGCCCGGGGAATTCGGGGCCTTTGGCCTTGTTGAGGGATTCCCGTTCCCCTGATCCTTTGGAAAATATCCTTGTAGAAAGCATGCATAGGAGGTATAGGGGTATCGCTTGATGATATACTGCTCTATCTCGCGCGCCTGGTTTTTCTTTTTGAGGCGCTCAAGGGCCTTTGCTTTCCAGTAAAGGGTTCGGGAGTTAAAGACCGGCTCGTTTTCCAGGACAGGGATTTTATCCAGGTATTCGTATGCCTTCTTGTACTTTTTTTTCAGGTAGTATATCCATCCGACCTGGAAGAGCGCGTCTCTTGCGAGTTCGTGGTCAGGGTAGTTTCGGATCAGCTCCCGGAATGTGCGAATGGCCTCGCCGTGATGGAGGTCCAACTGGTATATCCGGCCGGCACGGTGGAGCGAGAGGGGTGCCAATGTAGATTGCGGGTGGTTTTGCCAGATTTGAATGTAAATGCCGATCGCATCGCTGTCCCTGTCAAGCCTGCTGAGCGCCTTGGCCTTGTCGTAGAGGAGTTGAGGGTCAGCGGCGGGTTTTACGAGTCTTTCAAGTCGCTCAATCTCCTCTGCGGCTTGAGCATACCGCCGTAGCAAGAGATATATAGAGGCCCTGAGCCGGTAGAGTTCAACCAGCCTGTCCTTTTCATATCTTCGCGCCTCGGCATCTTCAATAAGCGGGTTCAACTCGGAGAGGGCCTTATCCCGCTCACCCGCGGCATCCAGGTTCTTTACCCGTGCGAGCTTTTCATCCAGCGCATAAGAATACCCTTCTCCCAGTTTGGCATATCTTGAAAGCGGATACTCTATCCACAGTCTTTTAAGAAGCGTGTCCGCAGCCTCTGGATTCTCCAATCCCTTTTCAGCCTCGGCACGGAGGTAAAGGATATCCGGCTTCCATGCGGATCTGGTGCCGGGGAGCTTCTCCAGCATGAAGAGCCCGTGCTTTGCGGCGGAATAATCTCCCAGCGCAACCCTGGAGTAGCTGAGAAGGTAGAGTGAGCGGAGCGTAAGGCTCTCCGATGGCCGGTCTTGCAGGAGCTTTTGAAAAAGTTCCACGCTGGCCTCGTGCCTTCCCTGGTCATAGCAGGAGTGCGCCGCATAGTAAAGCCGATAGGGCATCAACAAAGAGGATGGCCGGAGGCCTTCCAGCAGGGTTTTTCGGGCATTCTCGTAATCTGCGAGGCGATAGTAGGAATAGCCCAGGATAAGGTCTGCGCGGTCTTTATCCTGTTCTTTTGCGGGATCAAGGTCGGTCTCCTGCAAGAGCTGGACCGCGGCCCGGTAGTCCTGCTTTGATACCGCACTGATCGGGGCGTTCAGTCTCTCAAGCTCAGCCGCGCTATTGACCGCGGTATAAATAAACAAGAACCCGGCCCCGACCGCGAGGGCCTGGATGGCCCCGGATCGTGTTTGGCTCATCAGGTTTTTAGTCGCTTCAGAATGCGGTGTAGTAAGGAGAATGGCCCTGAAAGCGAGAGGTCCACCCGTGTGGCTTCTTCTCCCTCTCCGGACGCAGGCTCTACGGCTCTCCTGTATATCAGGATGGTATCCCCGATGCGGATTTCGTCACCGTGCTTCAGCTTCTTCTGTTTGATGCTCTCGCTGTTGACAAAGGTGTGGTTTGTGCTTTCCAGGTCCACAATGACCCAGTTTTCGCCGTCTTTCTCCAGCCGGGCGTGGATGCGGGAGGCCTTGCGGTCATCCGGCAGAGAAAGGTCAGCGCCGGTCCCACGGCCGATCTCCTTGATCAGACCGGTCAGCCGATATGCCCTGCCTGCTGTCGGATTAAAAAGCTCAAACATCATCTACCCCTTCCCGGAATCCACGGGACCAGGGCCCGACTCGCGCTCCGCCGCCACCTTTGAAATTCCGCTCTGCTTCTGCTCCGCTTTACTCGCTTCCGCTTCATCGGCCCCTGGACCCTGGCCCGTGAACCCGGGATCAAAGACCCATCTGCCGACAGGTCAGGGTGAGGTCGTCCCGGTGTTTATCCACGTATCGCTCGAACGCCCGCTGGTCTATGCGGAAATCTGTGAGCGTGTCCTCAAGAATCTCTTTGAATCCCTGATGCTTACTGGAACTGAGGTCATGTGAAACCTTGAGTAGAGCCAAGCTATACATGGGATCGAACTGAAAATGTCTCCTGAAGAGTTCATCCATCTGCTCCATGGCCAATACCCTTTCTTTAATATAATTAAGTCTAATTGATATTCATTTGATATCAAAATTAATAAAATTGATGTTTTTATAGCTAAATATAATTTATTTGTCAAGAAAAAAATCAACATCTCGTGGGAAAAAATCGAAAGCCACAATATATCGGATATTTACAAGGCATGATTTCTGTGGTATAATTTTTTTAATGAATTTGCGAAGGGCTTTGCCGGGGCTGTTATTGGCGGTTTTCTTGCTTGGGGAGTCCGGGTGTTTCAAGCGGGTTCGAGCTCCTGTCCTGGAGGATGTTGGTCCTGATGACATCTTCCGCTATTATGAGGATCGGGCCAGAGAGCTTGAGTGTCTGGTTGCGGACCTGAGGATGGAGATAGCAGGCGCTCGCCTCTCAGGCCTGATTTGTCTGAAGAGGGATGATGAGTTCGAGGTTCTTATTCAGGGTTATGCTCTGGCGGGGGCACCCGGTTTTGAGCTTGTCAGCTCTGGTTCGAGGTTTCAGCTTTTAATTCCTTTGGAGCGGGCTTTTTATGCCAATGAGCCGGATCTTCTCGGGGGGGCGGCGGATCAGATCTCGAGCATGAAGGCATTCTCGGAGGAATTTTTTCATCCCTTGCTTCTCCTGGACCAGTTCCCGCTTCTCATGGGTCAGCTCCGTCGCAAAGGTTGCGAGTATGTGTGGAAGGTGGACGGAGAGGGTTATCGGCTTATCGAGCTGGATGGGCATGAGAAGGTGCGAGTGCTCTGGTTCGATCCTGAGAGCCTTGCACTTTCGCGGATTGAGGTTTATGTTGAAGGGGAGTTTTTTGGAGAGGTCATTCTGAAGAGAGGGGTGTTCTCCTCTGTGAGTCGGTTCGGATGGGTTCCAAGGCGTCTTCAGATCAACTATCAGGGAGAGCGACACACGATCACGCTTGATCGTCTCAGGATTAACCCTGATCCGGCTCCGGAGATATTCTTCCGCCATGCCTCCGGATATACAACCATCCTGTTAACAGAACAATAACCGGATCGTAGATATTTCCGAAGAGATTGCTCTTTTCAGGGGCCCGGTTTTTCCTTTAGCCTGTCCTGGATGAATTCGCGTGCAGGAAAATTCGGATCTAACTCCAGCACCCTCCGCCAGTGTATGCGGGCTTCTTTCTCGCCGCCTCTTCGCCCGGAAAGCAGATTGCCCAGGTAGAAATGCCCGAGGATGCTATCAGGGTTCCTTTCCAGGATATTGTTATATTCGGATACCGCTTCGTGAAAGCGCTCTTGGTTGATCAGGGTCATGGCGAGTCCAAGCCGTGCGCTCTCGAAATTCTCATTGAGAAGCAGGGCCTTTCGGTAGCTGTCTTCAGCCTCCGAGAGTTTCCTCTCGCGCAGAGAGAGCTCGCCCAGCCTGTCCAGGGCCATGGCATCAACCTGCCAGCCCATATATCCTGAAAGGGGGCGATAATACAAGCGCATCTCATCTTTTTTTCTGAATTCCGGAAATAATCGAACCGCAGATTCCAGGTACCCTCTCGCGGCCTCATTTCTCCTGGAATCAAACTCCAGTAGGCCCATAAGGAAGAGCGCCCTTGCATCTGCGGGATCAATTTTCAGCGAGGCCTCATACCATGGCCTTGCCGACTCCTTGTCCCCGTTGTCATAGGCAATCTTTCCCAGGGTGTCGTACACCAGGGTATCCTGCTCGTTCAGGCTGATGATTTTTATGAGGTCCGAGGTGGCATCCTTGATCCGGGAGCCCTCGAGATAATTGTTAGCCCGGGAGTAATAATTGAGAAGAAGCTCATCCCTCACCGAGACATCCCCTGGACAGACATCCCATGCCTGCTCCAGGTAAAGGATCTCATCGTAATGCCGGGGAGGGCTGTCCGTGGCCGCGAGCAAGGACTGCATGATGTGTTTTCGTCCACGGATGCAGGGCTCGAGCTGTGCCATTATCTTTTCCCTGTCTCCAGGGGAAGAAAAACGGAGGTATGAAAAAATGTTCTCTGAATACTCGAAGAATTGATTGCACAGAGGATGGGTTCTCTTTTCATAGGAATTTTTCGCCATTCTTTTTGGAAGGATATATTCCATCTCTCTCTTATCATCAGTATGGATCGGCCCTTGTCCGGCGAATTTGGCCAGGGCCTTGGGTCCCATCAGAAATCGAGACAGAATCCGTAAAGGGGTTTCATTAATCCTTTTCAAATCCTCTGCAACCTTCGGGCTGGAAAGTTTATCCATGTAATGATCGAAATCAACTTCAAATTTCTGTCTGAAGCCCATGAGAAGATAGTCGTTTCCGGGAACGGAGTCCCAGAGTGTCATTTCCGGGAACACAGAGCCAAATGTCCGGACCAGCAGGCGGGTTGTTTCTTCGTCCATGTTATATATGCCGACCCAACAGAGGAAAACCCCGGAGGGACTCAGGCGTTCTTTCGCCAGTTCAAAGAACTCCTTTGTGAAAAGCACTCCCATGCCAGAGATCCAGGGATTGGAAGGCTCTGAGATAATGACATCGTAGGTCTTCTTAGTATAAGTTAGATGGTGCCGGCCGTCGTTGATGATCATATTCACCCGGGGGTCGGAAAGAGGGTCATGGTTGACATGATCGAAGAACTGGGACGCCTCGACCACCTCGGGTGAGATCTCGAGGCAATCAATTTTCTCCACAGGGTGGCGGGTTACAGCGCCCAGGCTTACCCCGCTTGCCAGCCCCAGGACCATGACCCTGTGCGGGTCCTCGCAAAATATCATGGGCAGATGGCCGCTCAGTATCTGTGTGGGCATATCCGTACTACTGGATGCATCCACCTTGCCGTTGATACGGAGAGCGATGTTTTGTGTGGCCTTATCCCGGGTAACTGAAACCAGGGCCGTGGCCCCCTCTTTGTAATACAGGTGCTCACTGAAACTAGACAAGGACTCAAGAATACTATCCTTTTCTTTCATTATTTCTTTATATTCTGTGCCATAAATATAAGGAGCAAGATTCATCACCTCCGGAATCCAGGGAGGAGTAAGCCAGATGGATACCCCTAGAATGATACTGAGGCCGGCTAGAGTTACCCCTGCTTTCCAGCGCCGAAGATCGCTCAGGAGCAGGAAGGCGGCCCCAACGAGGAAGCTTGCCACAGAGGCTGAGAATATAGTAACCCGCAGTCCCAGCCATGAAATGAGGAATATGCCGGTGAGAAAAGAGCCGAGCACCGAGCCGAAGGTGTTGGATGAGTAAATCTGTCCCATGGCCCTTCCGGCACCGCCGCGCTTCTCTCCGTAGACCCTGCAGATAATCGGCAGGAGTGCTCCCATTAGAAAAGTCGGGACAAATATCAGGCCGAATGTAACCAGGAATCTAATTGCCAGGTCCTGGTTGTAATGATGAGGGGTCTGGAGGCTCTGGATCCATAAGGGGAGTCGGCCTATGGCAGGCACCACGGCAACTGCGCTGAGTGCGATAATGATCTCGATTATCCCTGCCCAGAACAGGGGTCTTTTAATCCTGTCGGCAAAGGGGCTCATCACGGCTCCCCCGATCCCCAGTCCCGAGATGAATGCCGTCAGGATAAGGCCCACCGCGTACATGGTGGTCCCGATGCTCAGGATAAGCGCGTTTGTCCAGGCCACCTGATAGCTCATGGCCGCGGCCCCGCTCAGCCCGTATCCTACGAGCACCACAAGGGCCGCAGGTCCCAGTGGTTTTAGCCGCTCCTTGATAGCTGATAAGACAGGGGCCTCCTTAACCGCTTCTTCCATTTCCCGATGAAAGAGAAAGATGACAGCAAAGATCAAAATATTGACCATGGCCGCGGAATAGATCGTCGCCCTCTGGCCCCACACAGGAATCAGGACAAAACCACTTATAAAACTTCCGAACACCGCGCCAAGGGTATTTACCGCGTAGAGCCTTCCCGTGGTCCAGCCGAAGTGTTCCCGGCCAGCATAGGTGTGACGCACCAGCACCGGGAGGGTCGCTCCCATCATCGTGGTAGGAACCATGAGCACAAGAGCGCATATGAAAAAGCGGATTAATAAAAAGACAAGTGAATTCTGCTCGAAATTCTGGTAGAAGAATGAAAACAAAGGCCCCAGCGCCTGGATCAAGAAGGGAATTATAAGGGCATAAATCCCGACGGCTAATTCCAGTATGCCATACACCCGTAAGGGGTTCCGGGTTGTTTTGTCAGCGTACCTGCCTCCAAGATAGGCTCCCAGTGCCAGCCCGCTCATGAAAGCGACAAGCACCGTGGTAAAAGAGTAGATAGTCACTCCCACAACCAGCCCGAACAACCGCACCCATACAACCTCGTAGATCAGGCCGCACATTCCGGACAGGAAGAAATAGAGAATAAAAAGGTGGCGCTTCATGATTTACCGGACCCCTTACATGGCGTAGCTTTAATTATTGTTAAAAAAGGATTATCCCAAATAATGCGGGAACATGCAAATTACAAGTATTTTTAGAGACTTCCCCGCATCTGTTTGGTGTAGGGGCTTGATTTATCAAGCCCTCTAGTTATCGGGTTCGATGAATCAAACTTTTATATTGACGCATTATTTGAGATAGGTCAAGAAATTTCTGGCGAAATAGCTTATAATCCAGGGGCGGTATGAGTCATGTCAGGTAACTGGAAAATTCACTCTTCAAGCCTCCTGGGCTTTATTTTGCTCAGCCTGGTCATGACCTACCCTATGGGCTTTGACGCTCATAACTATCTCCTTGCCGAGCATCTCGACACCACGGCCGCGCTTTATAACTTCTGGTGGTTCTACCAGGCCCTGGTCGAAATGCACACATCTCCCTGGTTCAACCCCCTGATAAACTACCCCGAAGGCTACAGCATGGTGTTTTATCCTGTGTATTTTGTTTATGGCCTGCTCTCAATTCCCTTCCAGGCGATCCTGGGCACGCCTTCCGGCATCCCTGCGTTCTTCAATTTCATCACTGTGCTGTCCTTTATCCTTACAGGTTATTTCACATTTCTCCTGGTGCGATACCTGACATTCTCATCATTCGGAACCGCGAAGAATTCAGCCGCATTTATCTCCGGGCTTATCTTCGCCTTCACCCCATTCCGCTTCTGGAACATCTCCCGCTGTCATGTAACATGCACCGAGTTTCTCGTGCTCGCGGTGTATCTTTATCTCCTCGCGGTAGAGCAGAAGAAAAAGCGCCACGGAATAGGCCTCGGAGTGGCACTTCTGCTTCTCGTCTACTCCTCGCCCAACTACATGATTTATCTATTCATCTTTATCCTCATTCATCTCGGCTACCTCATGACAAAGGATCGAGGTCTTGTGATTTCAAGGGATTTCCTGAAACAGGCTGTCATTGCCGGGATAGTATTCATCCCGCCCTTCCTGCCGCTCGCAATAGCGGTTCTGAAACAGCTCCTTGACCCGACTGTGACATTCATGCCCCCGCTCAAGGAGCAAGTGGAATACTCGGGCAATCTCCTCGGTTACATTATCCCCGGCTCGATTCAGACCCTGTATCAGCCGCTGATTCACCTTCTCCCTGCCGTGGACCCGGACCTGTCCAGATCACACGGTGTCGGCGGGTATGAAATATTCCTCGGATACTCCGTCATCGCGCTTGCGGCTGTTACCCTCATTCGGATCCGGCCTCCCAAGGTCGGGCTATGGGCTATAACCGGAATCCTATTCTTCATCCTCTCACTCGGGCCTTTCCTCCATGTCGGCAAGCATGATCTCTTCTCAGTCCCGCTTCCGCTCCGCTGGCTAAGCTGGTTCATGCCGGTCTTCCAGGTGGACCGTAGTCCGGTTAGATTCGTGGTGATGACCGAGTTGGCACTTGCTGTGATAGTGGGCATGGGCATGGCATCCCTTTCAGAGAGATTCCTTCAACGCTGGTACCGGGCTTTTCTGGCCGGGTTCGGACTGCTAGTGTGCCTGGAATTTCTCCAGGCCCCGCTTTCCCTTTCCGCAGTCCCTATTCCTGAATTTCATCGTGGCATCGCGGATGAGCCGGGAGAATTCTCGGTGCTCGACCTGCCGATGTTGCCGGACATCTACCGCTACTCCGGCACATACCAGACCTGGCACGGAAAGAGGCTGATCATTGACCTGACAAGCAGGCAGACCGACAGGCGTTTCTTCAAAGACCCGATTTTCTTGTACCTGGGCGAGCCTCTGCGCTGGGACGCGCTTTCTGAAGGAGAGAAGAGAGAGACGGAGGCAAAGCTCAAGGCAGAGATTCAGCGCCGACGCCTCCGGTATATCGTGATATTTACAAGGTTCATGGAATCGGATAATATTGAACTGGCCCTAAGGCTCATTCGCCGGCTCGGCCCGGAAAAGGAATGGAAGGAGGGGGACATCTTCATCATCTTCCGCTTTTGTGTGCCGAAGGATTAAAGAGATGACTGACAGGCCAGTGGTTAAAATCAAGCGAGTTCCCGGATACGACCCGGAACTGCCTCTGCCTGCCCGGAAAACGCAAGGGGCCGCGGGGTTTGATCTGGGCGCGGCAAACGACGACCCGATTTGCCTTGATCCGGGCCAGCGCGCCTTGATACCGACCGGGTTCGCTCTTGAGTTGCCGGAAGGCTGTGAGGCCCAGATTCGACCGCGCTCCGGGCTGGCGCTAAAGCACGGGATCACCCTGCTGAATTCCCCGGGCACTATTGACACGGATTACCGGGGAGAGATACAATTGATCCTGATAAACCACGGGAGAGAGCAGTTCTGTGTGAGGAAGGGGGACAGGGTTGCGCAGATGGTAATCAGCAGGGTTGCCCCCGCGCAGGTAATCGAGGTTCTTGAATTGGAGGAATCTCCCCGTAGCAAGGGGGGGTTTGGACATACAGGGATGTAGGCTTGAAGGGATAACCTGGAGGAACAGAGAAAGAACAGAGAAGGGAGAGAGAAAAATGAGGGGAAAGGCATTGATCGCGTTAATGATGTCGCTGTTTGTTCTGGCCGGGCTGGGCCTGGCGCTGGCTCAGGAGGAAGGGCTTAAGATTGCAGACGCAGTGATCTGCACGGCAGTGACAGACCGGACTCCAGAGGGCGCAGGAGAGAGCTTTCCAGCGGATGTGGGCGAGCTCTTCTGCTTCACCAGGGTTACCGGAGCAAAGGGCGAGGTAAAGATCAAGCATCTCTGGTATCAAGGAGATAACCTGCTTGCCGAAGTAGAGCTTAATGTGAAATCAGCTAACTGGCGCACCTGGAGTTCAAAGAACATCGAGGCAACGCGCAAGGGGGCATGGAAGGTGGAAGTCCAGGATGCGGACGGAAACATTCTCAAGACATTGAACTTTACCATTGAATAACGCTTGAGCCGTGAGGCCTGAGGCCTGAGCCATGTGGCTTTTGGAGGCAGAGCAACTTGACACTTCTATGAAGAGATAAATCTCTTGCAAGGAAATCAGAATCCTTGTGTAAATTGTGAGACCCGCAATTCAAGTGTCAAAATGCGACTTCGGGCAACTCCTTGGCCTCTTCCGGCGCTTCAAAATAGGGCTTGGACTCAAAGCCGAAGCTTTTTGAGATCAACAATTGAGGGAACTTTCTTATATACGCGTTATATGATTTTACGGCCTCGTTATAGCGCATTCGCGCCACTGCGATCCTGTTCTCTGTTCCAGCAAGCTCGTCCTGGAGGGCCATGAAATTCTGGTTCGATTTCAAGTCAGGGTATCGCTCCACCACCACCATCAGACGGCCCAGGGCTCCGCTTAACTGGTTCGATGCATCCATCTTCTCCTTCACCGAGCCGGCCTTCATCACCTTTGAGCGGGCCTCGGTCACCTTAATAAAAACCTCGCGCTCCTGCTTGGCAAACCCCTTAACCGTATTTACATAGTTGGGTATAAGATCATTACGACGCTGAAGCTGGTTCTCAACCTCGCTCCAGCTCTTGCTTACCTCCTCATCCCCCTCCACCATCCGGTTGTAGTAGGTACAACCGCCGAAACTGAGTCCCAGGATAAAAAACAAAACCGCTGACAAAATCTTTCGTTTCATAATTTAAGGCCTCCCTATCAAAAAATAAGCCTCATCTCCTTTTATGTCAAGTCCATGATTGAACAGTCGTTGACAGGGGTGCTTGAAATAGGGTAGATTTTTTTAAGGAATCCATTGTGATGGTGGAAGCAGGTAAAGAGCGAGCATTGACCTTGTGGCAGAGCATGATCTATGCAGGTGGGAACCTGCCTGCGGCTCTGACCACGGGGATGATTGAGGGCTGGCTGTTGTTTTTTTATTGCCCGCCTGCGGATCAGAATCTTCCGGTGTATGCGTCCCTTGCGGCATTCGGCGTGATCAGTATCCTAGGCAGGGTAGTGGATTCTGTTTCAGACCCACTAGTCGGATTCTGGAGCGACCGGACCCGGAGCAGGTGGGGCAGACGGAGGCCGTTCTTGATGTTCGGTTCTCCTGCCCTTGCCCTGATATTTGTCCTTCTATGGTTTCCGCCGAGTGAGGGTGTTACCCGGTTCAATAATGTGTGGCTGGTTGTGCTTATCTGCATTTTCTGGTTTCTTTATACGGTGGTTGTGGCGCCGTATCTTGCTATCTTGCCTGAGGTCACGCCTTTCCTTCAGGAGCGGATAAATGTTTCAGCCTATATGGGAGTGTTCGAGGCAATCGGCCGGGTTCTTGCCGTTGTGGTTGCGGGGGTTCTTATAAATGCTGTAAGGGGTGGATGGGCTCCGGGTGGGCTTGAACTTAAGGACGGGTACAAGCCTTTTGCCATTATGGGCGCGGTGATCACGGTGGCCTTGTATTACCTGGTGATTTATAAGATCAAGGAGACACCGCACCGCAAGGAGAAGGAGGTTCCATTCGGGATATTCAAGGCCGTGGCCGAGACCTTCCGGAATCAGCCTTTCAGGCCGTATATATTATTGATCAGCATTCTCTTGTTCTGCGCGATCCTGTTAATGGCCTCGACGCCTTATATCGCGACATCGGTTATGGGCAAGGGCGAGGATGTGGGCGGATACTTACTGGGGATACTACTTGTAGGGTCGCTTCCCTTTTTCCCGCTAACCGCGTGGCTGGGCGGCAGGCTCGGGAAGAAGCGGGTCTTTATCGGGGGCCTGCTTTGGTTTGCGGTCTTACTTCCGCTTTTGTTGACTATCGGGAGGTGGCCCTTTTTGGATGCGAAAATTCAGGGTTTTATCCTTTATATGCTTTTTGCGCCGCCGGTCTCGGTTATGCTGGTTTTGCAGAGGCCGATACTTTTTGATGTGATTGACCAGGACGAGAAGCTTACCGGGTATCGCCGCGAGGCCATGTACATGGGTGCAGAGGGTTTTTGCACCAAGCTTGGCGCGGGACTAGCGCCTGCGGTGCTTTCCGGGTTGATGTATTTTTTCGGCAACACTGCGGATAAGCCGTGGGGTATTCTGCTGGCTGGCCCTGTGGCCGCGGTGGTGCTTTTGGTTGGACTTTTTGTTTTCTGGCGTTATTATCCTTTTGAGAGATGAACCTTTTCTGGAAGGAGGGTGCTGAGGATGATTAAAAAATGGTTGAGCTGGATGGTGGTTTTCGTGGGGCTTTTCGGGGTCTTTTTCGCAGGATGCCGCTCTAAGGAGGCCCCCGGAGGGAAGAAGGTACCCCGGGTGACCCTTGTGGAGATCATACCGGGACAGCCTGGGCCGGGTGATGTTTTGACAGTGAGGACGAACTACCGGGGGGCCAGGGAGGATGAGGATGTTTCTTTTGAGTATAAGTGGTATGTGAACGGGAAGGAATTTCATAGAGGAGCGATTAATCGGTTTTCCAGCGAAGAGTTGAAAGAGGGCGACGAGATTTATGTTGAGGTTAGAGCGCATGGCGAGCATGGTTTCGGGCCGTGGAAGAACTCGAAGCCCGTGAGGGTGGTCGTTCGGGAGACCCTGGTGGCGAAGGTGAGGATCGAGCCTGCAAGGGCTTATACAAATACGGCTCTCGAGGCTGTTGTGAATTATGGAAGGGTAGATCCTGATGAGGTGGAGATATTTTATTCCTGGTTTGTAAACGGCGAGGAGATATCCGGAGAAGACGGAGAGGTATTGAGCCCGAAGTATTACAGACAGGGGGATGAGGTTCATGTGCTGATTTGCACTGACGGTGATTTTGAAGGAATTACGGTTCGGACTTCAGATCCCGTGAAGATTCTCAACAGAGACCCGGTTGTAATAAGCGGGCCGCATTTCGAGATTGAGGATACCAGGGTGAATTTTTGGATCGAGGCGGATGATCCAGATGGGGATACCTTGAATTATTCGGTGCTGGTCGGGCCGGCGGGAACCAGGATAAATCCTGAGACAGGTGATGGATACTGGACTATGAAGAAGGAGCTTTTAGGCGAGGTCAAGCTGGTGATAAAGATCGAGGACGGCCATGGTGGCTGGGTGCGCAGAGAGGGGGTTTTCGCGCTCACTTATGAGGAGCCGTCTGCCGAGTAGGATTGATTTTCTCCCTTCCTTCCACCCCCACATTATCCTGAATCAAGAATTTGCAATAGAAAAGCATGGCACTATATTTTGGGTTAGTGGGGGTTTTTTATACTATATGTATACTAAAATTAGTATAATTTATAGAAAATTTAAGAAAGTTAAAGAAAACTCTTGACAAAGTGATAGATAATTGGAGAAAATAGTATTGGGAAAAAAGAGAAGGAAGGGGTTCCGATGGGGAGGAATAATGTTCGCAATTTAAGAGAAGCTCAATTGATGAGTAAAGCCGAGCTTGCGAGGAAGGCAGGGGTATCTGTGTTGACGGTAGACAGGGTGGAGCGGGGGGAAGGGTGCCGGATGGACACGAAGCGTAAGATTATCCTGGCTCTGGGACTCAAGTTGAGCGATAGAGAAAAGGTTTTTCTGAACGATGAAAGAAAAGAGTCCGGTCGTGGCAGGGGGAAATAATATGAATCGGATAGAGGAGATAATCAATCTTAATATACAGATGGGGAGAGGGATAAACTTATACAAATTTATGGACGACAAGGAGTAAAGCCATGGCATTAGGAGGCAAGAAGGACACGATTGGGCTGGATATCGGCTCAAGTTCGATCAAGATCGTTGAATTGCGCGAGACGAAGAAGGGGTATTCCTTGCAGAATTTTGGTGTTACGCCGATTCCGCCGGAGGTTATCGTTGACGGGGCTTTGATGAACACCTCAGCGATAGTTGACGGGATTCAAACCCTTCTCGGGGAGCGAAAGATAAAGTCCAAGGATGTGGTGACCAGTGTTTCGGGGCAATCGGTGATGATCAAGAAGATCGTGCTTCCGGCGGTGACCGAGGAGGAGCTCGAGGATCAGATCCAGTGGGAGGCGGAGCAGTATATCCCGTTTGACATTAATGATGTGAACCTGGATTTCCAGATTCTGAACCCCGGAGATGATGAGGGGAACATGGAGGTTCTCCTTGTGGCCGCTAAGAAGGATATGATCAATGATTATGTCACGGTCATCAGCGAGGCCGGGCTGAATGCTGTGGTGATGGATGTTGATGCCTTTGCCCTTCAAAACATGTATGAGATCAACTACCAGATAATGGAGAATGAGGTGCTGGCCATGGTCAACATTGGTTGTAGCCTGATCAACATAGTTGTGACCAAGAACGGCAACTATGTCTTCAGCCGGGATGTCTCGGTGGGCGGCAACCTTTACACGGAAGAGGTCCAGAAGCAACTCAGCGTGAGCTACGAGGAGGCGGAGATGCTCAAACTGGGGGGCTCAAGTACAGGCGAGACCGAGGAGGTAATGCGCCGGGAGGTGGAGCAGGTGATTCGGGGGGTCTCGGACCAGCTAGCCGGAGAGATCGCGCGGTCCCTTGACTTTTATCAGGCCGCGGCGGCTGAGGATCAGATCAACAAGATATGGCTGGCTGGGGGAAGCTGTCGTGTCTCCGGGCTTGCCGAGACCATCCAGCAGAGGCAGAATATACCGGTCGAAATACTGGACCCTTTCCGCAATGTTGACCGTAATCCCAAGCAGTTCGATCCAGCCTACATTGAAGAGATAGGGCCGCGGGCCGCGGTAGCCATTGGACTCGGTTTAAGGAGGACAGGGGACAAATGATCAAGGTTAATCTGTTACCGGTAAGAGCCGCGCGTAAAAAAGAAACCTTTATGAACCAGATTTACGTCGGGGTTCTGGTGATAATCATCAGCCTGGGCGTGGTGGGATGGCGTGCATACAGCATGCAGGGAAGGATCAAGGCACTGGAAGGAGAGATCAGCCAGAAGAGGAAAGAGCTGGCGGAGCTCAAGGATATCGAGAGAGAGGTTGAGGAGTTTAAAGCCAAGAACAAGGTGCTCCAGGACAAGGTCAGTGTCATTACTTCCCTGGAAGAAGGGCGCGACTGGTTTATCCGGATCATAGATCACGTAAGCCAGAGTATCCCTGAGGATGTCTGGGTAACCAGCATGAGAATGGGCGGCAGGAGCGGCAGACGCGGGTCAACGGGAATTTATAATGCACCGGTCAAGCTGGAAGGGGGAGCCTATAGGAAGGATGACATAGGTTATTTCATCTCAAACCTGGAGTCGAACAGGGAATATGTCAGAAGCGTTAGCCTGGGAAAAATCAGCCAGAAGACCGAAAGACGCGTAGGTGGAAGTTATTACAGCTATGATTTGACGGTTATGATCAAAGGGCCTCCCAAAGCAGGTGAGTGAGAGAAGGGAAAGAAACTGCGGAGAGGGCGCGAGCGTAGAGAGTGAAGAGATAACAAGATAGAAGGGAGAATAACCGATGGCTTTGGCTTTGAGTCCGGAGAAAATAGCGAAATTGCCGGCGAGCCAGAAATTACTGATTCTGGGCGGAGTCGTGATCTTGATTTTTATCGTTTATTATTTGACCCTGGAGGGCAGTTACAAGAACGAGATCGAGAGGCTGAGTACAGATTTGACCAATTTAAAGGCGGACATAGTGAAGATCCGCGCCATCGCCGCTGAAAAGGAGAAATTCGAGCGCGAGAACGCGTTGCTGGAGAAGAAGCTGAAAGAGGCCCTGGCCAAACTCCCCAATGAGACGGAAATCGCGGCAATGCTCATCAGGATTTCGGAGCTTGGAAGAGACAACGGGCTGACTTTCAGCAACTTTCAGCCCGGTAAAGAAGTTGGCAGGCAACTCTATGTAACGGTTCCGCTCATCATGAAATTCAAGGGAAATTTCTTTCATGTACTGCGTTTTTTCGATGAGGTGTCCAAGCTTTCAAGAATTGTCAACATCTCGAATTTATCCATTAAAAAAGGAAAGGCCGAGATGCTGGACATCAGTTGTACCGCGGAGACATACAAGTTCAAGGAAGCAAAAGCCAAACCTGCAAAGAGAAAGAAAAAATAAGATAAGAATAAGAAGATGAATTCAAGAAATATAACCGGACAGGAAAAGGGGGGACAAAGATTCATGAAAATGTGGAAAGAGTTTATCAGGATCATTTTCCTCGGTGCGACCTTGGGGATTATTGTCCTGTTTCTCGCCTGTGGCGGTGATGAGTTTACAACAGCCCCTGAGACACCACTGAATGCGGCTCCGGCCAAGACCGGAGGAAAAAAGGACGCGACCATGTCTCCTGGAAAGACAAAGATTACAAAGCAGGTATGGACTTATGATCCCACCGGCAAGCGCAACCCATTTGATATTCCCATTCAAAAAAACATCGAGGAGGATTACTGGATAGGCACAAAATACGATCTGGATCAGATGTGGGTGGACGGAATCATCTGGGGAGCAGGCCGGGATAGAGCTCACATTATCTTGCCCGGCAACCAGGATATTTTTGTCAAGGTGGGAGATGAACTGGGTATCAATCACGGTCATATCAAGCAGATAAGCGCAAATCAGATAGTGGTGGAGGAAGTCTATGTGGACCCGGCCAACCCTTCTGAAATTCATGTTATTGAAAAGATTCTGGAAATGAGCGAAGGGAAGAAGAGTGGAAGAAGACGATAAAGACAAAGACCTATGGTTGCAAATAGTAGAAGGAGGAGCCTGTCAATGAGAAAGCGGAAAAGGATAATCGTGGAATTGGGAAAGGCACTGCTGATAACTGGCCTTATCACGAGCCTGCAAATGGCTTGCAGTTCTTTGAAAGAGCCCAAGCTTGAGCAGGATGAAATGAATGTAGTGGAAGCGGTGAATGTGGAGGAGCAAGATCAACTAAGCCGTGTGGTGATCACAACTACGACCCCTGCCACTTATAGTGTTTATCGCCCCCTACAGCCAGTGAGGATCATGGTGGACATCTCCGAGACCGTATTGAAGGAGGATGTGCACCCGCAGTTGGAGGTGAACAACGGCATCATCAACGAGATAAAGCTCTCTCGCATAAGCGGCGAGGGCAATTCCATTGCCAGGGTGGAAATCGGCCTTGAGAGTGTCACCGGCTATGAGGTCAAAAAGCAAAACAATCAACTTGTCGTCGAGGTCGAGAGGCCTGCGGGATCAGAAGTGGCGGCCATACAGGAAGAGGCGCCACTTGAGGAAACACCGAGCCTGGAATTAGAAGAAGGGGACATCCTGCTTACCGGCGGGCCTGCCGAATTCGAGGAGTGGGTCGAGGAGGAAGAACCCATACTGACTCCGGAGGCAGAGAGCGAGCCCGGAGAGATTTCTTCTCCACTCGCTACACCCAAAAGCAAAGCCAAAAAATTGCTGGATATCGGCGTGGTGGAAAAGGACGATCAAACCGTGATCAACATTATAACCGACGGCGAAGTTGGTGATTTCAACGCATTTACCCTGGAAAAACCCAAAAGGATAGTCCTGGATTTATGGAACCTCCAAAACCTTTATCCAAGAGACCGACTGGCCGTGAAGTCCCAGGGCATCAGCCGCCTTCGTCTGGGTAAACATCCGGATAAACTCCGGATAGTCTTTGATGTCTCCACAAACGAGTTCCCAAGTTTCAATTTTGAAAAAGGCTCTGGGCGACTCGTCATGACAGTAAGCCGTATGATCACTGTGGCCGCGGCTCCGGCTGAAGCTATTCCGCCAGCCCCGCTGATGACCACGGAGGTCGGACCTGAAGAATGGGAGCCACTGGTCCCTGGAGAATCCGCTGGGGAGCCGGTCCCGATAGAGCCTGCCCCTCCGGCAGAATTCTTGCCGGAGCCAGTCCCCATAGAGCCTATTCCTCCAATGGAGGAGCCAGCCCCGGTGGAAATCCCTGTAAGGGTGCCGGTCGAGATCAAGCCGCCTGCCGAAGCGCGAATCCAGTCAATTGATTTTAAATATACTACCTCAGCATCATCCATTGTCATCAAGAGTGACAAGCCTGTCAAATATCTTCATCGCGAAAATCCGGACGACAAGATTGTCTCAATACTCATCCAGGACGCCTTCCTGCCACTGGACCTGGAGAAGTCCTATGATACCACCGAGTTTCAAAGTCCAGTCAATTTGATCTCATCATTTCAGTCCAGCACCGAGCCGCCGGAGGTCAATATCACTATCAGTCTGAACACCATGGCACCATCCACGCTGGACCAGAAGGACAATGTCTTGACCGTAAGCTTTGAAAATGTTCCAGGCGGGCTCGGACCTGTCCCCGAAGGGGCCATTGCCCCTCTCATCGGAGAGGAGTTGATGGCACCATCCACACCGGTAGGTGCCTCGCCCCCTGAAGTGACAAAAGTGAAGACCCTGACCGGTGTGCAGGAATACCACGGCGCTCCAATCTATCTGGACGCCAAGGGAATGGATGTCCTCGATGCGCTCCGGCTCATTGCCGAAGTAAGCGGGTATAACATCATCGCATCCGATGAGGTCAAGGGCTCACTCACCATGAAACTGGATAATGTCCCATGGGACCAGGCACTGGACCTGATCCTCGATACCAAGGACCTGGGCAAAGTCGAGAGCGGCAACATCCTTCGTATCGCGCCAGCAAGAGTGATCCGCGAAGAACAACAAAGAGTTCTCGCGGATAGAAAGGCGCTTGAAACACTCAAGCCAATCCAGGTAAAGGTCATCCCTATCAACTATGCAAAGGCCAGTGAGGTTCAAAGGAACGTAAAAAAGGTGTTAAGCGACCGGAAAGAAGCCAGTGTAGATGTTGACCGGCGGTCTAACTCACTGGTGATCCGCGACATCCCGGAGAAAATAGAAGAGATCCAGTCACTGATTGCGGCGGTTGACAGGGTAACACCGGAAGTCCTGATAGAAGCCCGTATCGTTGAAGCCAGCACAGGCTTCTCTCGCGACCTGGGCCTCATGTGGGGAATGGGTTATAATGCCGGTCCGGCATGGGGAAACCCCACAGGAGTCAATTTTCCCAATACCATTCAATACAATCAGGCAGTGCTTGGAGGAGGAGCTTCAGCTTCAAGCCCAGCCGCAGTCGCAGGGCAGTCCGGACAGGGATTGGCCTCAGGTATCAGCTTTGGCTCACTTACAGGGGCATTCAATCTGGACCTTATGCTGAAAACCTATGAGACGCAGAACAAGGTCAAAATAATCTCAAGTCCAAGAATATTGACCATGCAGGATGAAAAAGCCACCATCCAGCAGGGTGTGACAATACCTTATCCGCCGGCTATGACTATGGGCGCTGGCGCATCCGGCGGGCAGTGGCAGTTTATCGAGGCCGCACTCCGTCTTGAGGTTACCCCTCATATCTCCGCGGATAAAAGCATCGTGATGGACATCAAGGTCTCTAACAACGAGCCAAACATGAAAGTTGTCTCCGGGGGGTCCCCGTCAATTGACAAAAAAGAGGCAAAGACATCCATTCTGCTCAAGGACGGCGAGACTGCGGTCATCGGTGGAATCTACAAGATAAAGGAAAGCGACACAAAGAGCCAGGTGCCCTTCCTGGGAAACATCCCGGTCCTGGGGCTGTTCTTCAAGGAGCGCTTCCGCGAGATCACGAAGAACGAACTCCTGGTATTCATCACGCCACACATAGTAGAGGCAGGACAACAGGTAACAGGCTTATAAAAATTAATATATTGAGAAGAGGAGGTTGAAGATGAAACATGCAAAGGCGCTGATGCTCTTATCCGTACTGATTGTTTTTTCAGGCCTGATTATCTATTTCGGGTGCGGTGATTACAATGTGCCGGAAGGAGCATCGGAGGTTGAAAAAACCGGGTTCATCATCAGTACCGATGATCAGCAGACTTATCTCGGGGACACATATTTTGATGTGTCGCCAGCCACGATCCTGCCCAGCGGCACAGTAACATACTATTATGAACCCTGGGACCCTGGAGAGAAGAATATAGACGCAGAATTCAAGTTTGTTTTTATAGCTAATCCAACTTTTGAATGTAGTCTGGTCCCTTCTTATGTCATTGTGGATGAATGCCAGCTTAGTATCCCTTCATTAAATTATAAAGGAGAAAAGCATACTTGCGGTCCCTGGAGAGTTGATTTGAGCGCGGGTGGCGAATCGGAGCTGACCGTTACAACAAATGTCTGGAGCCTGGGATGGCTGGCTAGTCATATTTCCTCCGGAGGAAACAATGGAGACCTTCTTTCCGGTTCTGCCTGGTTTAAAATCTGGGCCAAGAGTATTGACGGCACCGAGCAGGAAGCAGAGACTTATGCTATTCTTAACCTGGAACCGCAGACAGATGATTGCAAGGATTACCCAACTCCTTCGTGGATGCAATTTATCCTGCCACAATGTAATAATGGCTTTGATGATGATGCGGACGGAGATATAGATTATCCGGCTGATGCCGAATGCACTGACAGTCAAGACGACGATGAATCAGTATTGTAACAGGGCCAGTAGAGGAACAAAGGGAGGTGCTTCCCATCTTTTGTAGGCATTAGATGAAATGTGCAATAAAGGGCAGGGTGCGAAGGGCGCCCTGCTATTTTTATTACACCGCAGAGACGCAAAGAACGCAAAGGATAATAAAAAATTCAATCTTTGATGCTTTCGTAAAAAGTGCATTTTATCAAACTTGCTGATTTTTTTCATGTTTTAGTAATTTTTTGGGTGTGCGACATATTTGGTGAATCATTTTTTTAACCCCTTTTTTGGGTTTATC
>CAZOMR010000025.1:0-20275 GCA_964580655.1 uncultured bacterium
CTTTCTATGGTGTTTTCAAGCTCTCTGATATTTCCAGGCCAGTTGTAGGCAAGCAGGCATCCCATTGCTCTTCCACAGGCCTTAAGCTCCGGCCTCTTATGTTTTTCAGAGAATTTCTTGAGAAAGTGATCAACCAGTAGAGGGATGTCTTCCTTTCTTTCCCGCAAAGGAGGGATAAAGATGGGTACCACGTATAAGCGATAAAAGAGGTCCTCTCTAAATGCTCCGGTTTCCACCATCTTTTTGAGGTTCTTGTTGGTGGCGGTAATCAATCTGATGTCGGTCTCCTTTGGTTTGACTCCTCCCACGGGAACATATTTTCGCTCCTGGATGACCCGGAGTAGTTTCCCCTGAAGCTTGAAGTTCAAGTCCCCGATTTCATCAAGAAACAGTGTTCCCCTGCTTGCCACTTCAAAGAATCCGGCCTTCTCTTGATATGCGCCTGTAAATGATCCCTTTGTGTGGCCGAAGAGCTCACTCTCAAGCAGATTCGGGGACAGCGAGAGGCAGTCCACCACCACGAAATTATAGTCTTTCCTATGACTGTTATTATGAATGGCTCTTGCCACAAGCTCTTTCCCTGTTCCGCTTTCTCCGGCAATAAGGACAGTGGTGTCAGTAGCGGCTACTTTGCTGACTAACTTGAATAATTCAATCATCTTCGGATTATTGCCAATGATATTATCGAAAATCATCTGAACAGGCAGGTCTTGATCAGATAAATAAGGTAAAACAGACCTTCCTTTTTCCCTCAAGGCATTCTTCACCGAGAGCGCCAGTTCCGATGGCGAGAATGGCTTGGACAGATAATCACATGCTCCGAGCTTGATTGATTCCACCGCAGTATCAATTGATGAATATCCGGTAATCATGATCACCTGTATCTGTGGCCTGGTCTGCTTGATGACTCTTAATAGTTCGATGCCACCCTTTTTCGGCATAACCATGTCAACTATTACGATGTCAAAGAATTCCTTGTCCATCTTTTCCAGGGCATGGTCCACACTTTGCGCCCCGGACACATTGTATCCCTGGCTGGTCAGGGCCCTTTCACAGCTTTCCAGAACCACATTTTCATCATCAACCACCAGAATTTTTACCGCTTCCATTCATCTCTCTCCAGTCTGATTGTTTTGTGCAACAGGCAGTTTGACAATAAAGGTAGAACCATCCCCGGGAGAACTTACCAATTCCAGGCTCCCTCCATGACTCTCGATAATCCCCAGGCTGATGGACAGTCCGAGCCCGGTTCCCGTCTCTTTAGTGGTAAAGTATGGGTCAAATATCCTTCCCAGGTTATCCTTTTCAATCCCGATCCCGGTATCCAGGAATTTGATTTCAATGTGGCTTCCGTCCCGTGTAACCCCGGCGCTTATGTAAAGTGTTCCACCCGAGGGCATTGCTTCCTGGGCGTTAATAACCAGATTCATGAAAACCTGCTGGAGCTGGTCTTTGTCGAACATAATGAGAGGCGTTTTTTGATCAAACTCCTTGATGATCTTTATGTCCTTGAAGTCCTTGTGATTTTCTATCAGCGAGATGATCTTATCCAAAAGTTGAATCACATCATCTTCTTTTTTCTCCGGCTTGCTTTGCCGGGCAAAATCCAGCAGGCTCTTGATTATTTTCTTACAGCGCTCCGTTTCCCGGATTACCACCTCAATATCATGCTGGAGTTGTTGTTTGCCAGGATGCGATTCCTTTATAAAATGGGAAAAGTTCAGTATCCCGGTCATGGGGCTGTTGAGTTCGTGGGCGACTCCGGCGGATAGCTTCCCCAGAGAGGCCATCTTTTCCGACTGAATAAGAAGGTTCTGTTTACTGATTAACTCCTGATTCACAAGCTCCAGCTCCCGGGACTTCTTTTCAAGCTGATTCTTTGTAAGAAGAAGTTCATTCTCTCGATTCCGCAGGCTCCGGGCTATTGAATTGGTCATATAGACAGTTATAAAAATGGTGGCTGAGAAAGCGACTACACCGGCCCAGTTATAAGGAACATTAGTCCAGAGTTGATCGGAAGCAAAACCCAGAATTCTATGGTGAGCGATAATGTGAAAATGTGATAAAGCCAGAAGCAGGAGTAAAATACCTACCGCCAGCCCTGCCTGGACCCAGATGTCTCGACCGGCAAGAAGAATACTGCCAAGGATCATGTGAAAGACGAAAAAGAAGATAAACGGGTTCTCTATTCCACCGCTGAAATGAATCAGAAAAACCAGGGCAAAAAGGTCAAGCCCAATTTGCAGGTTGGCCTCTATACGCAATCCCCGAACAGTCGCATCCTTCGGCCATTTCTCCCGCCCCAGCTTTTGAAGGAGGAGAAACCCGAGATTATAAACAAGAACAATAGCCGCAACTAGAATTATGGGCGTAAGCTCCATCTCCAGCCTGAAAACCCTGATCGCAAAAAAGAGAACACCGCCCAGACCCAGAAGAAATAGCCACCGCAATCTCACAAACCAATTCAACCGGGAAAGAAGTTCCTCTTCTGTGGGAGAAAATGCTTTCATTACCTCTTTAATTATATTAACTGATCCTACAGAAAAGTCAAGAGCCTTGTATCCCTGCTTGATACATTTTTATACCAGGGGAATTCACGGCCTGATCTTATATAATCCAACAAAAACAAGGAGTTGTATTAAATGCCGGCCTGCCTTAACGCTTTTGCTTGTATTATGAGGGTATACATATTTGACTTGAAACGATCGGATGTATTTGACAGTAGACAAGCTATTAAGGAGTTTTCCCTTTATTATTCAAAGGGTTAGAAGTTGAGCCGCAATGCTCAGGTAATGTCTGGCATGGGTTTTGATTAACCTTAAAGTGGGAAATGAGATCAGAAAGGAGGTATTGAAGATGTTAAAACAAAAAGCAATCGGTTATGTGTGCGACATCCCAATCCCAGAGACAGACATTGTGATAACTAAAGAGGATCAGCGGATTCGGATTCTGAATTATGCCCAGGAGGAGAATCTTGAGCTCATCGGCATGTACGAGGACGAGGAGTACACCGATGACTTTATCAATCGTCCCGGGGTGCAGAATGTCCTGAATTGCAAAGAGGATTTTGAGGTGCTTCTGGTTGAGAGGGTCTGGTGCCTGAGCCGGAAGATGAAGGAGTTGAGCCCTTTCCTGGATCAGCTTTGCAAAAAGAACATCGAACTTAAAACGAGCTCCTACCTCTGGGACTGTGCAAGCCAGCAGGTGCGGCATTATCACTTGGTGGAGAAGCTCAGAAAGGCAAGGGCTGAAGCCAGGAGGATAAAAGAAGCGGCATGATGGGCCTTTTAAACGCTCCATCCCTGTTTAAGGGTGCGAGACAAGGAGGTATTAAAAATGAAGAAAACAGGAAAAGCCATCGGTTATGTATGCGACATACCAATTCCAGGTGCAGGCGAGCTGATAAGCAAGGAAGAGCAAAGGATACGAATACTGAAGCATGTTGAAAAGGAAGCCCTGGAGCTTGTTTCCATTTACGAGGATGAAAAGCACACGGAAGACTTTATCAATCGCCCCGGGGTGCAGAATGTCCTGAATTGCAAAGAGGATTTTGAGGTGCTTCTGGTTGAGAGGGTCTGGTGCCTAAGCAGAAGGATGAAGGACCTTCTGCCTTTCCTGGAAAAACTCGATTCAATGGATGTCCAATTGGTTTGCACCTCTTACCTTTGGGACTATGCAAGCCAGAAGGTCCGCCGCCGCTATACGGAAGACCTGGGCGAGAGGATGCGGAAAGAGGCAAAAGCGAGGGCGGCCACTGTCAGAGGCAAAAGGCAAGCCGCATGATTGACTCCTTTTCAGGCATCAGCCCAGTATCTGAAAGCTCCTTTGTGGTTTAAAGGAGCAGAATAGGAGGTAGTTAAGATGAACATTCCGGTTGATGTCCCTCAGCGGGAAATATATTGGCAAATATCCTATCCCTACAAGTATTTTATCTATCCTATTATGGCCATTGCTCTAGGGATATTTCTTTACGGCTTTTATAAGAAAATCCGATTCTGGATGCAAGGCCAGCCTGACCCGACGCGATTCGGCGATTGGTGGAAGCGCGTCAAGATGATCATATGGGAGATACCCTTTCAGCCCAAAGTGCTCAAGGACTTGTTCCCCGGGGTTATGCATGTCCTGATTTTCTGGTCTTTTGCCATGCTGGTTATTACAACCGCAATAGTCTTTCTGGACGTGGACTTCCATATTCGCATTTATCACGGAATATTTTATTTGATAATTACACTGCTCGCTGACCTTGCAGGACTGGCACTCTTCTTCGGGCTTCTGACCGCCGCGTTCCGAAGATACATCCTTAAACCCGACCGCCTGGACAATAGATGGGACGATGCCTTTGCCCTGGTTGTCCTGTTTCTTGCGGTCGTAACAGGGTTCATCCTGGAAGGAATCAGAATCCATTATACCCAGGATCAGTGGGCTATCTTCTCGCCAGTCGGATACCTGGTCTCAATGACGATGGGGGGAATGGGAGAGGTAACTGTCAGGCGCGTTTTTCAATCGCTCTGGTGGTTCCATTTTGCCATTACATTCGCCTTCATAGCATCTTTTCCTTATACAAAGTTCTTTCATGTCCTCACCATACCCTTGAATGTGTTCTTCGCCAACCTGCAACCAAAGGGCTCGCTTCCACGGGTGGATATAGAAGCCCTGCTCAATGATGAAAGCGCAGTGGAGAATTTTAATGTCGGCGTCAGCGCGACAAAAGACCTTACCTGGAAACATCTTATGGACTATGATGCCTGCATCAGGTGCGGGAGGTGTCAGGATGTCTGTCCGGCATATCTTAACAAGCACCCGCTTTCACCCAGGCAGATAGTCAATGATCTCAAGGAATTTTCATGGAAGAATCAGAATGAAAACGGGAAGGAAGAACAGGAACCCCCTATCATTGTCGGTAATGCATTTGATGCCGAAACCATCTGGGAGTGCCGAACCTGCCGGGCATGTATGGAGGTATGCCCTGCACATATTGAGCATGTCCCTCAAATCATGGAACTGCGCCGGGCTGAGGTGATGATGCGAGGCCAGCTTCCACAGGATGCGGCTATCGCGCTCAAACAAATGGAGAAAACAGGCAATCCCTTCGGACCGCAGGATGAACGCTCCAACTGGATCAGGGAAACTCAGATTCCAGTGCTCGGACCCGGAGAAGAATGCGAGATGCTTTTCTGGATAGGATGCTGTACCACTTATGACCCGATAAAACAAAAAGTCGCATACAATGTCTTGAAAATTCTCCAGGCCGCGGGAATCGAGGTCGCTGTTCTTGGAGAGGATGAACACTGCTGTGGAGACCCGGCTCGACTCCTGGGAGACGAAAACCTGTTCCAGACTACGGTCAAGAACCAGATTGAATTGATCCAGAGCCGAAAATTCAAATTCTTCCTCACTCATTGCCCTCACTGCCTGAATAACTTCAGAAACGAGTATCCGCAGTTCGGGGCGAAGTTCAAGGTTGTTCATCATAGCGAAGTCATTTGCCAGTTGATCAAGGATGGAAGGATCAAACTTGAAAACCCGATAGACAGGAAGATCACTTATCATGACTCATGCTACCTGGGACGCTACAACAATATCTACGAGCAACCGAGAGAGATCATTAAATCTATCAAGGGAGTGAATTTAGTTGAAATGAAGCATAACCACGACAAGGCCCTCTGCTGTGGAGGAGGAGGCGGACATTACTGGATGGATATTCCAAACGGCGAAAGAATCAATGTCACAAGGGTCAAGGAAGCACTTGATACACAAGCAGAGATTATTGCCGTGAGTTGTATCTACTGCCTCCAGATGCTTGATGATGCAGTGAAAATACTGGGCCTGGATGAAAAACTGGCTGTCCAGGACATCTCCGAGCTGGTCGTGGAGGCCATGCGAGATGAGACTGAAGCCAAACGCAAGGACCTCGCCGAAGAATTGGCGGCATGAGCGAAAGCAAAAGAATAAAGAGAGGTTAACAAGAAATCAAAAAGAAATCTCAAATTAAGGCTTTAATTTTTGGGGAATTCCTGATTTTTTCTTGTCCTTTGTGGGCACGATTTCTTTTTATCTTTTCTTGTCCTTTTCGGCCTTAATCGGAAGAGCATTGCTTTCGCTCTTTATCACTTCGGGAGTCTCGGGTTTTGGTCTGGGCTTCGGGCACTCCGGGATCTTTTCAATAAGCGGGATGTAGGTGCGGAATTCCGGCTTATGCCACGCCCCCTTGACACGGGCATAATACCCGAACAGGGCCTCCTGGGCGATATTGATCAGGTCCCCGATCAGGGGGATAGGCTTGGTGACGGTAGAGATGCCCTCAAGCGGATAGACAGCTACCCATAGATCAAGCTTTTCCTTGACCAGATTCACGCTCCCCGCGGCATGTGCCTCCAGGTTCCAGTTTCTTATCACAATGTCGTCAAAATACACAACCCCGTCCCGGATGATCATCTCGGCTTTGAGCTTTTCAAAATATCGGCCGTATTTCTCCTGGTCCAGCGGGACTCCCAGAAACCCAAGCAGGCGCGCGCCCATGCTATACCCGATAAACTCGCCCCGCTTGATTTTCACCTTGAATTTGCCGTTGAGTGAGCGCATGTTGAATTGGCCTTCTTTGATACCGCCAAAGACATACCCGTCGAAGTAAGTTCTCCCGTCAATGAAAAAATCTATTCCGAAAAGCTCCTTAAAGAGGCGGGCCAACTTCATCCCGTTAGTTTTTCCCTCAATCATATACATCACGCTATCGCGCTGACTGAAATCCACCCAGCTTGCGACATCTTCATACCTTGCGTCGCAGGCCTTGAGGGATAGATTCGGGAAAAACAGAATCCGGTTTATAAAGCGCCACTCACCATTAAGTTTTTCTATCTGGAAATCTTTATAGTTTGCTTTAGTGATCGCGACCATGCCCCCCCAGCGGGTGCGCATGGGTGGAAGCGGCTGACCCGCGACCCCCGGGGGCTCTTTGCTCGACCGGGAATAGAAAAGCCTGCCCAGATCAATTCCCCCGCCACTGGTGTTGATATAAAATTCAGGGTATTGAGAGCTCTGGGCTTTTGACCATGAGGCTCTCGGGAGGTAAACGAGTTCGGCTTTTATCGGCTTGCCCGCTATGATCACCTCGGTATCAGGGATTCTGACAGTCCCGTCCTTGATGCTTGCCGTGCCGCTGAATCCGGAGATCGGCGCGATTACCATGCCGGGATCAAAACTTGAGTCAAAGAGCACTGCCTTGAGCTTATATGATAGGTGCGGCTTCTTCTTACCGGCCGGCCATTTCAGGGAAAGAGCGACCTGGCCTTTTCCAGCGAAAGACATCTTCTCAAGCAGATCAGACCGCTTGATCGGAAGCGAGAGCACAAGCCCGCGTATCTCTTGAATAAGCAGATCAAGGTTGAGATCAGACTCAACCGCAAAACCCTTATCCCCTCGACTGATCCGCATCATTCCGGAGTTGATGATGTTATTGGCTCCCCAGCCGCCACGCAGGTCCTCCAGTCGAAGCCCCTGGAAAGCTGGATCGAATACAAGCTTGCCCTTGATTTCAAGCAGTTTGTCCGACCTGGACCCGGTTGCACCGGTTTGCGGGAAAATCGTGTTCAAAACAAAATCCGCCGCATCCTGGTTTTCCAGGCTCTCCAGGATCATGTCCACGCCGATCAAGTGCATCGGAGCGAGAAAAAGAGGTTTCCGCCTTTTTTCATCCTTGAGCGTCAGGTCCGC
Organism: uncultured bacterium; assembly: GCA_964580655.1. Lineage (GTDB taxonomy): Bacteria > RBG-13-61-14 > RBG-13-61-14 > RBG-13-61-14 > CAZOMR01 > CAZOMR01. The sequence continues at coordinate 7,711 of CAZOMR010000025.1, forward strand.
GTTGTTAATCACTACGCGTTCCAGATGCAAAAGAACCTCTTTCATTCCCCCTGTCTTCGGGATGTAGGGACGGAGCCTTTCCATGATCCAGCACTTCGTGCCTTTCGGCGCTATCTCCGGGCACGGTTTATGCCGCGGCTTTTTCAATACCCCCTTCAGGTTCCACTGGCCTTCGCTGGCCCGGCGAAAGGTGACTACAGGGCTCTCCAGAATCATCTCCTTTGCAGAAAGCCTTCTCTGCCCCCACAACCGATGATGGTCTATGACCACCTTCAGGCTTTTTGCATGGAAAGAGTCAGGCCCAGGCTCGCCATCCGGGTCTGACACATTTATCTTTATATCCCGGAACTGCACGCCCAGTCCTGGATAAAAGATCGGAGCGATAACCCCTACCTGGACATCCGCATTCAGCCGATCCTCAAGCCACCCCTCCAGGCTCTCGCGATACCTGCCTGGATTAAGGGATCGCACACCCCACCATAGAGCCCCGGCCAGCGCCGCGGCCGCGACCACGATGATGAGCACAGGGATCAGCCGTTTCAACATGGTCTGCCCAGAACCTCTTTAATCACAAATTGATCCTCAGGCCGAAGAGCTTGAACGCCAGCGCGTATACGAAGAATATGCCCGGAAGATTAAAGTGGTATACATCCCGGTAAGGCGATTTGCCTTCCAGGATCAGGGAGCCTACATACGCGGCCACTCCCTGGTCCCTTGCAAAGGGAACATGGATTGAGACCAGGCTCAAACCAAGCGTGAGGGGCAATATAAGGACAAGCAGGATCGTCTCCAGCTTCCCGATAGCCTCTCTGTTATTCATCTATTTCAATCCCCAAAACGCTGTTATTAATGAGAGCAGTTTATAGCAGTCATTTTTTATGCTGACCCGTTCAATATCTGTGCGAGCGACTTTAGTCACGATGGCTCAAATTGTTCTAAAACTTTCCGCAATCTTATTTTTAGTCAATAGATATAAACCGGTGTTCCAACATCCACCATCCGGTAGACCTTGTTCAGGTCTTTTGCGTTCATGCGGATACACCCGTGACTCCTCTTTCCGGGCCGGATCCAGCCGGACCGGGTGCCGTGTATAGCGTAGCCATCTCCGAGGCTGATCTTATACTTGCCCAATACTCCGGGCACAGCCCTTTGTCTGCGCGACATCCGCGAAGGAGGCTTAAGCCCTCTTTCATACCACACCCAGTTGGGTTTATACCAGAGGGGATTCTTCTGCTTCCTCCGCACATGAAAGACGCCACGGGGTGTCCGGAAATCCTTATACCTGCGCAAAGACGGCAAATATGTCCGGCCCTTCCCGCTAACTACAGGAAAATCATAGAGACTCTGCGTGCCCATTTTTATCTTCAGGCGGTTCCTGGCCAGGTCAACTTCAAGGTAGGCCTTTCCTGAATCCACTGTGCCCTGGAGTTCTTGAAGCTGATCCCGAAGAAACTCGTTTTCCCCCGGAAGAGCCTGCCAGCGCTTAAAATGCGAAATGAAACCCTTTTCATCCGACCCGGAGGTAAGCGAGCTCAAGCCACCCTTTGAGTCCATGAGCAAAACGCCAGCGTAACTGCCATCCTGGAGCCAGTTCGCGGCACGGTGCCATGTCTCGAAATCCTTGCTCAGGGCAAGGCTGAACCGGCCCTTGATCCTTTCCCAACCACCGTTCCCCAAGCCTGGCCCGGCCGCAACCGCGCATGAGATCATGGCGATCACCATGGTGCTTATAAGCACAGTCGTTAAAAGCCACATCCGGTTTCGCCTGCGGGATATTGATCTCTTCTCGTCGGACCTCGCTTTGGCCCTGTCCCTCCTTTTCTGGTCAATGAGAAGGCACATCACCCGCTCCGGGCAAAAGCAAGGACAGAGAAAAAATTCCGCCACCTCCCGCTCATTATGAGTGCGAAGAAGCGCCTGCAATGCCCATCGGTACTTCATCTAATTATCCCTCCTGGGTCGGATTTATCCTTCGCCCCTGCGGGGCTTTAGGAGAATAGATAATCCTAACCGGCATCTCATGAAAGGCAGGTCGCATGTAATAGCTCCTGCGCCGAGCCAATCTCTTCCAGCATATCCGCGCGATCAAGCATGTCCTTTACCTTTTCGGAAGAAAGAGCCCGACCAGCTTCCCTGGCATATTTTTCTTTCACTAAAGCGCATGTCTCTTCAAATGGATGTCCCGGGCCGCCTAATGGGATGTCCTGTTGATGCGTAAATTTCGTGCCATCCTTGAGCGTGACTGTCACCCGCGCGGAAAAGGGCATGGTAAAATTCTCTAAAGATATGTCGCCAAGATCGTAACCCCGTGCCTTGACTCCCTTATCTTCAGCGATCAATCGTTTTCCAGCCTCGCGCTTTATGCCCTGCCAGAGCCTTGAGCGCATCTCCGGACCGGACTCGCGCCAGAACTCGATGAGCTCGCCGGGGCCCAGGCCCATCTTTCTCTGATATTGCCTCTGAATCCTGCGCCCGGCCCTTGCCGCGCCGACCAGATTGATCTCTTTTAGCAAGCGAGGAAGATCAAGCGTTTCATTCATTTTGCCCACCATCTGGGCGGTCAGATTGAGATCGTGTTTCAGCACCACCCTGTCCGCAAGCCGCCTTATCATATCGCCATGGGCCTTCAGGTTCGCAGGCTCAAGATTCTCGCCAGAAAGCCGCCCCTTGAGCAGGCAGATGGCCACATTGGCCGGAATGGAGAAGTTGATGCTGACAGGGTTAAGGACATCAAATGCCTCTCCCACCTTGCTCAGGTGGTCCATCTCCGTAGTCAGGGTCGTGGCCTCAACCAGGACATCCTTGACCTGATCCGGGTCAAGCTCGTGACCTGTCTGCTTTTGGTAGTCATCCCGAATCTTCAACACCGCATCCACTGTTGTGTCAATATAAGCGCATCCGGGATATATCTTGTAGGCAAGTGTATCCGTGACCCAGGCCCTGCCCAGGCCGGAGACCATGAATTCAAGAGGGTAGTATGAAAAATTCTGGAAGAACCCCTGTCGGTTCTCCAGCAGGTCCAATGCCCCTGTGAAGCCCTGCTCGGCCAACAGCGCGGCCTGAACCCCGGTCATCGAGGGCGTGGCTGGGGTAAGGAGCTTGGAGTCAGGGCCCATGAATCCGGGCATGAGCACATAGGTGGGCTGATACATGCTGACAGCCATGGCATGGGCCGTCTTCTCCGCGGAAAGCCCGAGCAGTTTGGCAGAGGCCGCGGCAGACCCGATGAGATGAATGAATGACCAGGCCTGGCCGTTGTGCGGGCCTAGAAGGACCGATGCACCTATCCTTCCTTCTATCTCGTTGGCCGCAACCTGCGCGGTGATGCAATCTTGAATTGAATTCCCGTCCCGCTCAGAAAGCAGGAGAGCAACCAGGACAGCCGAGTGACCGGTGTGTCCGAAGAGAAGATAGTCATCATAGTCCTGGGCCACGCTCAGGGCAGTATTGGCAAAAACCGCATTCAAGAGCGAGGCCTTCTTCCCGGAAGGGATAAGCGAACAGGGCCCCCCGGTATCCCAGGCCTGGACCGCGGCAAGAATTCTTTTGCCAGCATCGGTATGAGAGGATGAGTGAACCGCGGCGAGCACGCTGAGTATCTGGAGCCGCGCCTTTTTCAGCACACTCGCCGGGATGTCCTCGTAGCGCAGAGTGCTAACCCACTGGGCAACTTGAGGGATCAAGGCCGATTTATCAGGCATGCTTATTCCTCTTGCGATGGGGTCTGAAACGACCAGTGTTTCAGGCGGTCCTTGCCTGCCGGGATGATCTTATCGTCAATCAGCACATACTCTGAATCGCGAAAGAAAGCGGAAAGATCCCCTGCACGGGCATAAGCCTCTGCCTCCTGTGGCCTTACTCCCCAGACCATAACATCCCGTCCCTTTTCAGGCTCTGGCTGAATCTGGATGATCCAGAACTCAATGCCTTCCTTATATCCGGGCTCTCTGGTCATCAGCACGAAGGCTTTGGCGGCCATGTTTATTGCCTTCTCCAGGGTGTATTCCGGAACATAGGCCACGAGATTCAGTGTGGGTGAAATCTCGCGGTAGAGATAGAATTTATCATTGAGCAATCCCGGCAAGGCGTCCCTGATGTCCCCCGGGATCGGCCAGACCTCCGGCTTGATCTCCCGGTATTCGCGCTTCGGCTCTTTCTCCTTGGGCTCCGGAGACCCTTGAGGCTGAAAGCAGGCTGAGAAGAATAAGCAGGCTAAAACCAGCCAGACTATCCGTATCTTTTCCACCATCCATTCCTCCCCTCTCGTTTATCTTCCTAGAACGCGCAGGATCGCGGCAGGGATTTCCGACAAGGGCAAGACCTCATCCGCCGCGCCTGCATCAATAGCGGCCCTGGGCATTCCAAATATCACGGAAGTGGATTCATCCTGAACAATGGTATAGCCCTTCAGATCATGAATTTTTCTCATCCCCTCTGCGCCGTCCTTGCCCATGCCTGTCAACAGCACTGCAAGCGAGTTCTCGCCGTAATAGTTGGCCACTGAATCGAAGAGCACATCCACGGAAGGTCGGCAGGCATTTACCGGATCATCCTGGGAGAGATGAACACGATTCTTCTCCACAACCAGATGCTGGTCCGTCGGGGCAAGGTAGGCTTCCCCGGCCCGAAGCATCTGCCCTTCGGTCGCTATCGTGATCTTGAGACTGGCCTCCCTGCTGAGCCATTCAGCCATGCCCTCTGCAAAGCTAGGCGCAATATGCTGGACAATTACAATGGGCGTGCGAATGTTTGCGGGAATCTCTCGAAAGATTTCCACCAGTGCCCGCGGTCCGCCCGTGGATGCGCCGAATGCAAGCACCTGGCGCCTGATTTTATCCGGCGCAGGGGCCGGCAGGGGGGCCTTCCTTGCCTCTTTAGTCTTAGCCCTCTTTTTTCCGCGAACATGAGAGATCACGTGGATACGACTCAGGAGCCTGATCTTCGCCACAAGGTCCTGCCTCACTGTCTCTTGGCTCCCTGCGATGATATTGGATGGTTTTCCCAGTACATCCAGTGCACCGCGGGAGATGGCCTGGAAGGCTATGTCCATCTCCTTGTTATTCACAGCGGAGCTGAATACCAGGATCGGTGTGGGATAGTGCGCCATGATCTGCTCGGTGGCCGCAAGGCCGTCCATCCCCGGCATGAGGACATCCATTGTGATGAGGTCCGGTTGAAGGATCCTGGCTTTTTCAACCGCGTCCCTGCCATCGCTGGCCTCGCCGATCACCTGCATGTCCGGCTCGCCCTCCACTATGTCCCGGAGCACTTCCCGCACCAGGGCAGAATCATCGGCAATAAGAACACTGATCATGTTCGCTCACTCACCTATCAATCTTTTTACAGTTTCCAGCAGGACATCCTGGTCAAATGTTTTCTTTACGATGTAAGCCTGCGCTCCCACCTTTATCCCGGTACGCTTGTCCTGGTCCGAAGCGCGGGATGTGATAATGATCACTGGCACCTCCTGCGTCTTCTCTATCTCTCGCAAACGGCGTGTCAATTCAAAGCCGTCAATCCTCGGCATCTCTATATCCACCACGAACAGGTGATAGTCCGCGGTCTCGATCATATCGAGCGCCTCCTGTCCGTCCACGGCCAGGTCAACCTGGTATCCGGCCCGCTCCAGTATATTCTTTTCCACTATCCGTGAGGTGATGGAATCATCAATAACCAGTATCTTCCTGGCCGGCCTCCCGGCCTCGACCTTCTTGCGTACCACTGTTGTGATCTCCCCTTCTGCGGCCTGGAAGATGTCAAACACATTCAGGATCAGGGCCGGCTCGCCTTCCCGGAGTATCGTGGCTCCGGAGATATACTGCACGCTCTTAAGATGCGATCCGAGGGTTTTGACTATCACCTCCTGGTCGCGCAGTATAGTATCCACGGCAAGGGCCAGTTTCTGCTGGCGAAAACGCAGGATCACAAGAAAGATGTAATCCTCATGAGTGCGCATGGGCCTCAGTATCCTTTTTTCTGGAAGACCGAGTAGATCGAGCAGGTGCACCACTGTTATCACCTGGCCGCGGTGAGATACCACCTCCTTGTTCCGCTCGGTCTTGAGGTCCTTGAGTTGCATTCGGAGGCTTTCTTCCACGAAGTTAAGGGGAATCGCATAGATTTCATCGCCAGCCGTGACCAGCAGGCAGTTGATTATCGCGAGCGTCAGGGGAACCTCCATAGTGACACGGGTGCCTTTGTCCTGCCAGGTTTCGATCCACAGATCGCCTCGCAGGTTTTCAAGATTGCTCTTGACCACATCCAGGCCCACGCCGCGGCCTGAGAGGTCAGTGATGATGGCGCTCGTGGAGAATCCCGGCAAAAGCGTCAGATAGATGATCTCTTCATCGCTCATCTCCTCGGCCGCCTCTGGATCAATAAGGTTACGCTTCAGCGCGACCTCCCGGATATTCTTGACATCCATGCCCTGGCCATCGTCGCTTACCTCGATCACCACGCCGTTCGCCCGCGGGTAAGCGCGAATGTCAATGGTCCCGGATTCGGCTTTTCCGCGGGACTTTCTCACATCCGGGGCTTCTATCCCGTGATCACAGCAATTCCGGATCAGATGAATCAAAGGCCCTCGCAACTCCTCCAACATCCTCCTGTCAAGTTCGGTCTCTCCTCCGAAAAGATTCAGCTCGATCTTTTTGCCCATATCACGGGCCACATCGCGGACGAACCGCGGGAATTCCTCAAACAGTGTGCTTATCGGCAACATGCGCAGGGACAGCGCATGGGTCTGCATCTCCTGGGTGTTGTAGTCAAGTTCAATAAGATCCTCGGAGAACTCCTGGTGAAAGCCCTGCAATGCCACGCGAAGTTCCTGGAGCTTTCTCCTGCCTTCCTCCCTGTGGCCGTCAACGAAATACTCCTGCCACTTGCCCAGTATCTGATCCAATTCCTCGATAAAACTCCTGGAGCGATATGACCTGGTCTCCAGCTTGTTTTTATTCAGGATAAGCTCTCCGGCAAGGTTCACAAGCTGGTCCATGCGACCAGCCTCTACCCGGATGGTATCCAGTTGAGCCTTCAGCGGCTCCTCTTTCGGCGCCTGCCCCGAAGGTTCCGCCCTGGATTCCAATTCCTCAGCCGCCTCCGATTCATCCTTTGTCTCTTTTTCTGGTCCGGGCTTTCTCGCTTTTTTCTTCACAGGGGCCTCGCGGGTCTTTGTCACCCTGGCTTCATATTCCTTGACATTGACAGTGGGTTTTTTTCCAGAGGTCATCTCGGAAACGAGCTGATTGATGCTATCAGTTCCCTCGAAGAGCAAGTCCATGACCCCGGACTCCACTGCCAGTTCGCCCTTTTCAACATCCTTGAATATGTCCTCCATTTTGTGGGCGATCGTGCCTATCTCCTCAAGTCCGAGCATCCGGGCCGAGCCTTTCAAGGTGTGGGCACTGCGCAGGAGCACCTGGATAAGATCGGCCCTTTCAGGATTCTTCTCAAGCTCGAGCAGACCCTCATTCAGATTCTTCAGGTGCTCATCGGCTTCTTCTCGAAAAATTTTTAGATACTTCTGTTTTTTGTCATCAGCCATTCCAACTCATCCTTCCGTCTCAATAATTCCCTGGCGGAAAAAGTTCACTATGATCTTGTAAATCTCCAGGTCCGGGCAGGCAACCTCGTCAAGCACCCTGGAGAAGACTCCGTGCGCTTCTATCGCGGCCAGCACCTCCTGTTCCCTGTCAGAAAGCTCGCTCATCAAAGGGAGTTTCTCGTCCCGTATATGGAGCCGTTTGCCTGCAAACGAGAGGTTTTTTTCCAGGACATTCATCTCGTCCAGTTGCCGGGCGCCTTCAATCAACAGGGTCTCCATCTTTTCCGGCAGTGCGGGATCGCGTGTCAGGTCAATAAGCGGCTCCACCTCGAAATTGGCATCACTCCATCCCAACAGCCTGTAGATCACCTTGGGCCCGGCAAGTTTTCCAAGTTCGGCCCTTATCAACCCCCCGGAGAGAAAAGCGAGCCTGCCTGTGGGTGAGCCCATCCGGGAGATTTTCAACAGGCCGGTTTTCTGGTTAAGGGCAAACATCTGTAAGAGGTCAGAGAGGCCTATCTCCTGGGTGGTTCCTGAGAGGGAGATGCTTTTGCGCGTGAGCAGTGCTTCCTGGGTTTTCAACATCCGTTGGAAGATAAGGTTGACCCGGGCCAGCAACTCTCCCATATCAAAGGGTTTGGTAAGGTAATCATCCGCACCCATTTGCAGGCCGCGGATACGATCCGGGGCCTCGCTTTTTTGCGTGAGAAAGATAAAAGGTATGAAGGATGTATAAGGGTTGGAGCGGATTTGAGAGCATAGCTCCCAGCCGTCCATTCCCGGCATGGATATATCCGCGATGATAAGGTCCGGGTTTTCAGCTAACGCCAGTTTAAGGCCCTTGGCCCCGTCATCGGCCACAACCACCCGGTAGCCTTCCGCACTGAAGGCGTCCTGGATCATCTCCGTGATCATCGGGCTGTCATCCACGACAAGGATCTTTAGTTTCAGCATCAGCTTTCCTGCACAGATAGGCGATCCCGATAGTCCACCTTTAGCTCCCCGGAAGAGAATATCTTCTCAAGATCGAGATAGATCAAGAGCCGTTCCTTTCCTTCTCCGAGGTCCTCTTCAAAATATCCCTTGATAATCTCCGCTTTCATCCGGGTGGCGCCTGAGGCCGGCTCCTTGAGTTCGGCCAGAGCGCGGTTCATGATCTCGCCGATCCGCTCAATCAGGATCGCCGTGGATATGTGGCTTACCTCCAGCACTAAAAGCTTGGCTTCACTGCTCAGCGGGTTGAGTTTCAGGCCAAACACCTTTCGCAGGTCAATCACCGAGGTTATCTGGCCTCTCAGGTTGATCACCCCTTCCACATAGGAAGGGGTCCTCGGCACCCGCACTATCTTCGGGAACTTGATCACGCTCTTGCAGAAGACTGTATCCGCGGCATAGAACTCATCACCCAGCCAGAAGCTCATCAACTGAACCTGCCCCCCCTCTGGCTTCTGCTCCTCCTCTTCCGTGACCCCGCGCCAGTATTCATCCCGCAGTTGTGCCAGTATCTCCGCGGTGTCGTAGCCCGTCTTTTCTTTAGACCTTTCGGGCTTTTCCGATTCAGCCATCTTTGATCTTCCTTTCCTGATTTACTCCAATCCCAGAACATTCTCCACGATGGTGATGATTTTCTTCTCGGAAAAGGGTTTCTCGATATAGAGGTCAGCCCCTTCTCTGAAGCCGATGCCCTTGTCTTCATCAAGGCCCTTCACGGTGAGCATGATGATCGGTATCTGCCGGGTTGTGTCATCTCGCTTGAGCCTGCGGCAGACCTCGTAGCCGTTGATCCGGGGCATGAGTAGATCAAGTATGATCACATCCGGCCTTGCATCCCGGACCTTGACCAGCCCCTCATATCCGTCTTCCGCGCTGATCACCTTGAAGCCGTTCCTGCCAAGCATGTCATCCAGCATGGCCCGCACCGTGGGGCTGTCGTCAACGACCAGCACTATTCCCCTGACATCGGTCTTGTCCGCACGCTGAAGCGCGATGCTCACTGCATCAAGCGCGCGCGGCTCAAACACTTCGGCCAGCCAGCGCCGGTAAGCCCCTGCGCGATCCGGGTTGAAAAATACTGCCTCGACAAGATACCTGAGCTCCTTGAGATAGTGAATCAAAAGCAGGTAGCGCTTGCCAGCAGAGTCCTTGACCTCCATCAAGACCTCATCAGTGTTGCCACGCTTTAAGTCCCTGAGTATATTCTCCGTCTCCTCTTCACGAAACCTGTGAAGAAAAAGCTCACACTGGGCCGGATCAATGAGATCATCATAAACAAAGACCTCTTTTCCCTTCAGGTCGCAGAGCCTGAGAAAAAATTTGTCATCCATCACAGGGAGCAAGCCCTGGATGATCTTTTCCAACTCCCGCTTGTAGAAGCTCTGGAATTCCTGCCAGTCAATACTCACTGTCTCAAGCTCCGGCTCTCTGTCCCTGGTGAGCCGGAATACACCATTGCGCCAGGAGATCAGGTAATACGCGGATTCCTTTCCCCGAATGCTCCGGGTAGCGGCATGCACCATCTTGCCATCCTTGAAATAGAAATGCCCCTGCTCACCGCCGTAGCGTATCTGGATGTATGCGCTGGCCCTGCTTTTGCAAAGCGGCTCGATCACCTCCATGAGGCTCTCCTCTTCGAGCCGGCCTATCAGATCCCCGCCCTCGCGCGAGATCATGGTCCTTACCATTTCAGCGCTCCGCTTCAGCCATGACCTTGATGATCCGGTCCGCCACTTCCCGCGGGCTGAAAGGCTTGGCCAGATAAGCCTGCGCCCAGACATTGTAGGTAAACTCCATCTCCGGGTCCTTTTCCTTGAAGGTCAGAATGATTATCGGGATAGCCTCGGTCCGGGGAGTGCCTTTCAACTCCTGGATGAAGCGGTAGCTGTTTACCCTGCTATGGAGTATATCAATCAGGATCATATCCGGGAGCTCTTTCTGGATCATCTCTTTGGCCTCATCCTCATTATCGCAGACCACTACCCCGAGGCCCCTGCTGGCCAGCTTGAGCCTCAGAGTATCCTGGACAAAAGGCTCCTCGTCCAAAATCAGCACCTTTTTATTACTCAAACCTCGAGCCCTCTTGAGATGGCGTCCCGGGCAGGTTCAACTGTGCGAGGCATATCTGCTTCAGGGCTTGTGGACTCAGCCCCCCGCTGAAGCAGAGTGAAAAATGCTTATCCTTTTTCTCAAGAAGCCCGAGTGCGTTTTTGAATTGCCTCCTTGCATCTTCCTCGCGATTCATGCAGAGATACAGGTTCCCGAGGTTGAAATAAGCGATGATATATTCCGGATCAAGCCAGAGAACCCTGTGATAGTTCTTCACCGCCTCTTTTAAGTCCGCATTCTTCTCATCCAGCAGTGCTTGAAGCAGGTAGACCTCGGGCATAAGCGCGTCCAGTTCCCGGACACGGTTGCATGTGGACCGGGCATCATTGTCCTCTCCCCTGTTGCCGAGGATAAAGCCCATGCCCAGATGTCCTCGCGCGGAATCCGGGTTCCTGGAGAGCATTCTTTCAAACACCTCATGGGCCTTTTCAAAAGCCTCCTGGCCGAAAAGCCGCATCCCCTCTTCCCATAGCTTTTCCTCGCCGTTGCCGCGGTCCGGGGCCGGCTCCGGCAGGGTTAGATCAGGCCTGGGCAGATCAAGCCGTGGCCCGGTGTATGGCTCGCTACCGATAATCCTGAGCCATTCATCCCGCGCCAGGGGCCTCTTTTGTGGCAGAGAGACCTTGATCTCTCTCCACGGCCGGGTCTCCGACGGTAACTTCTGATAAAAGAAGGTGTCCTCGGTATGGATGCTTCGGAACTCTTTGCTGATCTGGTAGATGGTCTCGGAATACCCCAGGATCAGGTATCCTGCTTCACTCAGAATCTCGGAGAGCTTGCGCACCACATGCTGTACCGCGCCTTCATTGAAATAGATCAGGACATTGCGGCAAAAGATGACATCGAAATGTCCATCACTCTTGAGCCGCTGGTAATCCGGATCGGTCAGGTTGAATTGAAAAAATTTCACCTGCTTTTTTATCCCGTCGCAAAGCTCAAAGAGTTTTCCACGAGGAGTGAAATAGCGCTGTCTGATCTCCGGGGACACCAGTTTGAGCTTGCGTTCTGAATAGAGACTGACCCTGGCCTGGTCAAGAAATTCCCGATTGATGTCACAGGCTATTACTTCGATTTCCCAATTCTCAAGCTCCGGAAAGGTCTCACGGATCAACATCACGATGGAATACGGCTCCTCGCCGGTCGCGCACCCTGCGCTGAAGATGCGCAGTTTTTTCTGGCTGGATTCCTTTCTCCTGATCAGGTCCGGCAGGATGCATGTGCGCAGTGCATCGAACTGGGCCGGGGTGCGGAAGAAATGGGTCTCGCCCACAGTGAGTGACACGATCAGTTGATCCAGCTCATTCTCATGGGATGAGCTTTCTGAGAGCAGTTGGTAGTACTCCTCAAAGCTGAAGACTCCTAGTGAGACCATGCGAGTTGCGATCGCCTGCTCCAGGTCCGGAATCCTGCGATCCTCTATAAGGAGGCCGCTCTTTTCCATGAGCAACTCCTGGAAGCTCTCTGCCTGCTCAGGGCTCAATCGGATTTTATGAATCTCGCTTATGGACAATCCCTCCGGAAAACCGGTTTTTATATTATCATCTCCTGCTTAAAACTCAATAAAAAAGGATCTTCCGGTTTAAGAGCGCCTTTCAAGGGGCCAGCGCCCTGAGCCCTTTCAGAAGCTCAAGATGAGGCCTGCCAAAGCCTTGGCGCAGGCAGGTCTCTCCGGGGGAACGAAGAACTGATTTCAAGAGGTTGGCGGTAGAGGCGATCCAGACAGGCTGTAGGCCGACTGGTCTCCCAATGGGCGAAATTTATTGTTATGTCGCAGGTCCGAAACTTTCGCAACTGGACATTCCCCGAAAATCACCCTGATTCTTCTGTAAATCAAATGGGTGTAAGGATTTTTTGATTTCAACAAGTGTGAACTTTCGCACTTTTTCTTGACCCTGTAAACCCTATCATAAATCATCCATC
>CAZOMR010000026.1:0-19585 GCA_964580655.1 uncultured bacterium
GGTCACTATTACCCAATTACCCACAGATTCTCAAGAGGAGCCGTATATTTCATGGATAGTCACCATTTATGTCGCACACCCGTCATCGCGTCATCGCGGTGTGCTGTCCCCACCTCTCCGGCCGGATGGAGGAATTCCGGGAGCAAAGGGCCGCCAACGTCTAAAACCCTTTTTGATGTCGCAGGCCCAATATTGACCCCGGCTCAGGAGCAATTCCTGGAGGCCTTCTTTGTGGTTCCGGATGCGGATTTTTTTCTGACCGGAGGGACCGCGCTCGCCGGATTTGACCTCTACTGGATGGCACAGGCCTGCCAGAAAGTCCTTGACTTTCCAGGCAATCTCTCAAACTGGCAGGTGCAGATGGTGAAACCCGCTGAGGCCGAAGAAGTCAAATCCTTCTTCAAACTCCTGCGAAAAGAATTAATGACAAAAATTTACAGCTAAAATCCAGCCCCGAGGACGAGGGGATTCATCAGCAATAATTCTTCGCCACAAAGACCCCAAAAAGAATTCGGAGCACAGACACTCCTGTCTGCAAACAAATAAAGTTTTCACCACAGAGTCGCAGAGAGCACAGAGAATAAAATTTCATTTGTTTTTAAAACATTAACTCTGCGAACTTTGCGTCTTTGCGGTGAGATATACGCCCTTATGCCTTATATTTTTCATCCAGCGCATATTTTTCTTCAAGCCCGAGGACTGCTGTAAATTCATCAAAGCTCATCATCTGGTCGAGAAGTTCCCTGCTCGTGCCTTTTTCCAGTAGGAGTGAATATGCCCGATCCAGCGCCTTTGCCGCGGCGAATAGTCCTGTGAGAACATAGCCCACGCTTATGAAGCCCATCTCGTGAATTTCTTCCAATGGCACGAGCGGGGTCTTTCCCCCCTCAATCATGTTCACAACAAGCGGGCCAGGGACCTCCTCAGCAATCCTCCTCAGCTCAGACCTTGTTCTCGGTGCCTCGACAAAAATCAAGTCTGCACCTGCGTCCTTGTAAGCCTTGCCCCTTCGGATAGCCTCGTCAATTCCGAGCGGCTCAAGAGCATCAGTCCGGGCCGTGATGATAAACGCGGCTTCTCCCTTGGCCTCTTTCGCGGCCCTGATCTTTTGTGCGTGCTCCTCCATGTCAATCACGGCCTTGCCGCGCATGTGCCCGCATCGCTTGGGCCAGGTCTGATCCTCAAAGATCACGCCGCGAGCCCCGAGCCGGATGAGCTCCTTTGTCATGCGCATTACATTCAAGGCCCCGCCATACCCGGTATCGCCATCAACCACCACAGGTATATTCACCGCATTGATAATACGCCGGGCAGTATCCAGTATCTCGGTCTGGGTTAAAAGGCCGATGTCCGGCTCCCCGATAAGAGATGCGGCCACGCCGTAGCCTGTAATGACCACTGACCTGAAGCCAGCACGCTCAGCCAGCCTGGCGCTCAGGGAGTCGTAAACCCCGGCCACAAGAATGATCCTGGTCTCCCTGACCAGAGGATGTACTTTTCTCTCAATCATGGTTATCCTCCTTTTTCTCCAGAACCAGGCTGTTATTCTTTTTCAATCCGGCCTGAATCAAGGGATATTATCTTATCTGTCAGGCGTTGTGCCTGATCCGGGTCATGGGTGGCAAGAACCACGGTAAAATTCAACTCGTGATATAGCTCGATGATCAGGTTTTCTATTGATGCCGTGCGTCCGGAATCCACATGCGCTGTGGGTTCATCCAGAAGCAGGACTGAGGGCTTGAGAACCAAAGCTCTTGCGAGCGCGAGCCGCTGGATTTCTCCGCCGCTCAAGCCCCTTGCATCCCGGGAGGCAAAGCCTGAAAGCCCTACCCTCTTCTGCGCCTCTTCCACCATGGGCTTCCACTCAATGCGGTTCACTCCGCGAACGCGCAGTCCATAAGCTATGTTAGAAAAAACCGTGCCGCGAAAAATAAAAGGATTTTGTTCAACCATGGTAACCTTGAGCCGTATATCCCTCAGCTCAGACCTTGAATAATTTAATTCCTTTCCCTGAAAGGATATGCGGCCTGATTCAGGTCTTTGCAAAAAAGCCAGGATGCTGAGCAGGGTGCTTTTGCCTGCGCCGTTAGGCCCGACCAGTGCAGTGATCTTTTTGTCGCGGATGCTCAAACAAGGAATTTCAAGCACCTTCCTGCCTCCATAAGTCTTGATGATGTCCTTCAATTCAAACATCATCTTCTCCTCTCCCTGAGCAGGCGATGAATCAGGATGTTGACCGCAAGCGCCACACTGAGGAGGATCACTCCCAGGAGGATACTCCTTGCGAATTCCCCCTTGGATGTCTCCAGTGCTATGTAGGTGGTCATGGTCCGGGTGAGGTCCTTGATATTGCCTCCGAGCATTAGCGCAGAGCCAACCTCCGCTATCACCCTGCCAAACCCGGAAGCCACTGCGGCGAGAATACCTGCGCGGCTTTCGGAAAGCACAGCCAGCGCGGCCTGAATGGTATTGGCTCCCAGGGTCTGGGCCGTAGGCCGGACCCTGGCGTCCACATCCTGCGTCGCGGCATAGGTCAGAGCGGTGATGATAGGCAAAGCAAGGATTACCTGGCCGATGATAATCGCGAAGGGGGTATAAAGCAGGTTAAACCCTCCAAGCCAGCCGCTCCTTGAGATCTGGGCATACACGAAAAGGCCGACAACAACTGTTGGCAAAGAAAAGAGAGTGTTCATTATCATGACCACGGTTCTCTTACCGCGGAATTCGCGTGCGGCAAGGCTTAGACCCAGAGGAACTCCGAGAATCGCGGCAATGAGTGTTGCGAAGAGCGAGACCCTGAGTGACAGCCCCACAATGTTGAAGACCTCTATATCGAGAATTCTCTTCTTCTCTTTTTGCTCAAGGGAATACCCTGCGCCGGTTGTGAGGGCAAGTGGATGAAAGAGTATCTGTCCATATTTCTTATAACTTCCGATCAGGGTCTGGCCTTCAGGGCTTGTGAGCCAGGCAATGAATCTCATGGCTCCGTGGTAGTTGGTCCCCGGGAACCGGGCAGGGTTCACTGCGATGACAGAGTAAGGATTGGTAAGCTCCTCTGCACCCTCAAAAAGCAGGCCAAGCTCCAGGCTGTCCTTGAGCGCAAGATAGGTAGCCCGGTCGCATAGTGTATAGGCCCGCTTTTCATCCGCAACCCTCAAGCCAGCATCCATGCCCTGGCCGATCTCAAGATAACGCGATGCAGGTGGCTTGGCGCCGAATTTTTTCCACAAGAACTTTTCCTTCTTGTGTGTGCCGGACTCATCCCCCCGGGATATGAAGACCGCCCGGGAATCCTTTGATATTACCCTGATCGCATCCGCAAGCTCTTTGCATCTCTTCAAGCCAGCAGGGTCTTCCGGAGGACCCACGAGGATAAAGTCATTCTGCATCACGAGCCTGCGGTTGACCCCGAAGCCTGCTTCCATAAAGGCCTTCTCCGCGGCAGGCGCATGGACCAGTATCACATCCACATCGCCGTTTTCAGCCAGCTTCAGGGCCTTTCCTGTGCCAACTGCAATCACATCCAGCTTGAGCCGGGTCTTTTTTTCCAACTCTGGAAGAATATATTCCAGGAGCCCGGAGTTCTCAGTGCTCGTAGTTGTCGCAAGCCTGAGCCGCTCGAGATCCTCCGCATTCGCGACTCCGACAAGAGATGAAATGTATAAAAGGCAGGCGCCAAGCAGAATTCTTTTCAATGTATTCAGCCTTTCCGCTTTCCTGATGATGGCCTGCCTGCTGGCGTGAGCCATTTTCTATGCCGCGCTGATTTTCCCGTGCAGATTTCATCGAATGCCTGGATCAGCAGAAGGCTTACAGGTCCGGGCGCAGGGAGCTTTCTTTTTTCCAGCTTTTTAATTGCCCATACCTTGACCACAGTTGATGAGAAGAAGGCCTCGTCCGCCGCAAGGATATGGGAAGGCCTGATCTTCTTCTCAAACAGCGGAATCCTCAAATCCCTTGCAACCTCTATAACCGATGCCCTTGTAATGCTCGGAAGGATGTTGTCCAGGGGCGAGGTATAAATTTTTTCGTTTTTTACAAAGAAGAATGCCTCGGTCGCGCCCTCGGCCAGGTATCCCTGGGTATCAAGAAGAATGGGGGTATTGAATCCCCGGGCCTGCACCTCCAGCTTTGCGAGCATTGGTGATAAGTAGTTTGCCGCGGCCTTGCAATGAACCGGCACAGTATCTGGATGGTATTTGCGCCAGCGAGATATTG
The DNA here is from genome assembly GCA_964580655.1 of uncultured bacterium. Taxonomy (GTDB): domain Bacteria; phylum RBG-13-61-14; class RBG-13-61-14; order RBG-13-61-14; family CAZOMR01; genus CAZOMR01. Next base: position 4,219 of record CAZOMR010000026.1, read on the forward strand.
CGGCTTTCGGGAGTGCATCCTCGCCCAGCTTGCTTATAGGAAAATCGCGTTTGAAGTCAATGGCCACAATGGCTATGCTGATTCTTTTATCATGGGGCACGGACTCGAACTCCACTGCGGGGTAATAACAGACCAGCTTGACAATTCCCCACCCAACCCTGTTTCTTGCCACGGTCTTTTTGACAGCCTCGCTGAGTTGTTTCTTGGTAAGAGGAATTTTCATATAGATCATCCGGGCGGAGTTGAAAAGCCTTCTCATGTGATCTGGCAGACGGAAGATCATGGTGCCTTCATCAGTGCGATAGCACGAGATCACCTCGAAGATGGCTGACCCCCGACCGAAGCTGTGGGACATGAGGTGCACCTGGGCCTTTTTCCAGGGAATGAATTTTCCATCCTTCCAGACTACCCGGTCATCAAGCATGTTATTGTCTCCTCTCTATCCTTCGCCATATTGCTTTCCTGTATCCCGTTCATGGCTCTTCCTCTTTGAAGGGCACATCCTCGATCCCATAGATGCAGACCTTGTTGCGTCCATTGCCCTTGGCCTGGTAAAGCGCCTGGTCCGCCTTTTTCACGAGTGTCTTGGGATCGTTTCCATCCCGTGGATATTCGCTTATCCCTATGCTGATGGTTATCTTTATGCTTGCGCCGTCGTAATAAAAAGTGGAGTCTTCCAGTTCCCTGCGGAGCTTGTTGCAGAGCACCCATGCCTGCTCCCTGTCCTGTCCTGGAAAAAACGCTATAAATTCTTCTCCGCCAAACCTTCCTGCCACGCCCTTGTCCGCAACAACCTTGCGGATCAGCTCCCCGATGCGTGAGATGATATAACTTCCGGTATTATGACCGTGGGTATCATTGACATTCTTGAAGAAGTCAAGGTCCATCATGGCCACGCTGAGTGGCTCTCCTCGATCGCGGTAATCAAAGAGCACCTTGTCCAACTCATAGTCAAAGGTGCGCTTGCACAAAAGCCCGGTAAGGTTGTCCAGGTGGATCATTGCCCTTATTTCATCCATATACCTGATGTCAACCTCATCGTGGTAGCTGAACCGGAGCACAGTCTCGCCTACCTTGATCCGGTCACCATCTGAAAGCACTGCCTCAAAGACATGCTGGTCATTCAAATATGTTCCATTGGTGGTCTTTAGATCAATGAGCACAAGTCTATCCACGGACTCGCGAACGATACGAAAATGATGCCGGGAAATCATGGGATCGCTTATCTCTATGTCGTTCTCAGGGATACGGCCCAGCGTAATACTCGGTTTGTCCAGGATATACCTGTCCCCGATACTCCGGCCGTGAATGATCATCAGGGTCGGCACCTTCTTCCCGATGGCCTCGACCGGGCCGGTAATTCGCCGCCGAGTTTTATCGTTCCCGTCACTATTAGAAAACTGGTCCGACATCTTTGCTATTCTACCAGATTATCTTCCCTGATTCTTATCTTTCCAGATCAGCTTGTGGATTTGAAGGTTTAATCGTGCCGGAACATGGTCTTCCAGTATCCATGCGGCAAGCAGATCAGGGGGAAGTATTCCGAAGGCAGGAGAGAAGTTTATCCGGGCCTTTCCCGCGAGCGAATGTTTGCTAATCTGGCTTTTGGCCCAGAGATAATCCCTGCGATCAGTCAAGACAAATTTAACCTCATCATCGGGCGAAAGCCATTTCAGGTTGGGCCAGTAATTCGCTTTTACCTCTCCACTGCCAGGGCATTTCAGGTCCATGACAAGGTGTATCTGGCGCGGCAGGTCCTGGATCGGGTATGAGCCATTGGTCTCAAGCATTACTTTCGCACGGCCTTTCACAAGCTCTTGAAGGAATGCCCTGGTGTCCTTTTGATAAAGCGGCTCCCCGCCGGTCACTAGCACAAGATCATCTCCCATGCTCTTGACCTTGCCAATAATAGTCTCCGGGCGATAGCGCCGGCCCCCCTCGTATGCATAGGTGGTATCGCAATATCTGCAACGCAGGTTACAGCCGGAGAGCCTGACAAGCGCGCACGGATAACCTGAAAAGACGCCTTCCCCCTGGATGGTGCGAAAGAGCTCCTTGACCAGAAGCGACACCTTAAACCTTACCTCCGTCGCAGTTGATAGCGCCTTATCGCCTCCTGGTGCTCGGCAAATGTCCGGGAGAACACATGCGTGCCATCCCCCCTGGAAACAAAATAAATGTAGGTGCTCTCTTCAGGATACAAAGCCGCATGGATCGAACCTTTACCAGGACTGGCTATGGGACCAGGTGGCAGACCGTGATTGAGGTAGGTGTTGTAAGGAGTCCATTTTTCAAGGTCTCGCCGACGAAGGTTGCCGTCAAAATCAGGCATGCCATAGATCACTGTGGGGTCGCATTCGAGCTTGATTCCGCGCTGAATGCGCTGGTGAAACACAGAAGAAATCAATGGCCGCTCCTCTGGCAGGGAGGTTTCCTTCTCGATAAGGGAGGCCAGTGTAATCAGCTCGTGCATGGTCATTCCAAGCTCTTGCATCCTTGCAAGCTCTTGCTGGCCAAAGACCTGCTTCATCCTTTTTACCATGGTCTTTATCAGGTCCTCTTCTTTTGCCCATCGCGGGAACTGATATGTATCAGGGAAAAGGTATCCTTCCAGGGTTTTCGCATGGATACCGATGCTCTTTGCGAATTCCGGGCTAGATGCCAGGTCAAGAAACCTCTCTCCGGACCACATCTCACCCTGGTCCAGGATTCCTGCGATCTGCCTCAAATTGTAACCCTCTGGAATCGTGATCTTGTATTCCACTGGCCTGCCGGATACCAGACGGTCCAGGACTTCCCCGGGGGTCATCTGGGCTTTCAGATCAAACTCGCCTGCCTGGATACGGGTGATAACATCTCGCTCCATGGCCAGCCATCGAAACATATCCACATCCCGGATGATCCCTTGTTCGTTTAGAATCTCCGCAACCTGGTCAAAGGTCATGCCCGGCAATACTGTAATTCGCACAGCGACCTGGCCAGGCCCTGGCCCGGGAGCACGCAGGAACACATAGAAATTCAAAAAAAGGATAAGGATTAAAGACAGGGCCAAAAGCACAAGCCCGCTCAAGAATATCCCCCTGAATTCAGACCCATGGCTGGAAGGCATGTCAGTCATGAGATTCTCTTTCCCCCTGGCGGGCATCAAGAAAGCCCTGGAGAAAATACGCCGCGGCCAGACCATCCTTTACCTTGCGCCGCTTCTCTCGGCTTACATCCGCTGAGATCAGCATCTTCTCCACAGCCACAGTGCTCATCCGCTCGTCCCATAGCTGGACTGGCAGGCCGAAGCGCTCGCGCACGCTTTGTGCAAAAGCGCAGGCGGCCTCTGCAGACTCTCCCTTTCCCCCGTCAAGATGCAAGGGCAGACCAATCACTATCTCCCCGACCTCGTGTTCATTAATATATCTTGCCAGCTCTTCAAGGTCTGTATCCGGGTTCTTGCGAACCAGATGCCCCAAAGCCCCTGCAGTGATCTGGAGTGGGTCCGACAGTGCTACCCCCAATCGCTTTTCCCCCCAATCCAGGCCCAGGATTCTCTTCATATTTTTCACCGAGTGAAATATCCCACGGCTTCAAGGCGCTTTCTGGTCTCGTCATCAATCAAGGTCTTGACCGGGACACCAGGCATGCCGAGCTCTTCCCGCAGAGAAGCCGCACTCCGGAAGTGTTCATCCAGCCTCAATGATAAATCTTCAACAATGTCCGGCCTTTGTCTTACCAGATCATGCTTCTCGCCAGAGTCTTGGGTCAGGTTATAAAGCTCCTCCGAGCCTTTGATACGATCCCGGATCAAGACCCATTCCCGATAGCGGATCGAGGCATAATCCAGGTCATCTCTCGGCCGGGCTGATTTTTGCCTGGTGTCATTTATCATCTTTAGCCCGGAAAACGCGGGAACCATCTGCCCCTTGCCTGAATAGGCTTGCCCCTTAAAGAAAGGTGTAAGGGTTCGGCCCGCAAGCCTCAAGTCATGTTTGATCCTGAGAATATCAAGAATTGTCGGCAGGATGTCAAGGTTTCGTACATGCTGGGCTATCCTTTTGCCCGGTGGCACGCGCCGTGGTAGCGAGAAGACCAGCGGCACCTCCAACTCCTCCCTGTAAAGGCTGTTGGCATGACGGAGCTTTCCGTGTTCAAGAAACTGCTCTCCGTGATCCGACGCTAAAACGATCAGGGTATTCTCAAGCAGACCCATCTTTTCCAGATAAGCTATCAGTTTCTCGAATTCCTGGTCAAAATAATGAATCTCCCCGTCATAGAGACTGATGAGGTGAGAGAGCATGTCCTGATCCTTCTTGAGTTTCTCAAAGAGCTTCTCTGCAAGGGGCGAGAAGGTCAGATCATCATAGAGGAACTTGAGGGAAAAGATATAGTCCCTGAGTTCCCTGGGAAACTCGGGATCAAAGAGCCGGTTATGGGGCGGAGGAGGAATATAGGGGCTGTGCACATCCATGTAATGAAGGTAAAGAAAGAATGGCCTTTCCCTGTCCCTGCCGGAAAGCCATATACGAGCCTGCTCGTTAACAGCCCAGGCTCTGTATGCCACCTTTTTCTCCGGCCAGTTCTCGGTATCAGGACCCAATTGAGCATAATCATCATATCCCTGGTGAAAGCCGAATTTATCCAGAAGCCACGGGTTGGTCTGGACATACCCGGTCTGGTATCCGTGTCGGGAAAGTATCTCGGCAAGGGTATCAACCTCTTCCGGTAAGGTGTCCTCGTAAAGGAATACCTGGACAGTCTCGGCCTCAAGGCCGGAGAGCAGGCTTGCCATAGAGGTCTTGGTCCAGGAGCTTTGACTCGTGACATGCTCAAAAAGCGCGCCCTGCTTGCACCAGCGGTCGAAAAAGGGGCTGGTCTTCTGGGCATAGCCATAAGCCCCGAGGTGATCCGCACGCAGGGCATCCACAATGATCAAAATGACATTCGGGGCATTCTGACTCCGGGAACAGCCGGAGAAAACTGACAGCCCTGAAAAGAAAATAACCAGCCAGATGGCAAGCATCCTCCAGATGGCAAGCATCCGCAGGTCTGAAGATATATTCGGCCTGATCCGCACACCTTTGACCTTCTTGCTTGATCATGTTAACCTATTTTTTGAAAATATCAAAATTTCAAGAGAAAATATGAAGATTGCGTTTGTATACCCCAGGCTTCGCGATCAGGTGCACGGAATGTGGCCTCCGTTAGGCATCATCACACTCGGAACCATACTACGCGACCAGGGCCAGGATGTTCGCTGTTTTGATGCCAGCTTTGACAGGAATTTCAACCGCATAGAAATGGAGCTAAAGAAATTTCATCCCGACCTGGTCGGTGTCTCGACCTTGACTAATTTCTTTGAAAACTCGCGTCGGATCATCTCTATTGCCAAGGCCCTTGGAGCCCGCACCATGATGGGCGGCCCCCATCCATCTATCGCTGCGGAAAAGAGCCTTGAAATGATCCCTGAACTGGACTTTGCCATACAAGGCGAGGGAGAAGAAATCCTTCCAGAACTGGTCTCGGTTCTTGAACAGGGGGGTGAATTATCTGAAATACCCAGCCTGATCTTCAGGCAGGATCGGGAATTACGCGTCAATCCACGGCCCAGCAAGGCCCTTGACCTGGACACTGTTCCCATCCCGGACAGGGACATCCTGGATGTGCACCATCTCTACCTGACAAGCAGGGCTGTCAACCTACATGTCAGCCGGGGCTGTCCCTTCCGGTGTAGCTTTTGCCAGCCAACCCTGCATAGGATGTTCGGAAAGAAAATGCGGTTCCGATCCCCGGAACTCGTGGTGGAAGAGATCAAGCAACTACATGAAAAATATCATGTCTCAGACTTCTTCTTCAATGACGATGTCTTCACCACGAACCGCAAATGGCTGAGAGAGATCTCTACTCTAATCCGGAAGGCTGGTTTCAATGAAAAGTTCCGCTGTGTGGTCAACAGCCGCGTGGACATCTTTGACGATGAAACCGCAAGGACCTTAAAAGAAATAGGCTGTTACTATATCCTGTTCGGTATTGAGTCCGGGTCACAGGAGATACTTGATTCCCTTAACAAGGGTATCACGGTGGAGCAGACCCGATCAGCTTTTGCCCTCTGTAAAAAATACGGGTTCCGTAGCCATGCCTATGTCCTGCTTGGTGCACCGGGGGAGACCCGCGAGAGCCTGCGCCTTACAGAGAACCTGATCGAGGAGATTAAGCCGGACACGGTGCACATATCCATCTGCACTCCGCTTCTGGGAACCTACCTGATGGAAGATTGTCAGAAAAAAGGCTTGATCAATGTAACAGATTTCGGAGACCTTGACTATTACCTGGAACGGACCCAGGCGGGAAAACTTCCGCTCACACTGCCGAACCTCACTTACGAGGATGTGCTTGAGAGTAGGGCTCGCATCCTGGGGCGCCGCCGCAGAAGCTTCTTCATGTATAACCTGCGGGAGCTGACCCGCGACTTGATTCACGAACCATCGTTAAAGAAAATTTTCTTCCGCTACTCATTTTATCGAAAGATGCAACATTACTTCGGATAAGGAGTACCATCGCACTTCTATCCATGCGCAATCCTCGCTTTGAAAAACATCATGTCGGCATGATTGTGCTTTGTGCGCTTCAAATCTTTTTCACACTCGCCGCTTTCGCGAGTCTCAGGGACATCATCAGCCCTGGCCCGATTCTCAATGTGGACTGGTGCTCGCAGTATTACTGGTCCCATGCGGCCCGGTCATTCTATCAGGTCTCAGGCCGCATCTGGGGGTATGACCCGTATTACATGGCTGGCTACCCGCTTGACTTCGTGTTCAACTCGAGCCTGCCTGTACAGATAACCTCACTGGCCCTGAATTTTCTCTCCACAGGAATGGCGATCAAGGTCTTTTATCTTGCAAGCTTCACACTGGTCCCGGTGTTTCTCTTTTTCTCACTGAAAAACTTCGGGCTAAAGCCGCTTTCAGCCCTGGCCGCGGCCGCGCTCGGAACTGTCTATTTCTGGCTCGCAGAGGATGCGATCTTCGGTCAATGGGGAATGCTTTCAGGGGCTTTTATCCTGAACTTTTTTCTCTTTCCGCTAAGCCTGCTTTACCGCTGGCTGAAACATGGATCAAAAAGGGCCATCATCGGCCTGTTTATCGCTCTACCCATCGCCATCCTCATTCACAAGACCGCGCTTATACTGATCCCCGTTCCAGCCATCCTGCTGATTATCGCATTTCGACATAAGCTCGATACCCGCTCTGTCATCGCTTTAGTCGCCCTTGCAATCTGGACATTGCTCGTCAATGCCTTCTGGCTTATCCCGCTTATCCACTTTATTCCCTTAAAGATAGAAGACCCCTCAACCACTTTCTTTCAGAATACGGACCCTGTCCGGTTCATCAAAGACCTTATTCCCTTTCAGGCATACTACTCCATTCCACTCTCCCGGCTCTTCATCATTGGATTAGCCCTCTCTGGTGCTCTCTCGCTATGGCGCAAGAAAGAGTATCACCCGGAGTTCTGGTTTTTTGTCACGGTCATCTCCGGGTTTTTCCTGCTTACATATTTCGGATCCTTCGCCCCCGGGCTCCGGCACATTCAGCCTTACAGGTATGTCACTGCATTGTATTTCCTGCTCCTTCCACTCAGCGGGCTCGGTCTTGCGCGCGCATATCAGTGGAAAAGAGCCGCCGCGGCAGTAGCCTTCATCGTGATACTATCGGCCCTCATGATAATGCCAAGCTGGAGATACTTTCCATCGGTCTCGCCTCTCAGCGCATCCTTTCCGCCGGAAGTCATGGAACTCTTAAACTGGCTCGAACAAAACACTGACCAGAAAGCCCGGATAATGATCGAGGACAACAATGTATGGGAGGGCGGAATCCTTCCTTACGGACATACGCGCTTCCCTGGTATCCTCCCTGCCCTTCTTCCTCGCGAATGCGTGGGTGGCCCTTTGCCCAATGCCTTCATCAAGCATCATCATGTGGGGTTCCATGATGGCAGGTTCCTTGACCGCGAGATAGAGAAATCCTCTGAAGACTGGCTCATGGACCGGGTTCGGTTGTATAATATCAAGTGGGCGGTCTGCTGGTCTGATGCGAGCAAAAACAAATTGCGCGGAATAAAAGACCTCGTTAACGAGAAAGCGATTTTTCGTGATATAGCTGTCTTTGAATTCACTTATGACCCTGATTTTTTCTTAAAGGGCCGGGGAACAACTGAGGCGGACTATGACCGGATCAGACTAAGCGATCTGTGCCCGGAAGGGAATGAGGTTATCATCAAGTATCATTATGATCCTGGATTCAAGGCCGAGCCGGAAGCAGAGTTGTTCAGGGCCGATGTGCCTGATGACCCGATAGGTTTTATCGGAATTCGCAATCCAGGTAAAGAATTGATTTTATATTACAGTCCTTGAGGTAGGTTGGATGAAAGTTACAGCTTGTATCCTTGCCCGTGATGAGGAGTCCTCAATTGGCCCGGTGATAGAGAAGCTGAAAGGGCTTGTGCACGAGGTTCTTGTGGTGGACGGACATTCCATTGACCGCACGGCAGATGTGGCAAAAGCACAAGGCGTGCGGGTGGTTCAAGATGGAGGTCGAGGAAAGGGCGACGGGTATAAGACCGGGATCAGGGAAGCCACAGGCGATGTGCTGGTATTCCTTGATGCGGACGGCTCACATGATCCGCAGGATGTCCCCAGGCTGACCGCGCAGATCATTGAAAACGAGCTTGATATGGTCATAGCATCGCGCTGGCGCGGAGGAAGCGATGATATGCACCCAAACTTTACCCATCTTATCCGGGACCTCGGTGGCAACATCCTCTCGATTATCATCAGCTACCGTTTCCGGAAGGAGATCACGGACTGCCTTAACGGATTCCGCGCTATTCGCAGGGAAACCGCCCAGGCTCTCGATCTTGAAGCCGACGACTTTGACATCGAGCACGAAATGGTCATGAAGGCTTTGAAGATGGGCTTTCGCGTCGGAGAGATTCCGAGCCATGAATATGCCAGGGCATCTGGCCGCTCCAAGCTTCCCACTTTTCGCAAGGCGCCCAAGTTTTTCATCAGACTATTCCGCGAACTCTTTTAACCCGGATTTTGCAGTTGAGGACGAAATGATTTTACCGCAGATCCTCCAGACCCATAGGGGACGCAAAGGACGCAAAGGGGAGAATATAAAACAGGATCTTCTTTGCGATCTTTGGCTCTTTGCGTTCAAAAAAATGTAAATCTTTGCGATTTAAGACTTAGGATAAAAAAATGACCCTTTGTTATCTGAAATTTGAAATTTGCCATTCCTGCGAAGCAGGATATATGCCCACCCTTGCAGAGCAATGGCGGGTTACATCAGCGCCTTACTTTAGTCTTAAACTTGATTATTTCTTCTTTGCGTTCTCTGCGTCTTTGCGGTTTAATAAAAAAACTTAACTACACTTTTTAGGTTTAAGGAAAGATGAAATCATGAATATCCTGATGGTCAATCCCCCTGCCCCGCAAGGAGTGGAGATGGTGCGCGAGGGCCGGTGCATGCAGAGAAAGGGCGCCTGGACTGCTGTCTGGTCTCCCATCTCTCTTGCCAGCATCGCCGCGACATTAGAGCAAGAAGGTTTCCAGTGTCAATTGGTGGACTGTATCATCGAAGGGCTTGGAATCGAGGGCCTCCTTTCAAGGGCAAAAAAGTACCCGCCGCATCTGGCCGTGATCAACACGGCCACCCCTTCCATCGAGGCTGACCTGAAGACAGCCGCGATGCTCAAAGAGGCTTTCCCGGGTATCACCACACTGGCAATAGGCATTCATGTCACGGCTCTTCCCGATGATTGCCTTGAGATGGAACCCGATCTGGACGGAATTGTCCGTGGCGAGCCGGAGCTTACGATCCGTGAGGCCGCGGAGAGGCTGAGGCTAAAGAAATCCCTTGCCGGCGTGCACGGCTTGAGTCTGCGGGAACGCGACCAGATAAGACACTACCCTGACCGCGACTCTGCGAACCTGGATAAACTCCCCTTTCCTGCCTGGCATCTCGTGAAGAGAGACCTCTATCGCATGCCCTTCTCCAATCGGCCGTTCCTCCTTGTCGGAACTAACCGCGGATGCCCTTATGGATGCGAGTTCTGCGCTGATTCCACTTACTACGGCCGCAAGATTCGGCTCAAAAGTCCAGAAAGGCTCGTGCGAGAACTTGACTGGATCAAAACCAAATTCGGCATCAGGGACTTCCTGTTTTGGGCAGAGTCATTCACCCTCAACCCGGAATGGACCAAGGATGTGGCAAAGGCCATCATCAAGGCCAGGCTCGACATCGCATGGGTATGCAACTCCCGGCCAGACCAGGTTGATCCTGAACTCCTTGAGAGAATTCATGCCGCAGGATGCTGGATGATAGGATACGGCCTGGAATCCGGCTCGGATGAAATGCTCAAGGCCATGAACAAGAAAGTAACCGTGGACCAGAACCGAGAAGCAGTGCTTATGGCAAAGCGCGCACACCTGGATGTCACCGCGCACATGGTCATCGGCTTTCCCGGAGAGACAGAGGATACAATCCGCAAGACCATTGAATTCGCACGCTCCCTGCCGCTCGACTTTGCCCAGTTCTACTGCGCAGTCCCGTTTCCAGGATCACGGCTCTACATCGAGGCCAAGAAACAAGGCTGGCTCAACACCACTGACTGGACACTGTTTGAACAGAACTACTCAGTGCTTGACCTTCCTACGATGAGCGCTCACGAGATCATGCAATGGCGCCGGAAAGCCTATTACTCATTCTATCTGTCCCCGAGAAGGCTATTGAATATCCCCGGCCGGTTTATGTCCAGATCCGGCATCAGCCAGATGTGGCGTATGCTCAGGGAGTTTCGGGACTGGGTCTGATATGAGAGAGGCTTAAGGTGCAGGTATCAACCATGAAAGCGATTGACCGCTATGCGGGCCAGGTTCTATGTGCCCTGCTCCGCACACACGACCGCCTTAGCTCTGAGCAGGCCGCACCGAAGAATCTTGATCGCATACTGGTCATCAAGTTCTGGGGCATGGGAGGTCTTATACTTTCTGTGCCGGTCTTCAAGACCCTTCATCGCGCTTATCCGGATTCACAAATTCATCTTGCCACACTTGCATCCAACAGGGAGATATGCGAGGTACTCAAACTTGCGGATTCCTATCAATTCCTGGACCTCGCTGGCCCATCATCCTATATCCCGGTGAAGATAACCCGATTTCTCAATCAGGTGCGAAACATACATGCCCAGGCTGTGATTGACCTGGAATACCTGACCCGCTTCTCAGCCATGGTCTCTTATATCTCGGGCGCGCCTTTACGAGTCGGCTTTCATTCAGGGCATGTCTGGCGCGGAAGCCTGCACAACCGCCGTGTGGCTTTCAGCCCTTACTGGCATGCAAGGGATAACTTCCTGAATCTGGTCCGGCAACTGGACGACAAGACAGAACCTGTAAGAGAAATCGAGATTCCAGTCACCGATACTGCAAAAACCGAGGCCAGAAAGGCACTTGAGGATGCCGGAGTGAGAGCGGATGAAACCATACTCGTGGTCAATCCCAACGCCGGCACCCTGGCCCTGGAGCGAAGGTGGCCGGAGGATTACTTCGTAGCACTGCTCGACCGTATCATCAACGCTGGTCTGGGAACACCTGTCCTGATCGGCGGGGCAGATGAGGCGGAATATGTGAGAGGATTGCACCATCAGCTCGCGGATCATGCCCGGTGCTTGAACCTGGCTGGAAGGCTCAACTTGCAGGGACTGATCGGCCTTCTCAAACGCGCCAGTGTACTTATCACCAATGATTCCGGCCCGCTACATCTCGCAAGCCTGACCCGCACACCCACCGTCAGCTTCTTCGGCCCGGAAACTCCCGTTCTCTTCGGCCCCACTGGAAAAAACCACACTGTGCTTTACAAGGACATTGATTGCTCGCCCTGCATCAACATCTATAATGCCAAGACTGTGCACTGTCTGAAGGATCGGCCCGAATGCCTTTATGCCATCAGCGTGAATGAGGCCTTTCAGGCCGTGGAAGAGAGACTTGCCCAGGGTCGGGACTGATGAAAGCCCTTCTTCCTAATAATGTTAATCCTGCGGCGGAAGGGCTTGCCTTGCTCCGAAAAAACATGTAAAAGATTACCATGTCTGAATTGACCATCCATACACCCGATGCGGACTTGCACATGCCTGCGCGGAGCGGAGACCTTCTCGCGGAGATCATCCTTGCCGCTGGCATAATCTTTGACCGGCCATGCGCGGGAATGGGCAAATGCGGCAAGTGCAAAGTGGAGGTCCACGGAGAACTCTCTCCGCTGACAGATGCTGAAAAAGAGCATTTGAGCAGGGAAGAGATTAACCAGCATTTACGCCTTGCCTGTCAGGCCAGGATACTTGGAGATGTGGAGGTGACAGTCCAGGCAGGCGCGGTGCACACTGATAAAATCTTTGGTGCAAAAGTTGACGCAAGGAAGCTCCGGGGAGACCTGGGCCTTGCTATTGACCTGGGCACTACCACGGTCGGAGCTTTTCTTGTTACCCTGGCGGAATGCAGGGTCCATGCCGGCTATGCCGTGCTCAATCAGCAGGTATGCTTTGGAGCGGAAATCATCAGCCGACTGGCGGCCGCGGTATCGGGCCAGACCCAGGAGCTGAAATCCCTTGCTGAAAAAAGCATACATGATGCGGTAGCGGGCCTCAAGCCTGGCAAGGCTGTGAAGGATCGTATCCGCCGCGCCGTGGTCGTGGGTAATACCGCGATGCATCATCTGGCACTCGGCCTGCCTGTAAGCAACTTAGTTAGAATTCCTTTTCAGCCGCACTCACTTGATACAATGGACGCAGAACACGGATTTCTCGGGAAGCACTTCAACGAAAATATCCCAGTAAGGTTTCCACCGGTAATAGGTGGCTTCGTGGGCTCAGATGCACTGGCCTGCATACTCTATTTCGGGTTTGAAAACGAGCGCGAGCCATCGGCCACTGTGGACATTGGCACAAACGGCGAGATCATGCTCACAAACGGAGACCGGATCATGGTGGCAAGCACTGCGGCAGGCCCGGCGTTTGAGGGAGTCAATATATCCTGCGGAATGCGCGCGCTTCCCGGGGCTATCACTTCCGCACATCTTGCAGAGAACGGAGACCTGAAACTGGACACCATCGGAGGTGTGCAGGCTCGCGGCATAGCTGGCTCTGGGCTATTGAGTCTTGTCAGGCTTTTTATAAAGACCGGCCACATTGACCGAAGCGGAAGAATCCTGGCCCCTGAAAGCCGTAAGCATAATCAGATCGAGCTTGCACCAGGGGTATACATCAGCCAGAATGACATCCGGGAGGTGCAAAAAGCCAAAGGCGCTATCCGGGCCGCACTTGATACCCTGCTCAAGCAAGAAAGCCTCAAGCCTGAAAAACTCCGACGCCTTATCCTCACTGGGTCTTTCGGAGGCCAAATTCAGGTGGAGGATGCCCTGGAGCTGGGAATAATCCCTCCGGTGCCGGAGGAGATAGTGCATTCCATTCCGAATGGCGCAGGCATGGGCGCGGCCTTGATGCTGGACAATGAAAATTTCGACCGGGCCGTGGCTTTGGCGAAAAGGACCAGACATGTGGAGCTGAATGCTGATCAGGAATTCATGGACAGGTATATCCGGGCATTGGAGCTGGCCTGACTGAAAAGAATGGAGGTATGTCATGAGGGTCATTTCAGGAAAAGGAAAGATAGAGGACACGCGGGCTGATGCTCTTGCGCTCATGTTTCTTGAAGATGAGCTTAAGTTATCCCGGGCCGGAAGATTTGCAGACAGGATAGGACAAGGCAGTCTGTCCCGGGTATTAAATTCAAGGTTCAAGGGCAAAAAGGATGAGGCAGTGGTTGTTCCTCTTGGAAAGGACTCCCCCTTCGGCCTGGTCGTGTTGATCGGGCTGGGACCGAGCGCCAAGTCTAAAGGGTCCGTAGGACTTGAGCTGGAGAGCTTCCGCCGCGCGGCCGGAGCCATGGTCAATGCCCTCTCCCGCTACCAGGCAAGGCGCGTGCATGCCGAGCTTCTCCCTGAGGATTCCTCCGGATCCGGAGAATTGGCAGGCCTTTCATTTCATGAAATGGCCAGGGGCTTTGTGGAGGGAGCTGTGCTTCGGTCATACCGCTATTCGGAGTATAAGAAGCCGGAGAACGCCAGGGCTATTGACACACTTGTCTTGTTTTCAAGTGGGAAGTATCTTGACAAGGGTCTCCGGAGGGGCCGGATAGTGGCCGAAGAGGTTAACTTCGTGCGCCAACTTATCAACACTCCGGGGAATGACCTTCCGCCTTTGGCTTTCGCTCGCATTGCGGAGAAAAGCGCGAGGGAACTCAAATCATCCAGGTCCTTCGGATTCTCCTGCCGCACCTACAAACAGGCCGACCTGAAGAGGATGGGTTACAATGCCATCCTGGCGGTGGGCCAGGGAAGCAGGATGCCGCCGTGCTTTGTGGTGCTACATTACCAGGGCGTGAAGAAGAAGACCAGGCCTGTTGTTTTTGTGGGTAAGGGAATCACTTTTGACTCCGGGGGCATCTCTATCAAGCCGAGCGCGGATATGGATAAAATGAAATACGATATGGCGGGCGCGGCCGCGGTTCTGGGGGCCATTCGCGCCGCGGCCAGGCTTTCGCTCAAGGTGAATGTGTATGGCCTTATGCCCCTGGCGGAGAACCTTCCCGGGGGCGGTGCGGAGCGGCCCGGGGACATCATCCGCACTGCGGCAGGAGTCACGGTGGAGGTTGCCAATACAGATGCCGAGGGCCGGCTGGTGCTTGCAGATGCCTTGCATCATGCGGTGGGGCTCAAGCCCGGGGCCATCATAGACCTGGCCACGCTCACCGGTGCGGCTGTTGTGGTCGTGGGAAGCCAGGCCATTCCCTTGATGGGCAATAACGAGGAGCTCCTTGCAAGGGTCTCGGGAGCAGGAGTGGCCGCGGGGGAGCGCACCTGGCTATTGCCCTTGTGGGATGAATACGATGACCTGGTCAAATCCGAGGTTGCGGACATCAAGAATATAGGCGCGGGCCGGGAGGCCGGCACTATTGTGGCCGGGATGTTCTTGAAAAGATTTGTCAAGGACATGCCGTGGGCTCACCTTGACATAGCAAGCACAGCCTGGACTGAAAAGGCGCACCCATACTTCGGCATAGGGCCAACAGGCAAGGGAACAAGGCTCCTGGTTCGCCTTCTCGAAGATATGGAGCGCTGACGATTTAAATTCCTGGTTTCAGTTTATTTAACATCGAAGGAACATTTTGCCTGTCATCATAATAGAATTTCTCGATTACAAAGATGCGTTTATCGTATTCGGGCTTCCAGCGTAGAAAGGGAAAAGGCGGGAAAAGTTCCGGCCCTCCCCG
>CAZOMR010000027.1:0-19583 GCA_964580655.1 uncultured bacterium
AAGGTGGTCTGCGAACCTTGACAAAATGTCTAGCCATGTGCTTTTTGACAATTACTTTGGTCGTTGATTTTTCGTCACTCACTCCCCGTTCGCTCTCCTCGTCTTGATCTGTGGTCACTCCTTAATGCCCATCGGGACAGTAGAGATTTTCTCTCTTCTCGGACAAGCCTATTTGTAACCCAAAATTTTGGGGAATGTCCCGTAAATTCATGGTTGACACTGAGGATGGCTGGTGTTAGCTTAGCTCTTGAGATTTTTTCAGAGTAAAACCCGAAAGACCTGTAGAAGATGTCTTTGATTTATTTAATCCGGCACGGGCAGACGGACTGGAATAGGGAGAAGATATTTCGCGGCCTTGCTGACCGGCCTCTCAGCGAGCACGGGAAGAGGGAAGCCCAGGCAGTTGCCCGGTTTCTTGCGAAGGAGCGAATTCAGTTCATCTATGCCTCTCCTCTTAAGAGGGCGATTGAGACAGCCGAGCCGCTGGCCAGGGACAAGGGCCGAAACGTGGAGGTTCTGAAAGGCGTGATAGACCTGGATTTCGGCGAGTGGTCAGGTATGCCGATGAAAGAGGTCAGGGACAGATACCCGGAGATATTCGAGAATTTTATGAAAAGGCCGGAGAAGGCGGTCTTTCCGGCCGGTGAAACCCTGGATCAGGCCCAACAGCGGGCCATGGCCGCGATCCGTGAGGTAGCGGAGAGGCATCCGGAAGAGACCATTGCAGTGGTCACGCATCGGGTGATCTGCAAGGTCGTCCTTCTTGGAATTCTCGGCCTGGGGGTCAGCCAATTCTGGAAGATCAGCCAGGACACAGCCTGCATCAACCTGTTTGAATACAGGCCGGAGAGGGTTGTGATCCGTTACATCAATGAGTCATGCCATATAAGAAACCTTGAGGGGCACAGCAGTCTGGATTTTTAGAGGGAGAGAGATGGCCGACCGAATAGAAGTGAAATTCAAAACAGGGGTTAAGGATGCTCTTGGCGAGAGTGTCTGCGCAACGATCGAGAGAGACCTCCAGATAAAACTCCAGCGTGTCCAGACCGTGGATGTATTCACCCTGGACAAGGACTTAAGCAAAGAGCAGGTTGAACTCTGCCGCGTGGAACTATTCACCGATCCACTGACACAATACTCACGGGTCAATTCCCCGATTGCCGAGGATTTTGACTGGATAATCGAAATCGGGTTCCTGCCCGGTGTCACGGATAATGTGGGCCGAACAAGCAAGGAAGGAATCAAGGACCTCTTGAAGATAGAGTTCGCCGAGGGCGAGGCCGTGTATTTCTCAAGGCAATACCTTCTGAGCGGAAAGCTCGCGCGGAAAGGGGTTGAGCGGATTGCCGGTTATCTTCACAATCCTTTAATCGAGCGCTCTTTTATCAAGAGCCATGCTGAATTCAAGCATGCCCGCGGAATACACGCGCCTGTGCCCAGGGTTAAATTGCCGGTCTCGGACAGGGTGGATGAGGTGAACCTTGAGGTGAGCGATGATGAGCTGATTCGCCTGGGCAAGGAAGGAATACTGGATCATGTTGAGCCGGATGGCGCGGAGATTCGACGCGGACCACTGGCCCTGGACCTGGAGGCTTTGTATATTATCCGGGACCACTTTCGGGCAAAAGGCAGGAACCCCACTGATGTGGAGGTAGAGAGCATTGCGCAGACATGGTCCGAGCACTGCAAGCATACCATCTTCGCGGCCCAGCTTGACGAGATCAACTCCGTCTACCGCTCCCATATCAAGGATGCGACCGGGAAGATCCGGGCCCGGCTCGGAAAGGATGACTGGTGTCTGTCCGTGTTCACGGACAACTCAGGGGTGATCCGTTTTACCGAGGGATGGGACCTCTGTTACAAGGTGGAGACGCACAATTCGCCATCCGCCCTGGACCCTTACGGAGGAGCCATCACCGGCATAGTGGGCGTGAACCGCGATCCCATGGGAACAGGCCAGGGGGCCAGGCTGGTGATCAATATCTACGGCTTTTGCTTTGGTGATCCATATTACAAGGGTGAACTGCCCTACCGGGGCCGGGACAGGGCGAGACCGATTCTGCATCCAAGGGCTATATTTGAGGGAGTGCGCCGAGGCGTGGAGCACGGCGGAAACAAGTCAGGCATTCCCACTCCCTGGGGATTCCTTATTTTTGATGAGCGGTATATGGGCAAGCCACTGGTATATGTCGGCACGGTCGGGCTTTTGCCCGCGGAGATCAACGGCAGACCTTCATATTCCAAAAAGGCCCAGGCAGGCGACTACATTGTCATGGCCGGAGGCCGCGTGGGAAAGGATGGCATCCACGGTGCTACATTTTCATCAGAGAGCCTGCACGAGGGAAGCCCTGCGGCCGCAGTCCAGATAGGAGACCCCATAACGCAGAAGAAGATGCATGATGCACAGATAGAGGCCAGGGACCGCGGCCTGTATAACAGCTTGACCGACAACGGCGCTGGAGGGCTGTCCTGCTCGGTCGGAGAGATGGCTAGGGAGTGCGGCGGGTGTGAGGTTGACCTGGAGAAGGTGCCGATCAAGTATTCAGGGCTTCTGCCATCTGAAACCTGGATAAGCGAATCGCAGGAGCGCATGACATATTCCGTGCCACCTGAAAACCTGGCCGAGTTCCTGGCACTGATGCAGACCCGGGATGTCGAGGCCACGGTGATAGGCCGCTTCAATGACTCAGGACTCTGCAAGGTGTATCTGCACGGCAAGACCATCATGGATGTTGACCTTGAGTTTCTACATGAGGGACTGCCACAGCGCAAGCTCAAATCAAAATGGAAAACTCCCAGACTGCCTTTACCGCGTCTTCCGAAGACCGGGGACATGACTCAAATCCTTTACCACATGGCCGGTCGGCTAAACATTTGTTCCAAGGAATATGTGGTGCGGCAGTTTGATCACGAGGTCCAGGGAGGCTCCGTAATCAAGCCGCTTATAGGGGTCAATGATGATGTGCATTCGGATGCCGTGGTGATAAGACCCCTTTTGGAAAGCCTTGCAGGTGTCGCGATGAGCTGTGGAGTCCTGCCATGGTACGGGGATATAGACCCCTATGCCATGGCATCCTGCGGGATTGATACCGCTTTACGAAATGTGGTTGCAGTAGGCGCAGACCCCGACCGCATCGCACTGCTCGACAACTTCTGCTGGTGCTCCTCGGATGAGCCGGAAAGACTCGGCCAGCTCCGCCGCGCTACACTGGCATGTTACGAGACCGCGCTTGCCTACCGGACTCCGTTTATTTCCGGCAAGGACAGCATGTATAATGACTTCAAGGGATTCGATGGAAAGAACAACCCTGTCAAAATCTCTGTCCCGCCAACCCTCTTAATCTCCAGCCTGGGCAAGGTGAATGACATCCGCAAGTGCGTGAGCCTGGATGCAAAGTCCCCCGGAGACCTGGTTTATGTCCTGGGCGAGACAAGAGATGAATGTGGCGGGAGCGAGTATTTTGCCTATCTGGGCGAGAAGGAGTGCGGCTCCCGGATGTGGGGAATGAAGGTGCCGAGGGTGGATACGGGTTCCGCGCTCATGCGATACCGGAAGATACACCGGGCCATCGAGGATGGTGTTCTGGCTTCATGCCATGCAGTAGGCATGGGGGGACTGGGAATGGGTTTTGCCAGGATAGCCATGGCCGGGGACATGGGCCTGGACCTGGATTTGAGCAAGGTGCCGAAAGCGGGGAAGCTTAGGCGGGACAAGATATTGTTTTCTGAAAGCCAAAGCCGGTTCGTGGTCACCGTGTCGCCTGATGATCAAAAGCGGTTCGAGGATATAATGTCAGGCGATGTGTTTGCACTTGTGGGGAGGGTGATCGAGGACAGGTATCTTGTCGTCAAGGATGCACGGGATAAGCTGGTGCTCCGGGCGGATGTCCGGGAATTGAGTTCCCGCTACAAAAAGACACTGGGGTGGTAGAGATGGCAGTGCCGAGAGTATTGGTAATGACCGGCTACGGGATCAACTGTGATTTCGAGACCGAGTTCGCGTTCAACCTGGCTGGCGGGCGTGCCGAGCGGGTTCATGTCAATGATTTAATCAGCGGTGCGAAAAAGCTCGGCGACTATCAGATACTTGTTTTCCCAGGAGGCTTCTCATTCGGGGATGACATTGCGTCTGGCAAGGTCTTGGCCGTGCGGAACAAGACCAACCTGGGGGACGAGATAGGGCGGTTTGTAGATGACGGGAATTTGATCCTGGGCATTTGCAATGGCTTCCAGGTCATGGCCAAGTATGGCCTGCTGGCTGACCCGAGTGGTGATTACCGGACTCAGCGGGTGACAGTGACCTACAATGATTCAAACAGATTTGAGGATCGCTGGGTGTATCTCAAGCGTGAGAGCAACAAGTGCATCTGGACTGAAGGGGTGGATGAAATTTACCTCCCGGTGGCTCATGGGGAGGGAAAGTTCTTTGCACCCGAGGATGTAGTCAGCGCGATAGAGAATAATGACCAGGTGGGGTACAGGTATTCCCGGGCGGAATTCTCGCAGGCTCTTGGAGAGTATCCGCTTAATCCGAACGGGTCTGTGAATGACATTGCAGGGATATGCGATCCGAGCGGGAGACTCTTCGGGATGATGCCGCATCCGGAGAGATTCCTCCAATTCACCAACCATCCACGCTGGACCCGGATCAAGGATGAACTCAGGCGGAAAGGAAAACCCCTGCCGGATGAAGGGGATGGCCTGCGCATCTTCAAAAACGGAGTCCGCTATTTTCAATAAACCCGAAAAATGCAGTTGTAGGGGCAGGGCTTGCCCTGCCCAAATCGGGCTAAATGATCATGATGACATATGAAAATGCAATGCAGTTGAACTGCATTTTTCGGGATAAAACATGATTCACGAGATCAAGGCCATAGGGCATATAAAAATAGGGACAGTTACCTATTTTGCTACTTCTATATTTTCCCTTTGCGCTCTCTGCGTTCTCTGCGGTGAGCTATTCCTGCGGAATTTTCTCCGTCTCTATCCTGGGAACTCTGCTTACCAGCACCTCTTCTATTCCGCGGGGGTTTGCCTTGCGCACTAGAAAGGTCAGGTCCTGGTACCGGAGCACCTCTCCGGTTCGGGGAATGTGGTGCAGGCGGGATAGTAATAGTCCCCCCAGTGTCTCGTAATCCTCGTCTTCGGGAAGGTTCAGGCCCAGGTTCTCGTTAATGCTGTCAATTTCCATCCGGGCCTGGATGAGCCAGCGATTAGGGCCCAGGGTGCGAAATAGTCGCGGCACCTCATCATGTTCATCCTCGATCTCTCCCACTATCTCCTCAAGTATGTCCTCTATTGTGATGATTCCTACACAGCCGCCGTATTCATCCACCACGCTGGCCATTGCGAAGTTTTCCTTTTGCATCCGTAAAAGCAGGTCATCCACAGGCATGGTCTCAGGGACATAGACAACTCCTCTCACCAGTGACTTGATGGTTGCCGCCTCATCAGGAAGGTTGATGAGATCAAAGGTGTGCAGTACTCCGACCACATCATCTACACGCTCGCGGTAGACAGGGTAACGGGAGTAGGGAAGGGCGCGGACACTCTTCTTGACCTCGCTCACCGTGGCCGACTCCTTGAAGGCCTGGACCTCTATAAGAGGGATCATCACTTCCTTTACTGTGCTCTCGAAGAAACGGAAGACCCTGCGGATCATCTTATGCTCTGGCTTCTTCTCGAACTTCTGCAAGGGTGAACTTGTAAGCAGGAATTGTAGTTGTTCGCGTGTGAAAAATGGATTGGTCTTTTCCCTCCCGGCTCGCAGTATGAACATCAATAGATCAGCCATTCCGATGAGTGTGATGAGTATAGGGTAGAAGATGTATGAAAAAAACTTAAGGAGCGGCAGAACCCTGGGCGCTATCCTGTCCGCGAAATGCTGGAATATAACCTTCGGAATCATCTCTCCGAAGATCAACAGCATGGGGGACATGATGAGCAGGGTATAGAGTTCGCCTGCTTCCCCGAAGCGGTGGCGCAGGTATAGGGTAACCAGGGAGGTGCTTACGACCACGGACAGGTCTGTGCCGATCAGGGCTGTGCCCAGCAGGCGCTGGGGTTTTTGCCGGAAGTCCTCTACCATGCGCTCCAGGCGGATTCCGAGGTTTGTGCGCTTGAGGAGCAGGGCCTTGTTAGAGGCCACCACTGCGATCTCGGAGCCTGAAAAGAAGGCCTCGCTGATCAGCGCGAAGAGCACCACAAAGAGAAGAGCGCCCAGGCCGATCATTGCCGCGACTCCTTTTCGATCAGGACGCGATGGATACGCATGCCTTGTATCTCTTCCACGGTGAACCGGAATCCATCCCTTGAAATCGCATCACCCTTCGCGGGCATGCGGCCGAAATGAAAGAGCAGGTATCCGCCCAGGGTGCGAACCTCGGGAGCGGTCAGCTTATGATGAAGTTTTTCCTGGAAGGAATTCAAATTTATCCTGCCCAGGGCCTCCCATTTGTTTTCACCAATTTCCCGCACCTTATCCTCTTCCTGCCCCTCCGCTCGGGATTCACCGAATATTTCCTCAAGAACATCCTCCATGGTTACCAGGCCAGCGATTTCGCCGAATTCATTCACCACCATGGCCAGATGACTGCGCCGGTTTTGAAAGTCCTTTAGCAGTTCATTAATTGGCTTTTGCCGGGGAATGAAATACGGTTTATGAAGGAATGATGCGATATTTGAATCGGGTTGAGTCTCAATGCGGAGCAGGTCCTTGGCGCTGAGGATTCCCATTATATTGTCCGGATCATCCTGGTACATGGGCACGCGGGAGAAGCCGCGCTCTTTCACTTTGGCAATGATCTCTGAAAGAGGCATATCCAGAGGAAGGCGGAAGATGTCTCGGGACAGGGTCATGACATCGCTCACTCTGAGGTCGCTGAAATCGAAGATGTTGTGTAGAAGGGTTTGCTCGGTCAGATCAAGCACCCCTTCCTCTTTCCCTATATCCAGCAGGCTGAGCAGGTCCTCGTCGGTTATCCCTTCCAGGTCCTCATTCGGGTTGATCCCGAACATACGGAGAATTTTGTCCGTCAGGATCCTGAATATGAACCGGACAGGATAAAAGAGCCTGAAGAAGAAGTAGAGCGGAAGCGCGGCCAGGGATGTGAAGCCACGCGCAAATTTGACTCCTGCGGTCTTCGGAAGTATCTCGCCGAAGGTAAACAACAACAGGGTTGTGGTGACTATACTTATGAGGCTTACCCAGTTAGCCGGGTCACCTGCTGGAAGCAGATGCCGGTAGGTTGCCCTGTCAAGGAATATCCCTGCATAGACCGATGCGATCATGATCGAGATGAGGATGTTCACGGACTCATTGCCAATGAGAATAGTGATGATCAGCTTGCGCGGGTATTCCACGAGCCTGCGAAGAACGCGGGCAAGCGATCCCTGCTCATCCTTCATCTGTTTCAGATGGAATTCGTCCAGAGAGAAAAAGGCCGCCTCAGACCCGGCGAAGAAAGCCGCAAGCCCGATCAGAATAACGATTGCGACAAGACGGAGTATGAGTTCGGTGTCGAGGATCATGTTCCAGGGTTTCGCGCGCTTTGAGATATTGAAAAATGCTCGAAGATCGGCTCAGGCAGAGGAATTTCCTTTTTCAATGAATCAAAAAGCCGGATAAAAATATGTTCTGACTTGTGGAGAACACCGATCCGGGTGATCGGAATCCGGTGTTTTCTTGCCAATTCGGAAAGTGTGTCCCGGACGCGATTAGAAGACGAGGCCGTGAATAGCAATTCGTAATCCTCGCCTCCCTGGAGCGCGAAACGGAGCGCGGCATCGGAAAGTGGCTTGGTGTTTTTTTTAAGTTTGAAGTATTTCCGAAACGCGCTTGAGAGGGGTATCCTGGATGTCTCTATTTCGGCAGAGAGAACCCTCCCGCAATAGCCTGTTTCTTCCAGGATATGACCGAGGTCTCTCGCCAGGCCGTCGCTCAGGTCAATCATGGCATGAGCTATGCGGCCCAGGTCAGAGGCCAACTCAAGCCTCGGAACAGGGTCAAGATGCCGACGGATGAGAGTTCCGTATGGATGACCCGCGATCCGGGTGATCGGCTTTTTGCCCTCACGAATTATATGAAGGCCCAGGGAGGCCTCGCCCAGGTGGCCTGTGACATAGACCGCGTCTCCACCTTTTGCGCCAGATCGAAGCCTCACGCGCGCTTTATCCGCCTCGGCAAGAACCGTGACAGAGATGGTCATCCTTTCAGCCGCAGTGGTGTCCCCGCCGATAAGCTCAACAGCAAAGCCCTCCGCTTGTTCGAGAAACCCCTCAAGGAACTCCTCTAGCTCTTTTCGTTTTACTCCAGGCGGGAGCCCGAGGCTGAGCAGGGCGAACCTGGGAATGCCGGCCATAGCCGCGACATCACTGAGGTTCACGGCCAGGGCTTTTCTACCCAGAAGCCGCGGGGGATGAACTCTGCGGATAAAATGCACATTCTCGATGAGCAGGTCGGTTGTGGAGATGAGCGGGGATTTGATTCGCGTGAGAGCGGCGTCGTCTCCCAACCTCACAAGCACTCGCGAGGATGAGCGGGAAACCCGATTTCGGATTATCTGTATCCAGCCCTCTTCTCCGAGCTCCGAGATTTCCGAGTCTGTTTTTTTCGAACTCAAATCAGGGTCAGATTCCCGCCCTTCTGATCTTAATTCACCCACGGCGCATAGCCGCGATCCTGCCTGTCCTGTTTGAGGATGCGCGCTTTTGAGATGAAGCTCTTTTAGCTTTTTTCGCCTTTTTCGCCTTTTTCGCCTTTTTCACCTTTTTCACCGAGGTCTTCCTGGTCGAGGTGGTTCGTGTTTGCCGCTGATCCACCAGGGCCGCCTTCAGCACATCATCCATGTTCCTGGCAAAAGTGAAGTTTATCTTCTTGCGCAGGTTGGGAGGAATATCCTCCAGGTCCTTTCGGTTACGCTCAGGCAGAATCAGGTTATGAATCTGTGCGCGAAGAGCCGCAAGTGCCTTTTCCTTGAGACCCCCGATCGGCAGGACCCTGCCGCGGAGGGTTATCTCTCCGGTCATTGCGACATCCCTGCGCACGGGTATGTTGGACATGGCTGAAAAGAGAGCCGTGGCCATGGTAACTCCCGCAGAAGGGCCGTCCTTGGGTATGGCGCCTGCGGGGACATGAATGTGGATTTCTTTCTTCTCGAAAAAATCATCCGGCAGGTCATAATCCTTGGTGAAATGGCGGGTATAGCTCAGCGCGGCCTGTGCGGACTCCTTCATCACATCTCCGAGATGTCCGGTGAGGATAAGGGCCTTGTTACCGGGAGTGATGCTGACCTCCACATGGAGAATCTCGCCCCCGGCTTCCGTCCATGCAAGGCCTGTGGCCACACCCACCTCATTTCTGGCCATTTCCTCTTCTGGCAGGAATCGCGCTGGCCCGAGATGCGTGTGGAGGTTATCCGGGGTTATCCTTTGTTTCTTCTTCTCGCCTTCAGCGACCTTGCGCGCTACCTTGCGGCAGATGTTGCCGATGTTTCTCTCAAGATTCCTCACGCCGGCCTCTCGAGTGTATTGTGCGATGATAGCGTTAAGCGAGTCCTCTGTGAACTCTATATTTTTCGTATTTATCCCGGTTTCTTTCATTTGTCTTGGTATGAGGTATTGTATTGCGATGGCCGCTTTTTCTTCCAGGGTGTAGCCTGGCAGATCGATCAGTTCCATCCGGTCGCGCAAAGGCGCTGGAATGGGATCAGCGAGGTTTGCCGTGGTGATGAACATGACACGGGACAGGTCAAATGGCATGTTGATGTAATGATCGCGGAAGCTGAAGTTCTGTTCAGGGTCAAGCACTTCCAGGAGCGCGCTTGAAGGGTCTCCGCGAAAGTCAACGCCCAGTTTGTCAATTTCATCCAGCATGAAAACCGGGTTGTTAGAGCCGACCTGTTTTATTCCCTGTATGATTCGACCGGGCAGTGCGCCGACATAGGTGCGCCGATGCCCCCGGATCTCGGCCTCGTCGCGTATCCCGCCCAGGCTCATGCGTATGAATTTTCGCTCCATTGCCCTGGCAATGCTCTTCCCGACACTGGTCTTGCCCACCCCGGGAGGCCCGACGAAACAGAGGATGGGACCCTTCATTTCAGGATTGAGTTTACGCACGCTCAGGTATTCGATGATCCGTTCTTTGACTTTATCCAGGTCGTAATGGTCTTCATCCAGGATTTTCTTGGCCTTCTTTAGATTGAGGCTGTCCTTGGTTGATATGCTCCACGGTATTTCCACGAGCCAATCCAGGTAGTTACGCACAGTGGTCGCTTCCATTGACTCGGCGTGCATCATTTCCAGCTTTTTTAACTGTTTGTCCGCCTCTTTCTCGGCCTCCTTCGGCATCTTGGCCTTTTCGATCTTTTCACGCAGTTCCTGGATTTCCGCGGCCTTCTCGTCAACCTCCCCCAGCTCTTGCTGGATGGCCCTCAGTTGTTCACGGAGGTAATACTCTCGCTGGGTCTTGGTCATCTCTTCCTTGGCCTGGCTCTGGATCTTGGCCTGGACAGTAAGGACCTCAAGCTCCTTGTTGAGAAGATCATTGACCTTATGAAGTCGTGCCTTGGGACCCAGGATTTCAAGCAAGGCCTGAGCGTCTTCCACATTCGTGCCAATATTGGCCGCTACCAGGTCCGCAAACCGCCCCGGATCGGTCAGGCCCTCCAGGATCATGGTAAGCTCCGCTGGAAGCATTTTACCTAACTGGATGCTCTTTTCCAGATTTTCCTTTACATTGCGCATCAGGGCTTCTATCTCGGAGGTCTTTTCCTTGATCTGGATTTCCTCCAGGACCTTGATGCGCACGCTGAAAGATGGCTCTGTCTGGATGTATTCTTTTATCTCGGCCCGTGCCAGGCCCTGAACCAGGATTCTAACCTGGTTGTCCGGCAACTTGAGCATACGCATAATCATGGAAACACAGCCTGTCTTGTGGATAGTTTCAGATGTCGGGTTCTCGTCGCTGATGTCTTTTTGCGCGGCAAGCAGGATCATACGATCCTTGCTAAGCGCCTGGTTGACTGCGTCAACCGATCCTTTCCGGCCCACGAAGAGCGGGATAATCATAAAGGGAAACACCACTACATCACGCAAAGGAAGTAGAGGAAGTTGTTCAGGGATACTTAACTGCGGTTCCTCGGTCGGTGCACCGGGAGGCCCTTCCGGTTTTAGCCCATTATCTGATCCGGTGTTTTCCGTCATTGCCGTCCACCCTTTCTTCTCAGGATTCATCTTCTTCAATCGGGATGTCAACCATCCTGCCACGGCGATCCAGTATCTTGGGGATTTCCAAAATCAGGACACCATTCCGATATATAGCCTTGGCCTGCTGGGCATTGCAGGTAATGGGAAGAGTTATTTCCCTTTTAAACCACCCGAACTTGCGCTCCATACAAATAAAGTTCACCTTCCCTAGACCGCCCAGGTCTCCCAGGGGCGCGGGGTCATATTTATTTACCTTGATAGAAACCTTGTTCTGGATGGAACGCAGTTCAATATCCCTTGCCATAACCCCCGGAATTTCAATCTCGATTCTCAGGGAGTTCTCGGTTTCGTAGATGTCCAGAAGCGGCTGATAAAATTTCTCCGCCTGGATCAAACCGGTTGCATCACTGGCCAGGTCTTTATACATCTGGCTTATTTGCCGCTGAACAAACAAAATTGAACTAGTTTTTCCAGATGGTTTTTTCGCCATAAGGGAAGCCCTGCTTTTTGCCTTTCATTAATGATATTTACTTTATTCGCAGGGAATTGTCAAGACTTTTTGCGAAGAGGGGCCGGCCACCCGGCAGGTGCTGTTTAGCCGGAAGAACCATAATTCTTGACATACGACCTGGTTAACCTTATTTTTAAATAAGGAGATAAATCAATGCAAAGTGATTTTCTGGTTATTGGTTCGGGGATTGCGGGCCTGTTTTTTGCTCTAAAGGCACAGGATGCAGGGAGTGTACTCATCGTGACCAAGCTGGGCAGGAAGGAATCCTCTACCCGTTATGCCCAGGGGGGCATTGCCTCGGTCTCAGATGATAAGGATTCATTTCAAGAGCACATCTCTGACACACTTGAGGCCGGAGCAGGGCTGTGTAATCCGGAGGTGGTGGAGATGGTAGTGACCTCCGGGCCAGAGCGTATCCAGGAGTTGATCCGGCTGGGTGTACGGTTTAGCAGGCGTCGAGGCCGCGATGAATACGACCTGGGCAGGGAAGGCGGTCATTCGCGTCGGAGGATTTTTCATGCCCAGGACCTGACCGGCCAGGAGGTAGAGCGAGCGCTACTTGCGGCTTGCGATAAAAAGAAGAATATAAAATTATTCGAGAACCATATTGCGGTGGACCTCATTACCACCGAGAAGCTGAGTAGCAGGGACATTCATCCTCGCTGTATCGGGGCATATGTCCTTGATACGAAGACCGGTGAGGTCAAGACTTTTTCAGCCAAAACAGTGGTTCTGGCCACAGGGGGGGCTGGCAAGGCTTATCTTTATACCTCCAATCCGGACATATCCAATGGAGATGGTGTGGCGATGGGCTTTCGCGCAGGTTGCACAATAGCGAACATGGAATTTGTGCAGTTTCACCCTACATGCCTTTACCACCCCCAGGCCAAGTCGTTCCTGATTTCCGAGGCGGTAAGGGGGGAAGGGGCAAAGCTGAGACTGATAGACGGGAAGAGCTTCATGCGGCGCTATCATCCAAAGGCTGAGCTTGCCCCCAGGGACATTGTAGCCAGGGCCATTGATCATGAGATGAAGGTGCGCGGAGACGACCATGTTCTACTTGACATCAGCCATCGTTCTGCCGGCTTTATCAAGAAGCGATTTCCCAATATCTACAAGACCTGCAAGTCCTTCGGAGTTGATATGACTAAAGAGCCTATCCCTGTGGTTCCTGCGGCACATTACTTGTGCGGAGGAGTCAGGACAGGCAGAGAAGGGGCCACGGACCTTGACGGACTTTACGCTGTCGGCGAGGTGGCCTGCACAGGACTACACGGGGCCAACCGGCTTGCGTCCAACTCTCTCTTGGAGGCTCTTGTCTTCGCACACCGAGCCGCGGACAAGGCTAAAAGAGAATTAAAAAAAACAGTTCCTCGGCTACCAGTGCCCCCATGGGATATCGGCCACGCTGTGGACTCTGATGAATCCGTGGTAGTCAGCCACAACTGGGACGAGATTAGAAGGACCATGTGGAACTATGTCGGGATAGTCCGGACTAACAAGCGGCTTGACCGGGCTCGTCACCGGATTCAACTGATCCAGAATGAAATAGCTCAATACTATTGGGACTTCCTCATCACAAGCGACCTCGTGGAACTGCGCAACATCGCAACAGTGGCCGAATTGATCATCCGCTCGGCCATCTCAAGGAAGGAGAGCAGAGGCCTTCATTACAACCTTGATTACCGCCAGCAGGATGACAACCTTCAAAAATATACCCTCATCAAAAAAGGGTCTTGATTTAATAATTCGCTTTAATCGGGGTGCGGTGAAGGAAGGAGAGGATCAGGGGGGATAGATGATGTCTGTTATTGAAGCTCGACTCAAGGAAAAGGGCATCTTGTTGCCGGAGGCTCCTACACCGATGGGGGCATATATTCCGGCAATGCGTGTTGGATGTATGGTTTTCATTTCCGGCCAGCTTCCGCGAGAGGGAGATCGCTTGACCTGCATCGGCAAGGTGGATAAAGATGTGAGCGTGGCAGAGGCCAGGCTTGCGGCGCGGCTTTGTTGCCTGAATGCTATCTCAGTGTTGAAGGCGGAGCTAGGTGACCTGGACAGGGTGAAGCGGATAGTGCGGCTGAAAGGGCATGTGGCCTCTGTGCCGGAATTCACTAACCAGCCGGAGGTGGTGAATGGCGCGTCCGGGCTACTGCTCGAGGTCTTCGGGGACCGGGGTCGGCATACTCGCATGGCTACTGCTGTGCCGGTCTTGCCCTCTGATGCTACGGTGGCAGTGGAGTTGATAGTCGAGGTGGACTGATGGAGACTATTCCCCGGCCCCTTCTCTTCGGACATCGCGGGGCTCGCGGAGAGGCTCCGGAGAACACCCTGCCGGGTTTTCAGAGGGCTCTGGACATGGGCATGGACGGTGTGGAGATGGATGTCCAGCTATGCCAGACCGGCGAGGTGGTGGTTGTCCATGATGAGACCCTGAGCAGGGTCACAGCCGGAGGCGGTCATATCAAGGCATACACCTATGAGCAATTGAGGGCTCTGGATGTGGGGAGTCATTTTGGCCCGGATGTCGAGGGCGTCGAAAAATTCCGGGGAGAGCGAATACCGAGGTTGGAGGAAGTGCTTGACCTGGTCGGTGAAAAGATGTGGCTTGACCTTGAGTTAAAGGGCCGTAGCATTCACTCGGACGGCCTGGAGGAAAAGGTGATAGGGATCATGGTGGAGCGGAATCTGATTGAAAATGTCATCCTGTCAAGCTTCAACCCCTTTATCATCATGCGGGTCAAGATGATTGATCCGAGATTCAAGACAGGCCTCAATTACCTCTCGGACTTTGCCGAGAAACTGCGCAAACTCTGGTTCGCTCCTTTTGTTCACCCCTTCTCAGTGCATCCTCAGCCAGGGATGGTGGACTCAGCCTACCTTGACCGGGCACGGCGCAGGAACGCCAGGGTAATGCCTTGGGGAGTAAATGAGCCGGAGGATATTCAGCGCCTGCTGGCGCTTGGCGTGGACGGCATCATCTCCGACTATCCCGCCCGATTGAAAGAGATAAATAGAAATAGAGAGATTAAGAGGCCTACTCCATTAAGGAAGACTTGACATGGGATGTCACACAAGGATTCCAATTCAAGGCGTTGAGCCGGAAAAAGCCGGGCTTGTAAAAGATATGTTTGGCCGAATTGCCTTTGTCTATGATTTTCTCAATCATCTTTTGAGCTTTGGGCTGGATTACCACTGGAGAGACAGGCTTGCCGGAGAACTTGAAATTGAGCCGTCAGCAAGAATCCTGGATCTGGCTACAGGCACTGGCGACCAGGTCATATCACTTATTAAAAGGTTTCCTTCATCCAGAATATGGGCCCTGGATTTCGCTGTCGCAATGCTTGTGCGGGCGAGCAGAAAATTATCCGAGATGAAAGATCAATTGCTTTTAATTCAAGCACCCATCGAGCGCCTGCCCTTTGATGATGAATTCTTTTCAGTTGTTACCATATCTTTCGGCTTGCGAAACCTTGCCGACTTGAATGAGGGCTTGGCTCAGATAAAAAGGGTTTTGCGAAAAGGCGGCAAACTTGCTATCTTAGAGTTCAGCATTCCTCATTCCAGATTGATACGCGGCATATATAGTTTTTATCTTGTCCATTTTCTTCCCGCCATTGGAAGGTTGTTAAGCGGCGAAAGGGCATATTATTATTTGCGCGATTCTATTATGGCTTTTCCTTCACCCTGTAATTTGGTTTTCAAGATCAAACAGCTTGGTTTTCGCAGGGAAAAGGTTTATCCCTTAACCTTTGGTATTGTTCATTTGTATATTTTTTCCAAGGGATAGGAGTTCCGCGCTCCAGATACAGGGCTTTATGACCCCTTTTCAGAGCTTTTGAGTTGACCCTGCCATTTCAGGGACATTTATTTACTTCCCTGATTTCAATTCCTGGAGGACGAGTTTGGCAACGGCCTTGAGGGTATCAAACACGCCTTCGCCTGTTATTGCGCATGCGCTGAAGTCTGCGATGTTATTGGTATTGATCAATTTGCGCAGTTCATCCACTGGCGCGGCATTAGGCAGGTCCATTTTATTGTACTGGATGATAAAAGGGATCTTGTCCAGGTCATAGCCGTGTTCGCTCAGGTTGATGCGCAGGTTCTCCATGCTCTCGATGTTCGCCTCCATGCGCTCAAGCTGTGCATCCGCGACAAACACCACGCCGTCCACGCCCTTCAGGATAAGCTTACGGCTTGCATCGTAGAAGACCTGTCCGGGGACGGTGTAAAGATGGAACCTGACTTTGAATCCGCGTATTTCGCCCAGGGAAAGAGGGAGAAAGTCGAAGAACAAGGTGCGCTCGGTCTCTGTGGCCAGAGAGATCATTTTGCCCTTGGCCTGGGGGTTGGTCTTGTTGTAGATGTATTGAAGATTAGTGGTTTTGCCCCCGAGGCCCGGCCCGTAATACACAATCTTGCAATTGATTTCCCGCGACGAGTAATTGATAAATGACATCTTACTTTATTCCCGCCAGGAGTTTCCTTATTCCCGAAACAGACTGTCTATGTCGTCGTCCGTGATTTCCGCAAAAGGCGATGCTCCGCCCATTCCCCCTGCCTCGGCCTCGGCCTTTTTCATCAGCCGATCGAAAATTAAGCCGAGTTCCTCGCCCGCCTTTTTCACCCGCAGTCTTACCAGTCCCAGGGAAGAGCGGTCATCAAAGATCACCACCAGTATCACCCTCTGACCTATCAGGTTGATGTGCAGGTTGTCGCGCTCCCCCTCGTGAAACAGGATGGAAAACTCCTTTTCTCCGAGGAGCTTTGCCAGGCCCCCAGTGGCCGCGATGTTGCCTGCTGTCAGGGATGCCAGCGAGGTGGTGTCCAGGTTCTCCGTCTCTCCGCAGGCCGCGATCAACTGGCCGTTCTTGTCCACAAGAAAAATCACCTTGGCGTTGGCATCGTGCACAAGCTTGTCAATCACAGCGGAAATCTGCTGGAATTCCTCTTCATACATTACCATTTCCGGAGTAGCCATGCTTGCTTCTCCTTATGCCCGGGTTTGAGATTCTTTCTTATATATTCTTATCAAATATTTTCCAAGAGCGCAAGTTTTTTATCGGCAGTCCTGGCAGATTTTCAGATTAGCCAGGGGGACCCCGGTTTGCTTGCTGATCCACTCTAGCTGGTAAATGGGGGCAAAGTACCTGCCGCATTTCTCGCAGGCCTGCATCTTGAAGGTTCTGCCCCAGATAGTGCGTTCATCGCCTTCATCCTTGAGCTCGATTGATCCCGTGGGACAGGCAAAGTAGCATGCCCCGCACCCTATGCAAGCCTCGCTCGGCTCCACAAAGGGCGTGCCAACCTTCTTGGTGACGCCCCTGAAAGAAAAGCCCAGTGCATCCACTCCGACCACCTCCCGGCAGGTTCGCACACAAAGCCCACACAGGATACACTTTCCCGTGCCCTCATCACTGCCGAAGCGCGATCCCGTCACCCCGTATTCTTCCGCCAGTTCGCGCACCCTTTTGACTTCCGGGTGGCGTGCAAGGAGGAGTTCCAGGACCATCCTTCTTACCGTATGCACCTTCTCTGTGTCCGTGCGAACCTTGAGCCCGTCTTCCACCAGATATAAACAACTTGCGACAAGCCTGGTGCGGCCGTTCTTTTCAACCTCCACCATGCACATACGACAGCGCCCTTCCCGGGAGAGCCCTTCGTTGAAGCAGAGCGTGGGAATCTCAAACCCGGCGGACCGGGCCGCATCCAGCACATAAGCCCCTTCTTGTGCCTGGACTTTCTTCCCGTTTATCTCTATCGTTACCATCTTGCTCTTATTTCCTTATCAGGACCTCTGGACCACCAAGGCACCAAGGACACAAAGTTAAAAAATTTTTGCTCATTATTTTGTAGTCATGATGATTTGGTGGTAAAATCATGACCGAATCGAACCTGCAAACATCGTTATCCTCCTACTTTCTCAACACCGCATCGAATTTGCATACATCATAGCATATTCCGCACTTGATGCACTTCTTCGGGTCAATCTTGTGTGTTTTTTTCTTCGCTCCCTTGACCGCACCGGTAGGGCAGTTGGTAGCGCAGAGCTGGCACCCGGTGCACTTTTTCGCGTCTATTGAATAGGTTATGAGTTCCTTGCATACACCTGCCGGACACCTTTTCTTGCGTATGTGGGCCTCGTATTCATCGCGGAAATACCTGATAGTGCTCAATACAGGGTTGGGCGCGGTCTGGCCCAGGGCGCAAAGACTGCCCAGTCTCATGGTCTCGCAGAGTTCCTCAAGCAGGCCGATGTCTTCATCCTTGCCGTGTCCCTCGCAGATGCGGGTAAGTATCTGCTTCATCCTTCTGAGCCCCTCCCTGCAGGGCACGCACTTACCACAGCTCTCCTCCTCAAGGAACTTGACAAAGTAGCGGGCCACATCCACCATGCAGTCGTTCTCGTCCATTACTATCATGCCGCCCGAACCCATCATGGAGCCGGCCTCGGTCAGGGTGTCAAAGTCTATAGGCAGGTCTGCAAGTCTCTCCGGGATGCACCCTCCCGAGGGCCCGCCTGTCTGCACCGCTTTGAATTTCTTTCCTCCCCTGATCCCGCCTCCTATATCCTCCACTATCTCGCGGATGGTTATACCCATCGGCACCTCTACCAGGCCGGTGTTATTCACCTTGCCTACCAGGCTGAAGACCTTGGTGCCCTTAGAGCCTTCAGTGCCGATAGAGGCGAACCACTCAGGCCCCTTTTCAATTATTTGAGGCACGCACACCCAGGTCTCCACATTATTGAGGTTAGTCGGCTCCTCGTGAAGGCCGTGCTCAGTGGTGTGGATATATTTGGCTCGCGGCTCTCCGACCCTTCCCTCCAGGCTTCGCATAAGCGCAGATGACTCGCCGCACACAAAGGCCCCGCCGCCGCGGTTGATCCGGATGTCAAAGTCAAAACCAGAGCCCAGGATATTCTTGCCAAGGAAACCATAGGATCGAGCCTGTTCAATAGCCACCCTCAAATTTTTTACCGCAAGCGGATACTCGTTTCGCACATAAATATAGCCTTCCGCAGGGCTCACTCCGCCTGCGATGGCATAGGCGCCGATGATCATCCCCTCCAGCACCGAATGCGGATCACCTTCCATGATAGAGCGGTCCATAAAAGCCCCGGGATCCCCCTCATCGCCGTTGCATACAATGTAATGAACTTTTCCCGCCGCTCTCCTGCAGGAGAGCCACTTCCTTGACACGGGAAACCCGCCTCCGCCACGGCCTCTCAGCCCGGAGCGATCTATCCATTCAATGATTTCCTCCGGGTTCATGCCTAGAGCCTTTGCCAGGCCCGAGTATCCTCCCGCCGTGAGGTAGTCCTCGATATTGTCCGGGGCTATTTTGCCGTTGTTGCGAAGTGCGATTCGCTCTTGCTTGGCGTAAAAGGGTATCTCCTGATAATGGACTATCTTCTGCTTGGAGACAGGGTCTTTATAGAGGAGTCGCTCAACCACCTCTCCCTTTTTCAAGGTGAGCTCTACGATCTCGGATACATCCTTGTCCCGGTTTTTCCGTCCCACCTGCTGGTAGAATATATCAGCCGGCTCCACCGTCACCACCGGGCCCCGCTCGCAAAGGCCGTGACAGCCTGAGATCTTCATCTCTACCTTGTTTTTGAGTCTTTTTGCGGAAATAGCCTTTTTCAGGGCATCGGCCAGTTCAGCCGCACCATTGGACAGACATCCAGTGCCACCGCAGACCGTGATCACGGTCTTGTTCGGATCCTGGGCCGAAAGGAGCTTATCCTGCAGTCCCGCAAGTCCCTTTGCCGATTTAATCCGCGCCCTATTTTTCTTCATCGCTATACCGCTTGATCAGTTTCTTCACCCGGTCCGGTCTCATGTTGCCGTGGAATTCCTTGTTC
>CAZOMR010000028.1:0-19330 GCA_964580655.1 uncultured bacterium
TTTATATCCACCGAGCCCGGCGTGTCCGTTTCCGAGGCCCCTGCATTCATCAAGGCGCAGGGAGGAGCGATGGCTAATGTCGCGGTGGGACTGGCCCGGCTGGGCGTCAAATCCGGATTTCTCGGAAAGGTCGGAAGGGATGAATTCGGAAGATTTCTCGAACATGGCCTGCGAGAAAACAAGGTGGATACCACCATGCTCTATTTCTCGGAGAGCTATCCCACAGGGCTTGTGTTCGTGGCGCTGGATAAGGCTCGCAAGCCCTCGTTTTGCTTTTTCGGCAAACCCAGCGCTGACATGATGCTCAAGCCGGAAGAGGTCAGGCCTGAATTCTTTGAGCATGTCAGGTTCTTGCATATTGCGACAGTCTCAATAGTCCAGGAGCCAGCCCGGGAAGCCACTTTCCGCGCTGTGGAGCTTGCACGCGAAAAGGGTGTGCCGGTTTCATTCGATCCCAATTTCCGGCTACACCTGTGGCAAGATCAGGCCCTGCTCAAGTCCCTGACAGGTGAGCTTGCAAGGCAAAGCAACCTGGTCAAGCTGAGCCAGGAGGAGTTGAATTTTCTTCTCGGTGAATCTGAGATTGAGTCCGCATGCGCGCGCCTTCTTGAGATGGGCCCCCAAGCGGTTGTGGTAACCATGGGAGAGCACGGCGCATATTATGCCACTGCGGAAGGAAGAGGAAAGGATCCCGGGTTCAAGGTAAAGACCGTGGATACCACCGGAGCAGGCGATGCTTTCATGGCAGGAATTCTGGCAGAACTGCTTGAGAAAAAAACCTGGCCTCCGAGCCCTGATGACCTGGCCCATGCTGTCAGGTTTGCAAATGCAACGGCCGCACTCTCAACGCTGAAACCCGGAGCAGTGGCCGCTTTGCCGGACCTGAACAGGGTAAGAGAATTTATTCGCTCGCCATCCTGATACTCTTGAAATTCCTCAAATGATGCTTAAGGTTTATAGATAGAAAATCAAGGCGAAAGAGAGGAAAGACCGATGGAGAAAGACTCGGAGAAAATGGATTACTACAGAGAGATGAGGTCAAAGATTCTCAAATGGGCCGATGGCAAGGGCAAGGGTTATAAGTATATGCCATACATTCTCGCGGCCCCGGATTTCTTTTATGTGCTTGTCAAGCTCCTGCTCGATGACCGGGTGCCGACCAAGGAAAAGGCTGTTCTTGGGGTTGCCATTGCGTATTTCATTGCGCCGATTGACATCATCCCGGAGGGATTATTAGGCCCGGTGGGGTATGCGGATGATGTGGTGATCGCGGTCTGGGTTCTGAACCGCATAGTAAACGAGGTGGGGAAAGACATTGTGCTTGAGCACTGGCCCGGTGAACAGGATATGATCGCCCTGATCCAGCAGATACTCGCACAGGCGGATGAATGGCTCGGAAGGGGTGCTTACAAGAAGCTGAAAGAGTTCCTGGCAGGAAAGGTGAAATAATTTTAC
Organism: uncultured bacterium; assembly: GCA_964580655.1. Lineage (GTDB taxonomy): Bacteria > RBG-13-61-14 > RBG-13-61-14 > RBG-13-61-14 > CAZOMR01 > CAZOMR01. Next base: position 1,456 of record CAZOMR010000028.1, read on the forward strand.
CGCAAAAGCGCAAAGGGAAATAGTTGTTCACCGCAAAGACGCAAAGATCGCAAAGGATGATTAAGACTAAAATTTTTGTAAGCTGAAAATTCAGGATAGAAGAATGAATTTCTGTCATTTAAGATTTGAGATTCCTGCGAAGCAGGACATGTCTTTGCGGTTTAATAGGTATATCACATAAGAGGAGTGAGTATGATAATGGCGAGGGTATTAATAGTGGTTGACATGCTTGAGGGATTTTTGCGGCCTGGGTATCCGCTTTACTGCGGCAAGGGCGCGGAGAATATTATCCCTTTTATCAAGGGCAAGATAGAGGAGTATGCAAAGAGCGATGAACCTGTGATCTTCGTCGCAGACCATCATGCGGATGACGACCTTGAGTTCCAGCGGTTTCCAAAACACTGTGTTGCCGGGACAAAGGAGAGCGAGGTTGTCTCCGAGCTTAAAGGGATTGCGAAAAAGGAGATATTGATCCCGAAGAAGCGCTACTCCGGATTCTACGGCACTAACCTCGATGAAATCCTTGAAAAGGAAAACCCTGGCATGGTGGAGGTAGTGGGAGTCTGCACCAACATCTGCGTGCTCTACACAGTGGAGGAACTGAAGAATCGGGACTACAATGTCAGGGTCTACAAACAGGGTGTAGCAAGCTTTGATGATGACGCGCACGAATGGGCTCTCAAACAAATGGAATCAGTCCTCGGTGCGGAAGTGGTGTAGGTAACCATCGCAACTATCCAGCCTTTCCATCCTCCGTAGCAGTGCTACTGCGAAGGATGAATAGACAAGTCGCCCCACAGCATAACAATGACTACTGTAAAATTCTCTCATTTATAAGTTGATTCAGGATGAGCTAAGATGATAAAGTTATGTAGTCCCAGGCATTGAAGAGTATGGAGATGGTAAGAGATGTCGGAAAAGATTGAATTGGCTTAGGGAAGTAAGCCGCTCTTGATAGAGAAGCCCAGACAGAAGATCGGGAGAGAGCCTTCCGTAACAGTGATCCCGGATGCGGGCTTAGTCCTGCCTGTGATCCCGGAGGACAACCCTGATGACTGGGAAGAATGATTCCATAATTCATGATGCCCGGATGAAGAGCCTGCAATGAGTTTTGCGAGAAGATTGATCCTTCGCGGCGCACTGATCATCAGTGCCACAAGCACGATTTCGCTAGTCGCTATTCTGGGTTTTCTGAAACTGGCCGTTTATCCCACCAGCGAAGAACTCAGGACAATCATAAAATTCGGTGTCCCGGTATTCTTTTTCCTTGCACTCCTGCTTTTTTTATTCATTATTCGACTCGGCTGGCCCATTGTGCGATTCATCATTCGGGCTGAGGCTCATGAGAGGTTCACCGATGATTACCTCCAGGATATTCAACGCCGGGCCATTAACTTAGGGTATTATGTGGCCGTCATCTCCTTTGTTTTTTATCTAATCGGCACCCCGGCTTGCGTGTACTGGGCATTCCAGCATTTCGGATGGGCAGGCACCAGGCTCATCTACGCAGGCTTTGCCGGATTCCTTGCAGGTCTCCTTAATATCCCTCTCGCCATCTACGGCACTAATATCGTGATGCGCGAGATGATCGAGCAGACCTTCAACTATTCCGAAACACTGCCACGGGCCGCACGGCTCGGATTTGGAATCAGCATCCGGAAAAAACTCATCATAGCCTTCCTCTCTATGATTCTGGCCTCCGTCCTTTATGCCACGATGATCGGGTATGTCAACTCCCGACAGATCATGGACGAGGCAAAAAAAGTTGACGCGAACCAAACATGGATCAAGCCATTTGAAAACAAAATGGGTGACCTCCGAGTCCTTTACATCCTCGTGGTTGTATTTACCTCCGGGCTCGCCTTATTGCTCTCGTATCTTTCATCGCAGGACCTCAATCGGCCAATCCGGAACCTCCTTGATCGCTCCCGGCAAATAGCAGAGGGAAACCTGGACCAGCAGGTTACCCTGGTGAGTAGCGACGAGCTGGCCGAGCTGGCGGAAATTTTCAACCGCATGAGCCGGCAGATTCAAGGCCAGGTGCTTGAGGTCAAGGACATCATCGAAAGTATTCGCGATGCCATCCGTCAGCTTGACCTGACATCCAAGGTCATGCTCAGCGTGTCCACCGAGCAGTCGAGCGGGGCGATAGAGCAGGCATCATCCGTGAAACAGGTTTCCGCCACTGCGGAGGAAATCGCGGCCACTGCCAGACAGATAGAAGAACAGGCCAACCGCGTGGAGGCCGTCTCCAAGAATTCCCTTGGCGCGTGCGAGGAAGGCACTGAGCGCCTGTCCATGGCTGTGCAGGGATTCGAAAGGATATTAATTCATGGCCAGACAGTGTTTTCATCCATGGAAAACCTGGAGGCCCGCTTCCAGGAGATGTTCCGCATCATTGAATTGATTGAAGACATCTCGGAGCAGACCGATCTGCTTGCCCTTAACGCGGCCCTGGAAGCGGCCGGGGCAGGCGAAGCAGGCCGTCGCTTCTCCGTGGTGGCCAAGGCTACCCGCAGGCTCGCTAACCAGGCGACTGGCGCGGCCGCGGAAATACGCACCCTGATCAGCACCATTCAACAGGCTACCCAGCAGGCCTATACCGCCTCTGGAAAGGGCCAGGAAACCGTGGAAGAGGAAAAGCGTTTGATTGACGATACTGCCGCGGCAATTGAGCGCATCTCCATGCTTGCAAATGATACATCCATGGCGGTAAGGGAAATCACCCTGTCCACTCAGCAACAGACCTCCGGCACCGAGCAGATGGCAAATACAATCGCCGAGATACAGGAGGTGTCCTCACAGGCCGCTGAGGGAGCAAAGGAAATTGAAAGAACCGTGAAGGACCTTACCAGGTTAATGGACTCTTTGAGAGGACTGATTGAAAAATAAAGAGGTATTGGTGCGTAAAAAATTTTCCCCCCGATGGAATGATATGTCAGTCTATAACATCAGGCCAATATAAGTCATGGACCCAGGGGCTAGAAAGGAAGGGATATTAAAGGCCGCGTCCAGGGTGTTTGCCACAAAGGGTTATCACAAGGCCAGTGTTTCAGACATCACCACGGAGGCCGGCATTGCACGAGGGACATTTTATTTATATTTCAAGGGCAAGCGCGATGTGTTTTCCGAATTGGTGGACATGTTGACAATAAGGCTGGAAGCATGTCTGCGCCGCGTAGACCTGTCCCCCGGAAAGCCGCCCTGGGAGGATCAGATTCGCGCCAATGTCAGCCGGCTGGCCTCGATACTCCTTTCGGAGCGCGAGCTCACCCTGATTCTCTACAATCATTATATGGGCCTGGACGAAGAATATGATACCAAGATCCGGGAGTTTTACGCCCGGATAACAAACGCCGCTCTCGGAGCGCTACGGCTCGGGCAACAGATGCGACTGCTGAGGCCGGAATTCAATCCGCATCTCGCGGCACTGCACATGGTCGGGAGCGTAAAGGAAGTCATCTATCATATTGCGGCTTATGGAGAGCCGGACATCCCTGCTGAAGAACTCGTGCGCGAAATGCTTGAGTATCATCTTGCAGGGATAAAAACCAAATAAGAGCATTAGCCCACACGGACTGATCCGCCGCGATATTGTAAGAGCTCAAAGTATCAAGGCTTGACATCAAAAATCCTGCTGACCGGAGCAAGCGGATTCATCGGAAGCCATCTCACTCTCGCGCTTGACGTCTCCGGTCAAGCTCCCTCAGAACCCCTGATACCCCGTAGCCTCGTCCTTTGTGACACGCGTGGTGGAAAGACTTATATTCCTTGGAACCCTCTTTCCCTGCAGAACCTTCAAGCCATATTCAATGGCCTCCTTTGAGCCGTTCTGATATACAAAGGTGGCGTGAAGCTGTCCCTTGCGGATCATCTCTACGGCCTCGCCCTGGCCGTCAATGCCCACGAAGATCATGTCCCCCTCCCGGCCAACAGCCCGCGCCGCGAGAAACGCGCCTATCGCCATCTCGTCATTGTGCGCATAGATTGCATCAATCTCAGGAAGACTCTGAAGCGCGTTATCCATCACCTGCTTGGCCGGAGACCGCTTGTAATCACCTGGCTGACGATAAACTATCTCCAAATCAGGATACCCCTCAATAACCTCGTGGAACCCCATCCTTCGCTCCTCCGTGGGCGTGGCCCCGAGAATCCCCTCGATCTCAACTATCCGGCCCTTGCCCCCGAGCTTTTCAGCTACATATTTTCCAGCCTCCCTGCCGATCTCCATATTGCTTGCGCCGATGAAGCAGGTGTATTTTTCACTACGGATCGCCCGGTCTAGAACGATAACCGGGATGCCACGATCATAGGCCTTCTCAACCACCGGCGTCAGCGGCGCGGCTTCACGAGGACTGATGATGAGAAGATCAATCCCACGAACAATGAAATTCTCCACATCAGCGATCTGCTTCGCGTTCTTGTTCTCTCCATTGGCTATCATCAGCCTGATCTCCGGATGAGAACCAGCCGCATCCTCCATCTCCTTGTTCATGTTGATCCGCCACGGGTCTTCGAAAGTGCACTGCGAAAAGCCCACCAGAAACCTCACCTCTCCCTCAGGCTCCTTTCCCTTGCATCCCGCGAAGGCTACCGAAGCGAAGAGAACCAGAATAAAAAACCTCTTCATCAATTCACACCCCCTTATCTATCTGCTCCTGCGCTCGCGCTGGATAAGCACCGCGGCAACAATGATCGCACCCTTCAGCACCCTTTGCAAATTCGGGTCAACCCCACGCAGGCCCAGGACATTATTGAGCACCCCGATGGTCAGCGCGCCTATCAGGGTTCCACCCACTCCCCCCCGACCCCCAAGCAGGTTTGTGCCCCCGATCACCACGGCCGCGATGGCATCCAGCTCGAAGCCTATCCCGTCATCAGGCCGGCCAGCGTAATTCCGTGCCGTGTAGATCATGGCCGCGAGCCCTGAAAGGAACCCGCAGATGGTATAGACAAGGATCTTTATCCGGTTCACGGCTATCCCGGAGAGATACGCCGCGGTCTCGTTTGATCCGATCGCGTAGACAAACCTCCCGAATCGAGTCCGTCGGAGTACAAGAAGCGACAGCCCGACCGTGACCAGAAACAGTATCGCAGGCACCGGCACCGGGCCAATGTCCTGGCCAAGCATCTCGAATACACGCGGCTCATCACCGATAAGATCAATCCCACGACCACCTGTCCAGAGAAAAGCGAAACCACGCGCCACGCTCATCATCGCCAGGGTAACGATAAAGGGTTGTATCCTGCCCGCAGTGACAGCCACTCCATTGGCCGCGCCCAGAAAAGACCCTGCAAAAAGTCCGCACAGGATCACGAGTAAGCTGAAGCCCGCGCCGGAAAAACCCCATCGCTCGATCATGCTCGCGGCCACAACCGACGAGAAGGCTAACAGCGAGCCCACGCTCAGGTCTATCCCTGCTGTGAGGATGACAAAGGTCATGCCCACCGCGAGAATGCCGTACTCCGCGTTCTGCCGAAGGATGTTGCCCAGGTTCTCGCTCTTGTAAAACACCGGACTGATCTCATCCTCGACCCCCACGAAAAGGTCCCAGCCCCAGGTGAGCGCAAGCGTCATCCCGAAAAGCGCAATCGCTGGCGCAAGCTTACCAATCCACTCCGTCCACTTCGTCATTCTTCAACCAAACCCGCCTCATAATAGCCAAAGCATGAAACCAAAGTCAACCCGCCTGCCGCCGGAAGCCAGCTTTAGGTGGTCGGACATGCGCCTTCGCTAAAGCTGGAGTGGGCAAGCTGTATCTTCTCTGAACTGTGCACTTTGCACCCTTTGTCTGGCTTTGACAAAATCTCCCTGGCCTCATATACTTTAGGCAAATGGATAAAGTCGTGAGAGAGCGCGACAGTGGGCATACATTGACGCAGGAACCAGTGAGGGGGGACCCGTATTTACAGGCAGTGATCCGCGAGCGCAACCGCTGGTTCTTCTCGTTGGAGGTTGAGAAGAAGCAGGAGAAACTCTTCGAGTTGGAGGTTCTCTTAAAGGGGCTGGATCGCTTTTTCAATCTCGACAACCAGCCGATCTCCGATCCTGGGCAGGTTCTCAGCCGTGAATTCTCAAACCAACTAAGGATTCTCCGCGATGCGGTCTTCCGGGTCATCGTGCTTAGTCGCATCCTTCTTCCCGATCACGAGGCCCGGTCATTGCACTTCAAGAATTATGTGGAGACGCGTCTTGCAAGCGATTTCCAGCGCGCCCAGATGATAGAACGCACCCTGAGCCAGCGCACCCCTGTTGAATCCCTCTATGTGCTCTGCCACAGCTTTATCAATTTCCACGAGATACTCAACAACATCCTCAATCTCCAGGATCAAAGCTATTTCATCTTTCACCACCTTGAACAGTTGATCAGCCGCGAGATAGCGGCAAACCGCTTTTTCAACCCGTTCAAGGCCGCGGGGTTTGCACCTCACTACGATGTCATCCAGTCCCCCAGGATCAGCCACATCGTCCGGACCATCCCGGACTCGACCGTGAAGAGATACACATCCATGTCGTTCCTCATGCTCTATAAGCTCCTCCGTTATCTGAGCTTTATTCCGTCCGAAAGCGCGGACCTGGACACGCTCAAGAATTCCCTGCTCATCTACGCCCTGATCCGCTCCGAGGGGCTTCAGCTCGGAGCTCTCTTTGAAAACGAACTGCCGCAACAAATTTCCCGTGCCCATGGAATTCCCGGCTCCACCCGTGACGATCTGCTCAAATTTCTCGACCCTTCTGCATATCAGATCAAAGCAGAAATTCACAAGATATTTCAGCTTGAGCTGAGGGATGCGGCCACGCAGGAAGACCCGAATATACTCCGCACAGGCATCACCCGTTCGCGCGGACTTTTGACCACCATGTTCCAGCAGATCATAGTGCGACTCGCCCAGATATTCGAGCCAGAACTCGAGGGCAAGGACCTGTTCCGCGATTACATCTCCCGCCTGGAGCAGTCGCTCAAACTGCGAAAGGATGTCTGGCTGTTTAAGAGGATCATAGAAAACCTGGAGGGCGTGATAGAGGAGTGCGAGCCGAATGCAGAGCATGTGCCCATCATCGAGGCGGTCAAGACCCTGCGCAATTTTATTTTCTATTATCAGAACATCAGTTTCCAGTTCGTGCGTAGCTCAGACCGCGATGATTTCTACTCCTTCTTTCAGATAGTGGATGGCCTTCCGCCCTCCGCGGCGGAAAGCCCGGAGAATTTCGAGCCATTCAAGCACGAGCTACATAGCTTTAAACTTTTCCTGGAAACCACCTTGAGCAATATCAATAACAGGTCTGAACTGCGTGACCTTCCTTTCGGCACAGAGGAAGGCGAGCGTCTGCTAGCCCAGTTCTTGAAGTAAATCCTGCGCCCATGAGTTCTTCCGGCCGCTCTTTTCCCGAGCCGTTTGCTCCTTTAATCAGGGGGCTTGAAAGTGGAAAAAGTTATTGTCTTGACTCCATGGCTGGCGCGGCTTTCTCCTACCTGACCACATGTCTCTTTCGCGCCATGGCCCGGCCTCAGCTTGTTATCGCCCCGGACCGGGACCAGTCCAGAAAAATCTGCGCAGAACTCGGATTCTTCTTCGGAGGTTCTGGAGGACTTGAAGGAAATGTAGTTTTGTTTCCCGCCGTGGACTGGTATACACCGGAGTCCACTGAATCATCGCAAAAGAGAGCCTCGGCACTGGCAAGGATTCATGCGGTTCCCGACAAAGGGCCGATCACGGTGGTTGCCCCGGCCGAGGCCATCTATCAGCGCACCCTGTCCCCCGATTCACTGGCCGAACATTTCATGGAGTTGAAGGCAGAAAAGGAATGCGATCGCGATAAGTTGATCAAATTACTCATGGAAGGCTCATACTCGCCGACAAGCCAGGTAACCGACCCGGGCGAATTCAGCATCCGCGGCGGAATCCTGGACTTGTTCCCCGCAGGTTCCCCTGAACCCTTCCGCCTGGAATTCTTCGGAGATACCATTGAAAGCCTGCGCTCATTTGACCCTGTAACACAGCGCTCGTCTGCGGCCGCAAAGGCTATTACCGTATCCCCTTTTCACGAGGTTATCCTCGGTGGCAGGCAGGTGGCTGAGGTAGAAAAAAGGATTATGGACCTGGCGCGGGACCTGAAGCAAGGCCATCTCGGTCCCCCGGAAAAGGCATCCTCGCAAACAGCACTGCGCGAAATAACGGAGCAGATAAATCGAGGAGAGCACTTTCGCGGAATAGAGCAATTCATCCCTTACTTTGACCCCCGGCCTTCATCCCTGCTGGATCATCTCAGCCCGGACTGGCTTCTTGTTGTGCTCGACCCCTTTTCTGCAGATGAATCTCTATCCCGCCGCGCAGTTGACTGGAGCCGCGCCTGGGAGGAACTCATACAAGAGGGCGGGCTGGTTCCGCCTCCGGAGAACCTTATGGCTCCTCCGAAAAAGGTGAGCAAAAAGTTGAAATCATTTTGCTCCCTGGTTGTCGGCGAGCAGGTCCTTTCTGGAAAGGACGCGGAGACATTTCCCCCTACACGCTTTACAATGCATTTTCCACGCTGGAAAATAGAAGACTCACTCAATCTTTCCACCATGGCTAACCTTGATATTAGGGCGCGCCCCGGAGCCCCGGAGCCGCTTTCCCGTGTTCTGGAAAAAATTCAAGAATGGAGAAAGTCCAGGGTTACCACGGTGCTCGTCAGTGCATCAGCGGAGAAGGGCAGGGTTCTTCAGTCAATGCTCGAGGAGCACGAACTCTTCTTTCCCCTTCATCTCGACAAAGACCTGCTTTTTGAACCCGATGGACGGAGCGCGATCCTGGTGGGCGAATTGGACCGCGGATTTTTCTTTCCTGCGGCCGGGCTTGCGCTGATAAGCGAGGCCGAGATTTTCGGAGAAAGGATACGGCCGCACCTTCAGAAAAAATTCAAGGAGTCCTTCTTCAGCGACCTGGGAGACCTTAATGAGGGGGACCTCATTGTCCATGTAGATCACGGCCTCGGGATATACAGGGGAATGACAGAGCTCAAGGTGCAGGAGATCGGGCACTGGGATTTCATCAACCTGCGTGAGAGGCCCCGCATGTCATCGCACTGCCTTGCGCTTGAATATGCAAACGGGGACTTGCTTTATCTGCCAGTGCACCGGCTTAACCTCTTACAGAAATACCGCGGTGCTGAGGGTGCCCGGCCCGGCCTGGACAGGCTCGGCTCAAACTCATGGGAGCGAAGCAAGCGCAAGGTCCGCAAGTCCCTGGAGGAGATGGCAGAGGAGCTGGTAAAGATTTACGCCGCAAGGCGGGTCTATGAAGGATATGCCTTTCCACCGAGGGATTCAACCTTCAGTGAATTCGAGGCGGGCTTTCCCTATGAGGAGACACCGGATCAACTGCAAGCAATAGAAGAGGTGCTCTCGGACATGGAAAAGAATAAGCCCATGGACAGGCTGGTGTGCGGAGATGTCGGTTACGGCAAGACCGAGGTGGCGCTTCGCGCGGCTTTCAAGGCCGCAATGGACGGCAAACAGGTTGCGGTGCTTGTTCCCACCACCATACTTGCGGCCCAGCACTTCCACACTTTCTCCGAAAGGCTCAGGCCTTATCCTGTTGAGGTCCGGATGTTTTCCCGGTTCCAGACGCAGGCCGCACAGAAGAAGATCATCCAGGGGCTCTATTCCGGAGTAGTGGATATAGTCATCGGTACTCACAGGCTACTGAGCCAGGATGTGCAATTCCGCGACCTGGGCATGGTGGTGATTGACGAGGAACAGCGCTTCGGCGTTCGCCACAAGGAAAAGCTCAAAAAGTTGCGCGCCACAGTGGATGTCCTCACTCTCACCGCCACTCCGATCCCTCGCACCCTTCACCTCTCGCTGTTGGGCCTGCGCGACCTCAGCATTATTGACACTCCGCCGCCTGACCGACAGGCTGTGCACACCGAGGTGGCGCGGCTAAACGATCACCTTATCCGGGAGGCTGTGATGCGGGAGCTTGCCCGCTCTGGCCAGGTGTTCTTTGTGCACAACCGTGTGCAGGGAATAGAGTCCGTGGCCGGGTACCTGAGAAGGCTGTTGCCGGATGTCCGCATCGCAGTGGCCCACGGACAGATGCCTGAGCGCAAGCTTGAGAAGGTAATGGAGAAATTCGTGACGAAGGAGTACGACCTGCTCGTGTCCACCGCCATCATCGAGTCCGGCCTGGACATCCCCTCGGTCAACACCATGATCATCCACCGGGCGGACCAGTTCGGCCTGGCACAGCTTTACCAGCTTCGGGGCCGCATCGGGAGAAGCAAGGAAAAGGGATATGCCTACCTCCTTGTTCCCGGCAGGGGTCTCTTGAGTGCGGAGGCCACCAAGCGGCTGAAGGCGCTCAAGGAGTTTACCGAACTCGGTTCCGGATTCAAGGTCGCGGCCTATGACCTGGAGATACGCGGCGCAGGCAATATACTCGGGCGCGAGCAGTCCGGGCACATCAACCGGATCGGGTTTGAGCTTTACGCCCGCTTGCTGGAAGATGCTGTAAAGAGGCTCAGGGGCGAGGATGTTGAGCCGGAGATAGAGCCGGAGATAAATCTTCAGGTTCCCGCTTATATCCCGGAGAGTTACATTCCTGACCAGGGCCAGCGCCTGGTTTTCTATCGGCGGCTGTCAAAGCTACGCGAGCCGAAGGAGCTTTCGGACCTGGCCGAGGAGATGCGCGACCGGTTCGGATCGCGGCCAAAGGAGGTGCGGAATTTATTTGAGGTCGTGGCGGTAAAGGCGCGGCTTATAAAACTCAGGGCACTCGGGATAGAATATACCGGCAGGGACATAGTGCTTGATCTGGGCAAGGATGCAAAGGTAGCCCCTGATCGCGTGATTCATCTCGTTACATCGCATCCGGATCAATACCGCCTCTCTCCCGAGCACAAGCTTTTCATCTCACACCCTTTCCAGGATCATCAGGCACTATTCGAGCAGATAAATAACCTTCTGGAAAAAATTCTTGTATAAAGTATTGACTCGCACCCAGGCGCTCAAGCCGTAGAGATTTGAATCCTCAGTCGGCATGTGTTAATTTAATCCGGATTTATCAAGTCTTTCCGGTTTGAAGGAAGACGATGGAATATCTAAACGACATTATTCTGCGCACGGATAATTTTCTGTGGAGTTATATCCTGGTCGTGTTTCTTGTGGGGACCGGCCTGTATTTGACCCTGCGTATGCGAGGGGTCCAGGTTTGGGGACTCATGCACGGGACCAGGATCACGGCTGGTTATTATGACAATCCTGATGATGAGGGGGACCTCAGTCATTTCCAGGCGCTTTCCACTGCTCTTTCGGCCACGGTAGGTATCGGCAACATAGCAGGTGTCGCGATTGCCATTCAGAACGGGGGCCCCGGAGCGCTCTTCTGGATGTGGGTTACTGCGGCCGTGGGCATGGCCACGAAGTTCACCTCCTGCACTTTAGCTGTCAAGTTCCGGCGGATCAATCCGGACGGCTCGGTCTCAGGCGGGCCAATGTATTTCATTGAGCAGGCCCTCGGGTGGAAGAAGCTGGCCGTGACCTTCGCTGTTTTCGCGACCATCGCGACCTTCGGCGCCGGGTGCATGGCGCAGGCCGGGGAGCTTGCGCGGGCATTCTCCGCACTGATAGGCAAGAAGGTCATGATCTCCGGCAATATTGACCTGGTGCGCGTCGGTGTCGGGGTGTTTGTAGCCTTCATGGTGGGGCTTGTCATCATCGGCGGGATCAGGCGGATAGGACAGGTAGCAAGCCGACTCGTGCCGTTCATGAGCGTCTTCTATGTTGCGGCCGCGCTGATCATCATTGTCCTGAATTTTCGCGGACTGCCCGGAGCGATTATGGCCATCTTCCACGATGCTTTTACCGGAACAGCCGCGGCAGGTGGCTTTGCAGGATCAGTCTTTATCATGACCATGCAGTGGGGAGTTCGAAGGGGGCTTTTTTCCAATGAATCAGGGCAGGGTTCTGCGCCTATTGCCCATGCCACGGCCAAGACGCCGTATCCGGTTCGGGAGGGTTATGTAGCCCTGCTGGAGCCCTTTATTGATACAATCATCATCTGCACCATGACCGCTCTTGTGCTTATCCTGACCGGAGTGTGGACAGGGGACCCGGAGATAGGCGGCGCTGACCTGACAGCGGAGGCCTTCCAGGTAGGGCTTGCCAGCCTTCATCCGAGCCTGGGCCAGGCAGGGATAGGCCGGCTGATCGTGACCTTCGGCGTTATCCTTTTCGCCTATTCCACTTCCATTGCCTGGTCCTATTACGGGGACAGGTGTATCGGCTACCTCTTTGGTCTTCGGGCCGTGTTTCCATACCGCGTTGTCTTTTGCTTCATGCTCATCGTGGGAGCCAGCATAAAGATTGACCTGGTCTGGAACCTTTGCGACATCATGAATGGATTCATGGTTATTCCCAATTTGATCGCACTCATCTTCTTGAGCGGCGTGGTGGCCGGTGAATTGAGGAATTACCTTCCACGCATCCCAGAATTTGATCGCGAATCGCGGAACCGAAGGCGCTGAATGAAGAGTCCGAAGGATATGGAAGAAAGGCATGGCTAAGGGCAAGTCCGGGAAATCTGGAAAAGCAGAAGCGGAGCTCCGCAGGGTCCGTGACAGGGCGGCGCGTGCCTATGCCAGGGGCGCGTATGACAGGGCGCTTGAGAATTTTGAAATTCTGGCCAGGGAGAACCCGGGCGACCTTCGTCTGCAAATGAAGTGCGGCGAGATACTGCTCAAGCTCAAGAAAAAGGATGATGCGCTCAAGCGCTACGAGGATGTTGCCCTTGCCTATTCCAGGGACGGACTCCTGATTCAGGCAATCTCGGTATACAAGCTTATCCTTCAGGAAGAGCCCAACCGCCCCGGTGTCCAGGATAGATTGCATGAACTAAACCAATCCCGATCCGCTCCTGCGAGTAAAGTGGATGTCCTTCTCAAGGCCAGGGCCGGGCCAACGGAGGCCAGAGATACCGAGGTATCCGCAGGAGAAGGGAAAGCCCCCGAAGTCGCACCGTCGCGGGAACCTGAGAAGCCGCGCAGGGAGTTTCCGCGCACGCCCCTCTTTTCGGAACTGGGCAGTGAGGAGTTCGAGGTGGTGGTGGCGAAGTTCCAGGTGGGGCAGATTCCAAAGGGCACCATGGTTATCAAGGAAGGGACCAAGGGTGATTCAATTTTTGTGATCGCCTCTGGCGAGGTCAGGGTATTCCGCATACTCCCTTCAGGCAGAAAGGTCACCCTGGCGCGACTCGGTGAGGGCGAGTTCTTCGGCGAGATGGCTTTCTTTCTTGAATCAGTGCGCACAGCCTCGATTGAAACAGTCTCTGAGACCACCCTTCTGCGCATCAGCCGCAAAGACCTGTCAGAGTTGATGGAAGAATATCCGAATGTCAAAGAGGTGATTGATAATTTCTTCAAACAGCGCGCGCTGGATACCATCTTCAAGACCATGCCTTTCTTTGAGAGCCTGGAGGAGTGGGAACAGGATGATGTGGTAAAGGAATTCCAGATGGAGGTGATAGAACCCGGGACTCTTATCGTGAAGGAGGGGGATCCCGGGATGTATCTTTATTTTATTTTCAAGGGTGCGGTGGACCTTGTAGTCAGGCATGAGCAAAAGGGCGAGGTCAGAGTGACTACTCTTGGTGAGGGGGAATATTTCGGCGAGGTTGCACTGTTACAGTCCCAGACCCATCCCACAGAGGCAGTGGCATCTGGAAAGACAGTGCTTTTCAAACTCCCTGCAATGAAGTTCACCGAGTTGATCCAGATTCATTCCCCGATGATAGAGGAGTTATCCGTCAAGGTGGACGAGCGCACGAAGCTGACTGCCAAGGCCCTGACCAGTTCTTAAATTTTCTTCAGGGCCAGTGGATGATTCTTTATGTCCTCGATTTTGCGGCGCCATTTTTCCATCTCTTTTTTCGGCATAACCGAGGCATCGGTCTCCTCTGCCAAACGGTCGAAGACCTGCCGATAGGTCATCCCGGTAAGCTCCGGCGGGATGCGAGGAGCTTGATCGCGCGATGTATCGGAAAGGGGAAAAGCTTTTTCCAGCTTTTCAGGATTTTCAACCAGCTTTTTGCCCTTATCCCGGATACGGACTAAATGAATCAAAGGGTACACCGCCTCGGAAGGATAACTGGTGGAGAGCTGAATGTAATGGTGCTCCTCCAGGTAAAATAGATTCTTGTAAACCGTGCGTGCATCCACTCCTATTACTTTCGCCATCTCATCGAATTTTGCCGGCTTCTTCCGCTCATGCAGGAGAGTCAAAACCTTGCGGCTCAATTCATTATTGGTCATGGCTTGCACTCCTTTCACCTGGTCGCTTGTGACAATAACGGGATTCATCATAGCAGGAGCAGGAATGAAAAGCAAAGACAGGAAAAAGCCGCGGGAAAAATGAAAGGCGATGATTTCTCATCGCCTTTCCATCATCATTACTTCGTCTGCCGCCAGGGAAGTTAAGTTAGGATGATTGGATTGTGGTATTACTGGAACCCCGATCCATGATTCTGGTCTGGAGGTTCCTACCTCATCCTCCTTCAAGTTACTTTTTTGCTTTTTTCTTGGTGGTTTTCTTTTTGGCCACTTTCTTTTTGGCTACTTTCTTTTTGGCCGGTTTCTTTTTGGCTACTTTCTTCTTTGCTGCTGGTTTCTTCTTTGCTGGTTTCTTTTTCGCCGCTTTCTTTTTCGCCGCCATAATTATCCTTTCTCCTTTCTCCTCGGTATTAGCCTAACTCCAACATAACCTTCCCTGACGGCAGTTGAAGTATCTCAAATCATTCCCTGGATAAAAAAATACCGGCTCTCTCTTTTCCCTTGATGGCCCCTGTTCGGGAAAAAATTTTTCGCCGGTCTAGTTTTGATTTCGAGTTTGAGCGCTTCAGCCTTTCCACTTTTCTCCTTCTTCCTTCATCACCACAACCTCTCTTACCCTGAATTACATCCAAAATAACACAAACAAATTTTTTTGGCAAGAAAAAAATGAACTTTTTTGATTTTTTTTGGGGGGAGGCGATTTTGCCTTTTTAGCGGAAAAAAATTTTTTCTCGCTAGTTCTTGCTGTGGCGCTTCTGTGTAAGGAGGATAGAGCGTTCAATCATCTCTTCACTTTTAAAGTCAAGGTCGAGAAAGCGGATGCCCATACCAGGGACTATTGATTCGAAGAATGGAGAGGAAGTCTCCGGGCTTGTTTTCATATTTTTATCCGGGCGGACAACCCGGACCACCTCTCCCTGGGCGGAGATGGTGGAGAACTTTTCGATGCCGATGACGAACTTGAGTTTCACTTTGCTCCCGATAGGGAGCGGGTTATCTGTGTGGATGAACATGCCGGAGCGGCTGATGTTTTCAATATGCGCACTGATCGCGGGTTGCTTACCCGAGGTCTGGACCTCGACCAGGTCCATGATGGTCATGCGAGGAGCCCTTTCCTTGAGACGAATTGGAGTATCCATTATATCCATGGAGGGCGATACTGGATTCGAACCAGCGACACCTGGCTCCGGAGGCCAGCGCTCTATCCACTGAGCTAATCGCCCTTGAGGATTATCTTAATCAGGGCCAGCACTTTTGTCAAGGTCAAGTTCTGTTTAATCGAGTTTTGCCTGGACATCTTTAGCGGTGATAACTATGCGCTTGCCGCGATTCTCGGGAGCCTCGAACATGATGTCGTGCATTACCTCCTCAAAAGCCGCTCGCAGTCCCCTTGCGCCGAGCTTGCGCTTTTTGCAATAGCGGACGATCTCCTTGAGCGCACCGGGTGTAACCTCAAGCTCGATCTGATCGAGGGCGAGCAGGGACTGATACTCCTTGAGGATGCAATCGGGCGGGGCCGTGACGATCTGCACGAGCTGATCCTCTGTAAGTTCATCAAGCTCCACGATCACCGGCATGCGTCCGAGGAGTTCGGCCAGCATGCCGTAATCGAGCAGGTTTTTAACGGTGATCCGTTCGTTTACGGGTCTGGTGGTTCTCTCGGTGGGGTGTTCCGGTTTGAATCCTGCCCGATGAAGACGCTCGCCGCGATAGATGTCTGTGAAGGTGCCTGCGCAGATGAAGAGAATATTAGATGTATTCATCTGGACGAAGTCATGCTTGTTCCAGTGCTGGGAGATGTTATAAGGAACAAAGACTGAAGCGCCTTCCAGTAGTTTTAGCAGTGCCTGCTGAACGCCCTCGCCTCCGATGTCCCTGGACCCGGCGCCATCGCGCAGTCCGTGACTGCGTCGAGCGATCTTGTCTATCTCGTCAATAAAGACAATCCCTTTTTCCGCCTTCTCGGTATCCAGGTCAGCGGAGCAGAGCAATTCTCCGATCATCACCTCGACATCTTTTCCGTAGTATCCGGCCTCTGTGTATTCGGTGGCATCAACCACGACGAAAGGGACATCGAGGGTCTCAGCGAGGTTGCGCGCGATGTGTGTCTTGCCGCAACCCGTGGGCCCGATCATCAGGATGTTCGATTTCTTGAGAAGGGGCTGGTGGGAGACCTTGCCGGTCACGCTCGGATTTATTGCTATCCGCTTGAAGTGATTGTAAGCCGCTATCGCCACGGTGCGCTTAGTCCTGTCCTGTCCGATGACATACTGGTCCAGATATTCGTAGATGTCCCTTGGCGTAAGCCATGCCAGGTTTTCATGGTGAATGATTTTCGTCGGCATTTTCAGGTTATCAGGAATTTTCCGTTTTTCTGAATCAGCTTGCCGTCCAGGTAAAATTTTCCACTGTGACGGAGGTCCTTGATCAAGTCCCAGTGAATGGCGCTTTTATTGATCCCGCCGGTCTCCGGATAGGCCCGCCCCAGAGCGAGGTGGATGGTGCCGCCGATCTTCTCGTCAAAAAGTATGTCCCTGGAAAAACGGGTTATCCTTTTATTAAGTCCGATGCCGAATTCGCCGACCCTGCGAGCTCCAGCATCTACCCCGATCATTGCGTGGAGATACTTTTCATTCTTCTCAGCCGTAGCTTTGACCACTCGACCCTTCTCGAACCATATCCTGACGCCTTCAATCTCCCGTCCTCCATACAAGGCAGGGAAGTCGAAAAAAATCCTTCCATCTACCGAGCTTTCCCACGGGGTGGTAAACACCTCACCATCAGGCATATTGTTCTCTCCAGCCGCGACCACGAACTTCCTTCCGCGAACGCGAAAGCTTATGTCGGTGTCTTTCCCGACCAGGCGGACTCTGTCGCCCTTCTCCAGTCTCCGTGCAACCCGGGTCATCCTCTGGCTCTGGGCCTTCCAGTCCTGGTTGCAGGCGCGGTAGAGAAAATCCTGGTATTCTTCCAGGCTCATTCCCGCTTCCTGTGCCAGGGCTTGTGTTGGAAAATTCACGATCAGCCATCGCACCTTTGTCATGATCTGCTCTTGAATAGGCTTGAGCACGCGGGCGCGCTCTCCCTGGCTTTCCGGCGAGGTTCGGCTCAGGCCTTTGAGGTTGAGGGGAGCACGGATGGCGATATAGGCGTCAATGTTTTTCACTTCCAGGAGTCGGAGGCGGGGAAAATACTGAAGCTGATGCGGGGCCGCATGACGCAGGAATATCTCATCCGCTTCCTCGAATTGCACGCTCAGGTGCGGGTGAGCGCCAGCGGCCAGGGTCTGCCGGAAGACTTCCAGTGCGAGAGGCTTTCCCGCTTCATCGGCGCGGATGAGCACCACCTCATCCTTTTCCGCCTGGATGGAATGGCGAACCAGAATCTCCGCAAGCCTTTTTACCCTTGCATCCCTCACCAAAATTTATCATACTCGGATTTCGGAAAAAGTTCAACCAAGATCTTGCTGGACTTTCCCCGAAAATTTGAGTTCCCAAAAGGATTGTCTGGGAAGAGAGGATCAGTGTTGTCCCGATGGGTATCAAGAATTGGCGGCGATCCAGAACG
>CAZOMR010000029.1:0-19210 GCA_964580655.1 uncultured bacterium
TTCTCAAGAGGAGCCGTATATTTCACGGATAGTCACCATTTATGTCGCACACCCTATCTTTTCTCTTCCGCCTTACATTTCATCAATTAAGACCATCTACTCTCCGATCTCCTGAAAGGATACATGGACTTGTGAAAAAAACGGGCTCGCGGGCCCCAACTTGTTGTTTTTATTGAATAAAAAATTTTCCATTTTTCTCTTGACAAGAAGGCGAACCCCTGCCATAATTGATATTGAGAATCATTCTCAAGAAATGATATGATGAGGATATACTTTCTTCGGATTAAATTCAGGGGTGAAGGGAAATGGCTTTAAGGGCGAAACAAGAGGATGCGACCATTGAGAGGTGTTTATATGATCGGGGCTTGCGTTTGACCGAGGGACGAAGGATGATTATTCGTGAGGTTATGGGCGAGCATGAGCATTTCGGGGCCGAGAACCTTTACGAAAAGTTCCGGGAGAAGGGGCTTCGGACATCCAGGGCCACGGTTTACCGGACCCTGCCCCTGCTTCAGGCCTGCGGGATCATCCAGGAGACAAGGCGAACGGAGAAAGGCGCGGAATACGAGGTGATATATGGCCGGGAGCATCATGATCACCTTCGCTGTCTGGGATGCGGGCGGATCATTGAATTCAAAAGCCCGGAGATCGAGAAACTCCAGAAGCAAATATGCCGGAAACTCGGTTTCGAGCAGACTGGCCACCGCCACGAGATCATCGGCTACTGCAACCGATGCCAGCGAAAGGCACGCAGAAGATGAAACTAGAAAATCGAATCGCGGGAAAAATCTTTAAGGCTTTGATTCTGGCTGTTATCCTGGCTCAGATCTCGGTCTGGGTGGGAAGGGCCGTTGACGAGCCGGACCATGGTCTGGCTCCGGACCCTCATTGCGCTATCTGCCAGGCGGTTCATGCCCTCGGTGTTATAGTTGATGTTCAAATTGTTCCATCCATCGCACCTCAGCTTTTCAATATAATTGGATTTAACCTGTTTGAGAAAAAAATCTATCTCAATTCCATCGGCAATTCCATTCGCGCCCCGCCTTTTCAAGCCCTCTCCGTATAGTTCTCTGTAAAAACTTTTTTAGCTCAGCTCTTGCAGAGGGTGCGGGTATGCACCCGGCTTGCAAGAAGAGAGGAAAACCATGGACAGGAATTTTATCTTGGGGATGAGCATGGCCGCGGCTTGTCTGTTGGCGAGTGGCATCAGTCCGGCGCAGACACCATTGGAGAAAGGTTTGAAGAGCGGGGACAGCGCAGGAGCAATTGCCGGAGCAGGGCTTCTTGAATCAGCCGCGACTCCTCCAGATACTTCGGACCCGGTCCCCGGTTCAACTGTTGCCCTGACCGGGACATCGCGGGATTCTGATTCCCGAAAAGAGAAAGAGGAGAAGGAAGCGGTCGGAGGAGTCAACCATACCCTTGTTCCCAGGCTGATGAGCTATATGGAGTTCGGCGTGGAATGGGTGCTCTGGTTGCTCTTTGCGCTGGGCCTGGGTGTTATCGGCCTGCTTGTGGAGCGCGCGGTCTACTTCGACCGGTTTGGCGGAAAGGTGGAAGAGACCAGGGCCAGCCTGGTCCGGTTTCTTTCCGAGGGAAGGATGCAGGATGCGTGTCAGCATTTCAAGCAGGAGAAAACTATTCCGGCCCAGGTACTGGCCGAGGCCCTTCACAAGAGACAGTTGGCTCCGGAAGCAGTGCAGGAGTTGATAGAGGCGCGCCTGATAGAGGAGCGGCATAATCTGGAGCGGGGGCTTAACTACCTGGGCACGGTTGGTGCGAATGCGCCATTCATCGGGCTTTTCGGCACAGTGCTCGGGATCATCAAGGCGTTTCACGATCTGTCCATTGCAGAGCAGGCCGGGCCGAGTGTGGTCATGGCTGGAATCTCCGAGGCCCTGGTGGCCACTGCAATAGGGCTCCTGGTTGCGATCCCCGCGGTGATCATCTTCAATGCCTTCAAGGCCCGAACCAGGACCGTGATCAGCAATACTGAATCACTGTGCAAGCTGTTTCTCTCAAAGCAGTTGGACCTGGTATTCAATCCCGCAAATTCTTCCAGCAAGAGGGGGTCTGGTAAGGAGGCGGATAATGGCTAGAGCAAATAATCAAGATGATGAAATCATCTCCAACATCAACATCACGCCGATGGTGGACGTCATGCTTGTATTGCTCATCATCTTCATGGTCGCAACCACTTTCATGCTCATGCCCACCATCCCGGTCAAACTTCCCCGTGCCGCGAATGTGGATGACCCTCCCACCCAGGCCTTTGCCCTGGTCATGAACGAAGAAGGGAAGCTCTTTATCAACGGCCATGAGACAACGCCGGAAAAGGCGGAGAAAACCCTGCGGGAAGCGGTGAGCAAGAACCCGGAGCTGAATGCTATTGTGGCCGCGGACAAGTCGGTCTTGTATGAGCATGTCATCTGGATGATTGACCTGGTCAGGGGATGCGGGGTCAGGAACTTCGCACTCAATGTCCAGAGAGCGGAGTGAGCCATGGACTGGAGGACATGCTCTCAGAGACGGCGCAGGGAAGACCGGGCCGTCTGCCCATCCACCTGGCCGGAGGATGCCGAAAGGTATGAGCGGGCCAAGCGCCAGCATTCCGGTGTGCACCTGGCTATGGCTTTAGTCCTGGCCAGCGCGGTGTTGCTTTGTCAGTTTTTGTCCGCGACAGCAGGGAAAAGCCTGGAGAACAGGGAGCGCCTGCTGGTTGAAATCACGGAGCAGAGGGTCAAGATTCCCAAAAAGCCGAAGCCGCCGCCACAGGCGGTTAAGGAAGAAGAGCCGGAGCCTGAGGAGCCAGCCTCGGAAGAGCCAGTTGAAGAAGAGC
The DNA here is from genome assembly GCA_964580655.1 of uncultured bacterium. Taxonomy (GTDB): domain Bacteria; phylum RBG-13-61-14; class RBG-13-61-14; order RBG-13-61-14; family CAZOMR01; genus CAZOMR01. Next base: position 2,840 of record CAZOMR010000029.1, read on the forward strand.
CGATGGAAGTGGCGGAGACATTCGGGGTTGACGAGAGTGCTGTGGTCAATGGCGGGGGAGGCATTGCGGTGCCGGTGGGGACCTCGCTGATGACAGAGCCTCTCTACGGCCTGGGGGATGTGGCCAGGCCCCCGAAAATTATCCGGATGGTGAGTCCGAGATACACGGAGGAAGCCCGTGCCGCGGGTGTGGAAGGGTTGGTCAAACTGGAGGTTATCGTGGACAGCAGGGGTCGGGTCCGGGAGGTGCGCGTGGTTAGAAAGATCGGGTATGGCCTGGATGAGTCCGCGATGGCCGCACTCAGGCAGGCAAAATTCAAGCCCGCGATCTACAAGGGCAATCCTGTGGCGTGCAGGCTTATTATTCCGATCCGGTTCGTGCTGGAGTGAGTTTAGAGAGGAATGAAGATGCGTGAAAATCTCTGTAATGTAGGCGGTGCAAGATTATCCAGGTCAAGAGGCCAGCCTTGCTGGCAAAGCGAAAAAAGAAGCGACCGGGCATCCCGACCGCTTCCGCCGGAAAAGACACTCACTCTCACCAGGCCTTGGAGGATACGAGCGCTTAACCGGCAATTTGATGATAGAAAATTTCGGAGAAAAAATCAAAATTAATGGAGGAAAGAAAAATGAATTTACTTAAAACTTTTTGGAACACAGTTTTGATGACGGGGCTTATTTTCAGCATGACCGCATTGATACCTTCTCTTTCCCTGGCCCAGGAATTGGAAGAGCCGGAGGTTGAGGCGACCGAGGAAGAGGAGATGGTCTTCGAGGCCGAGGAGATCGTGGTTACCGGCACGCGGACGGAGCGGAAGCTGAAGGATGTTCCGGTTCGGACCGAGGTTATCACGAGTGAGGAGATTGAGGCCAAGGGAGCGGCTGATCTTTACGAGGCCCTGGAGGGCATTCCGGGGATCAGGGTGGAACAGCAGTGCAGTTATTGCAACTTTTCAATTGTGAGGATGCAGGGGCTGGAATCGGGCCACCTCCAGGTGCTGATTGACGGCCAGCCTGTCTATTCGGGCCTGGCCGGAGTGTATGGCCTGGACCAGATTCCCGCGGGAAACATAGAGAGGATAGAGGTGATCAAGGGTGCGAGTTCCGCGTTATACGGCTCCAGCGCCATCGCGGGAGTGATCAACATCATCACGAAAAAGCCGGGGATAAAGCCCCTGGTGAATGTGGGATTGCAATACGGCTCTTATAACACAGCCCGCTACAATATCGGGGCCTCCGCCAGAATCAAGAACATGGATGCCATGATCACGGCGCAAAAGCACTCTGGCGATGCGGTTGATGAGGATGATGACGGGCGGACCGACCGTGTCAGGAGTGACAATGTGGCGCTTTCTGCCAGGCTCGGCTGGCATGACATCCTGGGGGATGACCGGTTGACCTTTACCGGAAGGGCGCTGAATGAAAACCGGGCTGGAGGGGAACTGGATACCTTTGATAATCCTTTTGCAAAGTCCGCGGAAAATATTACCACAACAAGGTATGAAGTGGGAATGGGATACAATAGAGCCTTCAGCGCGGGAGGTGAACTCTCTCTTAACCTGGCTTATGCCACTCACCATCGCAATGCCACCAATGACTCGTTCCTCGGGGATTACGAGGATACCCACGACGGCGATGTCCCGCCGGAGGATGAGATGAGACCTTACATTGCGGATGAGGTTCTCTATGTTGCGGATGCCAACTATGCTTATCCCATCGGGGATAGACACCGGGTTCTGATCGGCGGCATATACAGCAGGAATGAGCTGGATGAAGAGGGAAAGTATGTGATCGGGGGTGACACCGCTGATCCTGAATATGGCAAGGCCTATCTTTCCGAAAGTGAAAAGTGGGCTGATGAATACGGGGTCTATATCCAGGATGAGTTTTCCATCGTCAGGGATAAGCTGGAGATGGTCGTAGGCGCAAGGTATGACCGTCATAAATCAAAGGATGAGTTTGCAGGAAGCGGGGACATTAGCGTGAAGGAGTTTGAGCCGGTGGAATATGAGGAAGAGGCCTATAATCCCAGGGTCGCTTTGATGTATCGGCCTGTTCCGAAACTCACATTCAGAGCAAGCTGGGGCACCGGGTTCCGTGTTCCTTACGGCTTCAGCGAGGACTTGCATCTTTGCAGTGGGTCTCCCCGGGTTTACAAGCCCGGAGACCTGGACCCGGAGAGGTCCGAGAGCTATTCCCTTTCCGCGGATTATGCCACCCCGAAGGTCTGGCTCGGCGCAAGCATCTTCCGGACCAATCTGAAGGACAAGATAGGGTTCACCGATGCAGGGGACAAGGCGGAGAAACTCAATTACACCTACGAATGGAAAAACATCGGGGACGCCTATACCCAGGGCGTGGAGCTATCCTCAAGGGTTGTTCTGTTTGAGGACCTCTTTGTTGATCTCTTTGCCACCTATACGGATGCGCAGTATGAGGACGAGAGGGACGACTGGGTGGATCATCCTGAGCATGGAGATAAGTATGCTGATGAAAGCATATACATCCCCCGTGTCCCGGAATACACCGGAGGCGTCACCTTGAACTTTAGCCCCGGCAAGTGGAACATGTCGCTTAACGGAGACTATAAAGGCGCAATGTATATTGATTACTGCGAGGAAGAGGATGTGGAACTGGAGGGATCAGAAATCTATCATACACCTGCCTTCTGGGTGTTGGGCACCAAAATCTCCAGGGAGTTTCCCGGAGCAGGGCTCAAACTTTTTGCAGGCGGGAAGAATCTTTTTGACTATGTCCAGGATGACAAGCGGCCTGATGATGCGGCCTTCATGTGGGGGCCATATATCGGGAGGGAAATCTATGGAGGAGTTGAGGTGACCTTCTGATCCTGGAGTGAGAGAAAATTCTTCAGCAGGTCTTTACCGACCGGGGTGAGAATGGATTCAGGATGAAACTGGATGCCCTCCACCGGGTATTCTTTATGCCGGAGTCCCATAAGCTCATCCCTGTCTGTCCGGGCAGTTATTTCAAGGCATTCCGGCAGGCTTTTTCTCTCCACAACCAGGGAGTGATAACGCGTGGCCTCAAAAGGATCAGGAAGGCCGGAATAGATGTTTTTCCCGTCATGGTGAATGAGCGAGGTCTTGCCGTGCATGAGCCTCCTTGCTTGAACAATCTTTCCTCCAAACGCCGCGGCAATGGCCTGGTGACCGAGGCACACTCCAAGGATCGGCACCCGGCCTGTGAAATGCCCCACCACATCCACGGAGATGCCCGCATTATCCGGCGTGCCCGGACCGGGCGATATAACTATCCATTCCGGCTTGAGTCTCTCGATCTGTTTGATCGTGATCTTGTCGTTCCGGAAGGTCTGCACCTTGGCCCCCAGCTCGCCCAGGTACTGTACCAGGTTGTAGGTGAAGGAGTCGTAGTTGTCAATCATTAGCAACATGCCTTCACCCATCTCCTATTTTAAGCCCGGCCCTGGCCATCTCCACCGCCTTGATCAGTGCCTGCGCCTTGTTCACCGTCTCCTGGTATTCTCGCCCCGGGTCAGAGTCCGCTACCACGCCTCCCCCGGCCTGGATGGTTATCATCCCGTCCTTGATCAGCATGGTCCGGATAGCTATGCACATGTCCATGTTGCCGGAGAAACTGAAATACCCTACTGCCCCGCCGTAAAAGCCGCGCCGCACCGGCTCTACATCCTCAATGATCTCCATGGCCCGTATCTTGGGCGCACCAGTAAGAGTCCCCGCAGGAAAGGCCGCGCGGAAGACATCGTAACAGTCCCTGTTCCTCGCAAGCTCGCCCCGGACATTGGACACAATATGCATTACATGGCTGTAGCGCTCGACCATTCCAAACTCGCTCACCTCCACTGTCCCGGTCTTGCACACCCTGCCCAGGTCATTGCGGCCCAGGTCCACCAGCATGATATGCTCTGCAAGCTCCTTGGGATCATGCAAAAGCTCACGCTCAAGCGCCGTATCCTCCGATGGCGTTTTGCTTCGTGGACGGGTGCCGGCAATGGGCCTCAGCTCCGCGCGCCGGCCCTCCACACGGATCAGAACCTCCGGCGAAGACCCTACAAGGGTCTCACTGCCAAGACGCAGGAAAAACAGGTACGGAGATGGATTGATGTGCCGCAACGCCCGATAAAGCTCAAAAGTGTCCACCCTCGCAGGCGCCCGGTATCGCTGGGAAGGAACCACCTGGATAATGTCCCCCCGCCGGATATGTTCCTTGCAACGCTTTACCACTTTCCTGTATTCGGCCGGACTGAAATTGCTCTTGAACCTCAATTCGCCCTGATCAAACCCTGCAGGACTCACGGATACCGGCGCGCGAAGGTCCTTGATGATCCGGTCTATCCGCTGGATCGCCTCGTCATAGACCGCCTTTGCCCTGCGCTGATCAGTAAGGTGAGTGTTCACAACCACCTTGATGGTATGCCGGACATTGTCAAAGATGATTATGGTGTCGGTAATGAAAAAGTGCGAGTCCCAGGAGTGTAGCTCGTCCACCGTGTTGTCTGGAATTTTCTCAAAATACCTGACCATGTCGTAGGCAAGATACCCTACAGCGCCGCCGGAAAAACGCGGCAGGCCCGGAACCTCAACAGGCTTATACTCGGAAAGCAAACCCTTGAGCGGCTCAAGCGCATCCTTGAACCCTGTAATAGTCTCGGCCCTGGTCCCCCGGATGATCTCGGCATGAGTCCCCTTACTGCGAAAGATCACTTGAGGGTTTGACCCGAGAAAGGAGTACCGAGCCCACTTCTCCCCGCCCTCCACGCTCTCAAACAGAAAGGCATATTCCCGATCGGAAAAACGCAGGAAAGCACTCACAGGGGTCTCAAGGTCCCCGAGTATCTCGCCGTAAACCGGAATCAGGTTGCCCTTCCCGGAAAGCCGCCTGTATTCGGAAAAGCTCGGCTCGTATAGCGTTCTATATGACATTGCATTTCATTATCAGGGCTTGTATGCGAAAAGTCAAACCCATCAAGCCGCATGGCTTTGACAGGATAGAATGAATTAAGCTAATACCTGGTATTAGCTTAATAGCTTTATCAGCTTTGCTTGAATTTTCAGGACGGCAATACTAGAATATATATATAGATGAGAAGAAAAATGAATGAAGGCTTGATAGTTGTAGATACGAAGATAATGATGGGCAAGCCTGTGATAAAGGGCACCCGGATCACGATGGAGCTGATCCTTGAGAAGCTTGGCGCGGGCGAGACCGAGGAGCAGATTCTGGATGAGCACCCCGGGCTTACACGCGAAGCGATTCATGGGGCCATCGCCTTTGCCGCAAAACCCCTGAGGGCCGATGTTGTCTATCCGGTTTCCGGAGCTTCTGAAAGTTGAGATTGTTTCAGATGCCATCAATAATCATGGCGATGAGCTTAAAGAGTGCTTTTCAGTTATAAATCCGGCCCTCGTGCGAATAAGGAGAATCTGAACTCGGGCGGAAAAGGACGCAAAGTTTTAATGTTAAAAGGCTAAGCGGGTATTGACCGGAGTAAAAGCAAAAAATATACTTTCAGAAATGAAGCTTCATCCCTTTTGCATCTGCGTTCTGATTGTCCTTTCTGCAGGGGCTGGCCGGGCTGAATTGCTTGGCTACGCCGAAGCCCGCGGCTTCGGCCTTGCCGGGGTCTCGGCCGGGGACAAGATGAATTACATCATCCTGGAGAGGGTCCGGCCTACCTTCACCGATGACCTGGAACCTGTTCCTCACACCAGCCTCACCGTCACGGCTCAACTATACTTCCAGCAGGGCCGCAACCATCCCGAGATAGAGGAGATGGATGATTACCTCACCATTGAGAGGCTCTACCTTGATTCCTTTTTTGAGAGCTTTGACCTGCGCATTGGCCGGCAGGCGGTGAACTGGGGCTCTGCCCTGATCTGGAATCCTACTGACCTGTTCCGCGAGGTGTTCCTTACTGACTACTGGGCCGAGCGAAAGGGCATCAATGCGGCCAAATTCTATGTTCCCCTGTCCGGGAACTCGCACTTGACCGCGGTCGTGGCAACAGGTGATACAAGCGGGGTTGACAACCGCTACGGGTTGAAGCTCGGCACCACATGGAAGGAATCCGACCTGGCCGCGGTCTTCATGGATGACACGGTATCCGACCGGCTGGTCTGGGGACTGGACATCAAGGGCCAGTTCAAGATAGGTTACTGGCTTGAGGCCGCATGGTTCGCGCCAAAGGACAAAGACCTGGATGAGCACCTGGAGGCCGTGGTCGGTGTGGATTATTCATTCCCGGTAAAAGGCGGGCTGATCCTACAAGCACAGTATTACCATGACGGAAGCGGCGAGAAGCTGAGAGAGGATTACGACTGGATGGCGGTCCTTGCCAATACCAGGTTCGGCCTGGCCGAGGACTATGCCTCAATCATGGCCTCGCTGGCCTGGGATGAAGAGGTATCCATGGCCTTGCTCGGTATCTCAAACCTGGACGACAGCACCTGGATCATCACCCCTTACCTTAACATGACCCTCCCTCATGACCTCCAGCTCAACATCGGGGCCAATATCCCTCTCGGCCCGGAACCCGGGGAGTTTCGACCCGGAGATAAACCGGAAGAACTGACGGATGACCCGCTTCTGCAGACCGCGCTCTCGGAATACTTGCCGGAATTGCCTGAAAGCGTCTATTATATATGGCTGAGATGGAGCTACTGATGAGGGGTGTGCTAAATGATTGGTTATGGTTATAAGGCCGTAGGAGCGACCAGCCGGTCGCCCCTACCTCTGCTACTGATGAAAAGAACCTCGCTTTTGATCTTTACAATGGTGATCGTGTCTGCGCCAACTTTTCTTCCCGCGGTCACAGGAATGGAGATACTAAAGCAGATTGATTCCAACATGCTTTACGAAAAGAGAACCGCAACCGCGACAATGACCATCAACAGGCCGAACCGAAAGGCCAAGGTGATGGAGATGACCATCCATTCCGAGGGCCTGGACAAGGCGGCCATAGAATTTACAGCCCCGGCGCGCGAGAAAGGCACACGGTTTCTAAAACTTGAAGACAACCTCTGGATATACATGCCCTCCGTGGAAAAGGTGATGAAGATATCCGGCCACATGCTCAGGCAGAGCATGATGGGCAGTGACTTCTCTTATGAGGACTCGGTCCGGAATGAGTCTTTGGAGGACATGTTCTCAGCAGAGCTGGAGCGCGAGGACCAGGTAAATGGCAGGGCATGCTATGTGCTCAGGCTTTCGAGCAAGAAGCAGGGTGTCAGCTATCCGCATCAGAGGATATGGGTGGACAAGGAATGGATGATCCCGCTCAGGGAGGACTTGATGGCCCTTTCCGGCAAGGTGATAAAGGAAGTGGAACTCGGAGAGATCAAGGAGATAGATGGAAGGAATATCCCCACCAGGATAGTAATGCGGGACCTGCTCAGGAAAGAGACCTCCACTGAGGTTGTGCTCAGGGACATACGGTTCGGGCTGGACATGTCAGAGGACCTGGTCTTCACAAGACGCTGGCTGGAGCGTGGAAGATAATAGACCCTGCAGGATATGGAGGAGAGAAGATGACCATCGCTCGCCTTGAGGATGTGAGCAAGGAGTATCAGACCGGAAAGCTAACGGTTCCGGCGCTGAAGGATGTCAACCTGGAGATCAAACAGGGGGAATTTCTTTCCATAGCCGGGCCATCGGGTTCCGGAAAGACCACCTTACTCAACCTGCTCGGATGTCTGGATGTGCCCACGAGGGGCAGGGTTTTTCTCAATGGAACCGACACCGCGTCCTTGAAGCCGGATACCCGCGCGGAAATCCGGCGCCATGAGATCGGCTTCATCTTCCAGAGCTTCAACCTCGTGCCGGTATTGACGGCTCTCGAAAATGTGGAGTTTCCCCTGACCCTGCTCGGCCATGTCTCCGCGCAAGACCGCAAGGCCCGTGTCGAGGGTCTGCTCAAAACCGTGGGTCTGCAGGATATGATGCACCGCCGCCCCCCGGAGCTTTCCGGGGGCCAGCAACAGCGCGTGGCCATAGCCAGGGCATTGGTAAAAAGGCCGAAGATGGTCCTTGCGGATGAGCCCACGGCTAACCTGGACTCAAAGACCGGCGAGACAATACTCCAGCTTATGAAGGACATCAACGAGAAACAGGGAACCTCTTTTGTATTCTCCACGCATGACAAGATGGTGATGGATTACGCCCAGCGCCTGATCATCCTTCGCGACGGCATGATAGCCGAGGATCAAAGGAGGCAATAATGGCTGGGCTTTTAAGGCTAGCCTTCCGCAATGTTTTCAGAAACAGGCGCCGGTCTATCATCACCCTTGCCGCGATTGCGCTCGGTCTGTTCTCGCTGGTGGTAACCCAGGGGATGATAAACGGCATGGGCAAGCAGTCCGAGCTCAACATCATCAATTACGATACCGGGCACATGAAGATATATCGGATAGGCTTCGCTGATGAGGATGCCGGGTATGACCTGGAAAAGAGCATTGCTGATCCGGGCGAGGTCATAGCGGAGCTTTTGAAGTTGCCTGAGGTTCAGGCCGCAACAGGCCGGATAATGTTTCCAGCCTTGATCATCTGTCGCGGAGAAAGCATGCCCGCTATCGCCACGGGCATTGACATTTTAAACGACGGCAAGGTCTTCGGCCTGGCCGAGACCATCATTGAAGGAAGATTTCTAAAACCCGGGGAAAACGGTGTGCTTGTGGGTGAAAAGCTGGCCAATATTTTTCAACTCAAGCCAGAAGACTGGATCACTCTGCAGGCCCGGACAAGGCCAGAGCCCGGTGAAATCAGCCCGATCCAGGCCCTGGATTTTGAGGTAAAGGGCATCATATCTACCGGCAATCCCAAGATTGACGGGCTGAATGTCTTCCTGCCTTTGAGCGTGACCCAGGAGTCCATGCTCATGCCAAACATGGTCACGGACATCACTCTTCGGCTAAGCTCGCTTCGCTACCTGGCGCGGGTAGAGGATGAAATAAATTCAAGGCTTGCCCCTGGAGAATTTGAAGTCAATACCTGGATTGACCTGGCCGAGAGTTTTCTCGCCCTGCATCGTATGAAGAGAATCGGGACCGCGGTCTTTCTCGCAATCTTCGTGATCATCACCGCGGTCGGGATAGTCAACACAATGCTTATGGCCAGCTTTGAGCGGACAAATGAGATCGGAATGATGGCCGCCATGGGAATGAAGGCCGGAGAAATCCGGAGATTGTTTCTCGTGGAGGGCGGCATCCTCGGGGCTATGGGATCAGGCATAGGGGTGCTCCTCGGGAGCATACTCACCTATCTCGGAGAAGTTTACGGGATAAACATCTCGGCCATCTGGGGCGATGTGGATGTGGGGTATCCTATCAGGGGCCTATGGTACACCGATCTCACACCGGGCCTTGTCATAGGCGCCTTGATCTTCGGAATCGCCATCTCGGTTATCGCCAGCTATTACCCGGCCCAGCGTGCGGCTAAGCTGGAGCCAACGGAAGCATTAAGACATGTATAGAGAGAATTTCAAAGTGCGAAAAGATCGAAGATAGTGACTTGGTGCAAGCAATGGCTGTTAGCAGGTTTGAAGATTTGAAAGTCTGGAACAGTACAACGGCAAATGCAGGGGATAAACCAGGGGAACATTATCTATTAAAGGGATAATGGAAAAATAAGAAGAGAAAGATAAATGGCTTATTCAAAAAATCAAATAGAAAGATAAAGAAAATGCAAAATTATTTAATTAAACCTATTGGAGTAGTGAGAAGTTATTATAAAAGAGCTTCTTTAACCCTTCAAGATCAAGACCTAAAACTTAACCATGAAACATTAACTAGAACAAAAACGAATAAAGAGGGCATATCTAAGCTTATTATTAATGAAGAATATAAAGATTGCCTGGATGGAATAGAAGATTTTTCACATATTATGGTATTATATTGGGCACATCGTATAAATGATGAAGGACGGAATATTACCAGGGTTCATCCAGCAGGCAAAAAAGAGTATCCCTTAGTTGGGGTATTTGCCACTCGCTCTCCAGTTCGGCCTAACCCTATTTGCGCAACAACAGCACAACTTTTAGAACGAAAAGGTAATGTATTAAAAGTAAAGGGCTTAGATGCTCTTGATGGAAGCCCAATAATTGATATAAAGTTTCACCATCCTTCTTATGATGCCCCTCCTAATGTAAAATGGGCTGATTGGATGGAGGAATTAATAAATTACTTTAGAGAGGAGCTGAAATGAAAAATATGAGGATGAATTGTGTTAATACCAAAATATGAAAAGATAATTTTTAACGCTCCACAAAGTTCGCCAAATGGCATATTAACCGAAATTGCCCGCATTTCCTGAGGGAAAATAATAAGATTATCAATATTTAAATTCAAAATACCGGGAGGTGCTGATAAGATGCCAAATGGGATAGAAGAAGTACTTAGAAAGAGGTATCCTGAAGAAGAAACCCATTATTTAGCTAGACTGTTATTGGAATTTTCAGAAAGAGGCAGGATATATTATAAAGAAATTAATATGCCACAAGAAATAAAAGAAGAACTTCTTATATTTACATACATGGAGAGGCTTATTATTCCGGTAAGAACTTCAATGAGTTCACAGTGGAATGATAGATTGCTAACATTTGAGGATGAAGCATTATTCGAAATGCCTAATGTAATTCAATATCTTATACAAGAGGCAAATAAGCAGGGGAGGTGGAATACTACCTATGCTATTCAAGAATATCTAAAAGAGATTGGTGAAGCAAGAACGGAGGATATAGCTAGACTTGTGGAAAAACTAAAGAAAATGGCAGAATACAAGAAGATAACATCGGAAACTATAAAGAATGCCTGCTCCGATTTGAATATAGAGTTTGATTTAAATAAAATAATAGCAGAATTGAAAGGCGGAGGAATTATAAGTCCTACTCTCCCTGGTTTTTCTAAAAGATTTCCATCTTATGAAATCAATTCTGCTTTATACTAAAGGAGAAAGAAAGACATGCAACTGGAAAAGCTGGTTAGTTTAAAGGAAATTAAAACAGGGGGAAGTCCATCCATCCCTCATGATACATTTGTACAAAACGAGATAAAAAAAAGAAAAGAGGCAATGAAATATATAAAAGATACTTATGGATTAGCGGAGTGTTTGGATGGTACAGTAGAGCCTATGCAAGGAGAGAAAGGATTGATAATCCAAAAGGAGTTCTTTCCAGGAGTTGAAATTTATCTTATATATAGAGACTACGAGGAAGAAGGAAGCACCCTCCAGGCTCTATATTACGGCAATAAAATTCTAAACAATATAATTCCAGGAGAGGACTTAGCTGAAATGACCGTAGCATTCGCTAATCACATCCTTAGATGTATCAGAGAAGAATATCCAGAAAATTCTGAAATAGAACTTCCTCAGATTTGCTATCAGGTGTAGTTATTAAGGAAAGGGAAAGAAATGCAATTGGAAAAGCTATTAGATAAAATAATTGAAGCTGAACTTGAGATGTTTGAACTGATTAAAACTGCTGAGCCATCTTCATGCAAGGACCACCCGGAAACCTTCAGAGTAATGCGGCGAATGACTCATTCTGTTCTATCTATAGAAACACTAGAATCTTATTTTAAAGACCTGCAACAGGCCAAAGCTGAGGGCAAAAATCTTCTGACAGAAAAGTATGCCAGGATGGATAATCTTATTCCTCCCCTTAAAACCAATCCAGATATTATCAAAATTATTAACGAAATCGTTGAGACTGAGGCTGATTGGATGAGAGATCTATCAGGGCGATATCCCCGTACTTTCAAAAATGAATCTGTTTCTTTTAAGAATTATCTTTCTAGTGAACTAGAAACCTATTCTGATCAAACTTTAAGGTTATATCGCAGGGATGTTTATAAAGCCCAAAGAGAAGAAAGAAATTTGGCTGAGGAGGCTTATACTAAATTATTTCAGCAAATAGGTTATAACTCTATTAATGGGGTGGAAGAAAAAAAGAAAAAGAATAGAGGAGTAAGTAAAACATCATTTTAAGCCAACAGAATAAAAAATGAAAAGGCACTTAAAGGGGCGTTAAAGAAGGCAAATGAAATATCCAAAATGCTGACCGGTTTGATCAAGCATTTACAAGGCAATAAGAATAGAGGCATGAAAACTCTCTGAACTCTGAACTTTGAGAAGAATATGATCTCATTATTTAAAATGTCAGTCCGCAATATAATGCGCAACCCGCGGCGCACATTCCTCACCGGCACAGCCATCGGCATAGTGGTATTTATCCTCACTTTCGGCCAGTGCTACCTCTTTGGAATGTTAGATCAATTGTTCGAGAGTTTTATCAGCACCGAGGCCGGGCATCTCAAGGTATATCACAAGGGCTACCCTGACAAGGAAATCCTGCTCCCTCTTGATCTCTGTCTGGCCGACTCTCCTGCCCTGGCCCAGGCCGCTCGCCGGATCAACGGGGTGTCCTCGGTATCCGAGAGACTGCGCTTCTTCGGAATGCTGGACTTCAAAGAAAACAATGAATTCGCCATAGGCTATGGAATTGACCCTGATGCCGAGCAAGATATCCTGAACCTTGATGAACACATTGCGCTGGGAAATTATTTTACCAGACCTGACGGCGAAATTCTTATCGGATCAGGCCTTGCAGAAAGCTTCGGCCTCAAGATAGGAGACCAGCTCTCGGTGATCTCCCCGGAAATATTCGGCATAAATCTCAAGGTGGCCGGCATATTCCAGTATGGGTTCGAATACCTGGATAAAAAAGTCTTCTACCTTACTCTAAAGGACGCCCGTTATCTCCTGGACATGGAAGGAATGGCATCGGAGATAGTGATCAAGATTAATGACAAGGACCTTGCCCCTGAATTTGTCGCGCCTCTTGAGAAAGCACTCGGAAAGATCACGGACACAAACAAGATAGAAATCCTGCCATGGCAGGCCCAGGGATTCCTTTACGAGATGTTCCAGTTTGCTAAAATCTCAATGATGGTCATCTTGTTAATTCTCTTCTTCATAGCGGCCAGCACTATCGTGAACACCATGATGATGGCCGTGATGGAGAGGACCCGCGAGATAGGCATGCTCATGGCCCTCGGAATGAAGGCCAGGGAAGTCATGCTCTCGGTGCTTCTGGAGGCCGGCACTATTGCTGTTGTCTCAAGCATAATCGGAGCAATCCTCGGGGGAGTCCTTTCCTATGTGCTCGAGCAAACAGGCATTCCCGTCGGAGAAGCGGCCAAAGGAGTGCCTATGCCCATTGGCAGTACACTGCGCCCTGTGTTTTATTGGTGGTCCGTGCCAATCGCATTTATCTTCGGCATCATCCTCACAGGCCTGGCAACCCTCTGGCCGGCACGCAGGGCCAGCAAGCTCGATCCCGCAAGGGCGCTCCGCTCTGTGTGAACCTGATCCCGCTCTTAGTAGGGGCGCTGCTTGCGGCGCCCAAAAAGGGCAGGGCAAGCCCTGCCCCTACGGTTTCTACATTGTCCGGGTTTATTTGCCAATGCAGAACCTTGAGAAGATAAGATCGAGCATGTCCTCGGTTATGCTCTCGCCCGTGATCTCTCCGAGAGCCTGGCAAGCCGCACGCAGGTCCGCTGAAATGAATTCCTCGGAAAGGCTCTCTTCCAGTGCACTCAGCGCCTGGCTCAATGATGCCCTCGCTCGCTCAAGCGCATCAAGGTGCCGGAGATTGGTGACAAGCGGCGGCTCCGAGCTGAAAGCCTCTTCCTTCCATACCATCTCCAGGATAGCACTCTTAACCCGATCCAGACCCTGCCCGGTCAGGGCAGAGATATGAAGAATCCGGGACCCTGGCAAAAGCTCGGCCAGGCTTTTTTCCTCAAGACTTTGAGCAAGGTCTGACTTGTTGAGCAAAATAAGGCGAGCCCGGTCCGAGACTCTATCCAGGAGCGCTCGATCCTCTTCGGTGAGAGGTTCAGAGGAATCAAGCACCACGAGAACCATGTCCGCGCTCTTGAGCGCCTGCAAGCTCCGGCTCACGCCCTCCCGCTCCACCTCATTCTCGATTCCTTCAGGTCCGCGGGACTCACGAACCCCGGCTGTGTCCGAAAGACGCACAGTCAGGCCATCAAGGTCAAGCGCTTCTTCCACAATGTCCCGGGTGGTTCCCGGATGAGCCGTCACGATCACCCGATCATCCTTAAGAAGCGCATTCATCAGCGTGGACTTGCCCACATTCGGACGACCCGCTATCACCACGCCGATCCCCTCTCTAATCACCATTCCGCGCTTTCCATCCTCTATCATTCTGCCAAGCAGGTCTGCGTGCCCCTCAAGCTTATCTTTAAGCTCCTTGCGCGTGATGAATTCAATGTCCTCTTCCGGAAAGTCTATCCCGGCCTCCAGGTCCGAAAGCACTCGCAATAGGTCCGCACGGGACTGGCGCACATCATCCGCAAGCCTGCCGGAAAGCTGGCTCAGAGCGGCCCTGGCCGAGGCCTCGGTCATGCTCTGGATCAGGTCCGCCACGGCCTCTGCCTCGGACAGGTCTATCCGGCCATGGAGGAATGCCCTTCTGGTGAACTCACCGGGCTCAGCAAGCCTCGCACCCCTGCGCAAGACCGCCTCAAGCACCCTCCGCAAGGGCACCGGCCCGCCATGACAGTGGAACTCCACCACATCCTCCCGCGTGTAGCTCTTTGGAGCGCGCATGACCATGCAGAGAACCTCGTCAAGCTTTTCCTCGCCCTCCACAGCCCAGCCGTAAAGCACGCTGTAGCCAGGCGCTCCCTCAGGATCGCGCTCCCCCTGAAACACCTCTCCCGCTATCCTGATCGCATCCGGACCGGATACCCGGATGATCCCTATGCCCCCTCGGCCCGGTGGAGTGGCAACCGCGGCTATGGTATCTTCAGCTCTCATAGGGTAATGCCTCGATAGCCTCTCCCACCACATAAAAGGACCCTGTGATAAGCACGACATCCTCCGGGCCGGCCTGGTCTAAAGCCTCTTGAACCGCCCTGTCCACGCTTTCGATCATGAGCACCTCGCCGGAGAATTCCGGGAGGGCATCAAGGAGCCGCTTTTCAGGAGCGGCCTTCATTGTCCTTGAGCGGGTGAAGATCATCCGTAGGCATAAGGGGCTGATTTCATCGAGGAATCCTTCCACATCCTTGTCCCTTGCAAGGCCTATGACCGCGGTGATCCTTGATTCGGGAAAAAGCTCGCGCATGGTGCCTGCCAGATGCCGGGCAGAATCCCGGTTGTGTGCGCCGTCGAGTATGATGACAGGCCTTCTGCGCACGATCTGGAACCGGGCTGGCAGATTAACCCCGATCAGGCCATCTATTATTGCCGCATCCGGGATTTGAAAGCCCTTTTTTTCAAGAACATCGCACACCGTTACAGCAGTCGCGGCATTGATCATCTGCTGGTTCCCCAGCAGAGGTGTTGATACCTCTTTCAGATGTCGCCTGCCATCCATCTCGAAGCAAAGATGTTCATCATCCATGAACCGCTTCTTATAAGCATACGAATCATCCACCCACACGAGCTCGGCCCCTACTTCCCGATCCCGGGCCTCTATAACCTTTTTGACCTCACTCGTCTGCGGTGCGATTACCGCGGGCCTTCCCGGCTTGATGATCATGGCCTTTTCCCCGGCTATGCCAGCAAGGTCCGCTCCCAGGATGTCGGTATGGTCCAGGCTGATAGAGGTGATCACAGCAGAGACAGGATCGCATACATTGGTGGCATCAAACCGGCCTCCCAGACCGACCTCAAGAATGGCCGCATCAACATTAACCTTCGCAAAAAAGCAGAGCGCCAGAGCGGTGAGTATCTCGAAGTAGGTGAGTTTGCCCAGCGAGGCGAGCATATTCACTTTTTCCGCAACAGGCTTGAGTTGCATAATCTCTCCGGCCAACTCCAGGTCGGTTATCTCCCTTCCATTTACCCTGATCCGCTCGTTGACCCGGATCAGATGCGGTGATGTGAACAGCCCGGCCTTGTAGCCTGCTTTTCTGAGGATGCTCTCGATCATGGCCGCTGTGCTTCCCTTGCCCTTGGTGCCTGCGATGTGGATGACCTTGAGCGATGCAAGCGGGTCAGAAAGACCCTCAAGCAGGGCGCGAACCCGCTCAAGGTTCATGGCCCAGCCGTCGTAAGGATAGCGACTCTCACGCTCGTAATTGGTGAAGGCTTCAAGATAGGCAAAGGCCTCGGTAACCTTATCCGGAAAGGCGGAGTTGTCGTTTGATTCCAACATCTTGGATTACATGTTATATATTTTCAAGGAGCAAGGCAAGATAAGCCTCCGGGCCTGCGACATCAAAGGGGGTTTTAGCCGTTGGCGGCCCTTTGCTCCCGGAATTCCTCCAGGCGGCCGGAGAGGTGGGGACAGCACACCGCGATGACGCGATGACGGGTGTGCGACATAAATGGTGACTATCCGTGAAAT
>CAZOMR010000030.1:0-18660 GCA_964580655.1 uncultured bacterium
ACAAGGTAAAAGAATAAAATAAAGGATAAAACAAGCTCAAGGCATAATATTTCTTGTGAAGGGTCTTGATTCAAGAGAAAGGGTAAGAGCATGAATATGAAGAGGCTGGTCTCGTTTGTAGTTGTTCTGCTCTCGGCTCTCTATTTTTCTGTGGCTGTGGCCGGGGATTCTATTCCGAGGACCATCAGGAATAAGGGGCTGGCCCCTGGTTTGTCTCAAAGGATAGAGAGCTATGTAATTCTCAAGATGGAAAAAAAGCACTCTCCCGGGATCGCGCTCGGCATAGTGCAGGGAGACAGGCTGGTGTATGCCGGGTATTTCGGCTATGCGGACATTGAGGATGGAAGGCCTGTTACCGGGGACACCATGTTTCGGATCGGCTCTATCTCCAAGACCTTTACCGCCATCGGCCTGATGCAAAACTGGGAGCAGGGAAAGTTCAAACTGGATGACGACATAAATCAGTATTTTCCCGAGCCCATGATCTTTCCGCCGGACCCTGAGGGCAATCCTGTCACTTTTCGGCATCTCTTGACTCACACCTCTGGCGGTGGAGAGTTCCTGTCTTACAAACAGGCGATCATGCCGGGGTTCGGGGTGATGATGAAAGGAGACGACTACCCTGCCATTGCGGAGCTTCTCGAACTAGGCCTGCATACCCGAATTGAACCGGGGCTGAAGTGGGCTTACTGCAACTACGGCTTTGCTTTCCTCGGATATGCGCTTGAAAACATTGCGGGCGAACCCTTTCACATATACCAGGAAAAACATGTGCTGGAGCCTCTGGGCATGCACAAGACAAGCTATCATCACAATGATGAGATTCTCGCAGACCTTTCTACCGGGTATAAATGGAGAGAAGGCAAATACATAAAGGACCAGCATAAGCCCGTTGCCGTCACACCTGCTGGCTCGATTTATACCAATGTGCCGGAGATGAGCGAGTATGTAATAGCAGTCCTCAATGGAGGAAAAAATAAGCATGGCTCTGTGCTCCAGCCTGCGACCCTGGCGATGATGTTCGAGACACAATACACCCTGGACGAGCGCCAGGCCGGTTGGGGCCTTGGGTTCTGTGTGCATTCAAAGGATGTCTGGGGCCACAGGGTGGTGGGCCATTCCGGTTCTGTCCCCTGGGGTCATACCTCTAATATGTTACTCTGTCCAGACGACCGATTGGGGGTTTATGTGTTCAGCAATTCCGGGACATACGCTCCAAAAGACATCGGCTGGGGGATTTTGAAGATGATCCTGCATGGAGAGGATAAGCCTTCTCAGAAGATTACACCTGATCGGGATGTATGGCAGGACCTTGTCGGACTTTACGGTCCGGAGCACAGGGAATTCAAGACCAGCACAAGGCTCTACATGAGCGGCATCGGCGCATACAAGGTGGCGGTCATCGCGGATGAGCTGAAGCTGGTATATCTCTGGAAGGGAAAGAAGGAATCCAAAACCCTTTTACAGGTAAGCGAGGCTGACCCGTATTTCTATCGGATCATGAACAAAGGTGCTGTTGAGCCCAACTACATCGCATTCAAGAGGGATGAATCAGGCAAAGCCGCATACATAATCCCAGGGGGCTTGAACGAATATAAAAGACTGCCTCCGATCCGGAGGATCAAGGTCATGCTCTTTGCGGTTCCTGGGCGGATTATAAGCAAGGTTAATCCTTTTTGAATAAATGTTTTGATTTTAACTTTTCAGAAGAGGGGAATGCTCAATGATCAAGCTTGAAATTATTGCGGCTATTGCAGGCGTCCTTATTGCATCATCTAGCTTTGCAGAGATGATAGAGGACAAGCAATTGGCTTCGCCCTGCATCAAAACAGCATCCTTGGCGCTCGGGAGTGTGGAAGTCAGGGATACCTTCTGGTCTAAGAGGCAGGAGACAAACCGGAGGGTGACCATCCCTTCACAGCTTGAGATATTCAATGAGATACATTGTCTTGATAATTTCCGTGTGGCCGCGGGCCTGAAGCAGGGCACGCATCACGGGTTCTTTTTTGCTGACTCCGATCTTTACAAATGGCTTGAGGGGGCCTCGTATTCCCTGGGAACTCATCCTGACCCGGAGTTGGAGGCAGGGGTTGACAAGGTTATCAGGCTGATCGCCGCGGCACAAGAGCCGGACGGGTATCTTAATACCTATTATACGGTCTTCTTCCATGAGAGGCGTTTTACTAACCTGCTTATGAACCACGAGCTTTACTGCGCGGGGCACCTTATTGAGGCGGCCTGTGCGCACTATGATGCCACGGGCAAGAGAACTCTCCTGGATATTGCCATCAAGCTGGCTGACTGCATAGTTGACAACTTTGGTCCAGGAAGGAATGAGGGTGTGCCCGGTCATGAGGAGATAGAGCTTGCGCTGATTCGGCTCTATCGGGTCACGGGTAACAGGTCTTACCTTGAGCTCGCATCCTTTTTTATCCACCAGCGTGGGAGGGAAAAGAATTTTCCGCTCAAGCTGATAAAGGCTCTCAATGAGGATGCAAAGGAAGCGGGGATAGTGCGAAAGAAGCGAGCACCCTTTCTCTCCGATGAGAAAAAGTCATTCGGGGCAAGCGGGGTTGTTAGCACCTGGAATCCCGTCCTGCTTGGCAGGATTCTGGAGAGCTTTCTTTCCGGGACATACTTCCAGGCCAAAGAGCCGGTTGTTGATCAGCGGGAGGGTGTAGGCCACTCGGTCAGGGCAATGTACCTCTATTCGGGCATGGCTGACCTTTACGCGGAGACCGGGGAGCAGGCGCTGATGGATGCCCTTGAGAGCATCTGGAAAAATGTTACCCAGCGCAGGATGTATATCACGGGCGGGGTTGGCTCGGTTGCCCTCATTGAGGGTTTTGGGAGAGACTATGAGTTGCCCAACCGGTCATATACGGAATCCTGCGCCGCGATAGGCATGGCCCTCTGGAACTGGCGCATGCTCCAGATCACAGGAGAAGCAGGATATGCGGAGGCCTTTGAACTGGTTCTTTACAATGGAATTCTTTCAGGCGTATCACTTGACGGCAAAAAATACTTCTACCAGAACCCGCTTATCTCTCATGGCAAAGATCAACGCAAGGAGTGGTATGCATGTGCCTGCTGTCCTCCCAACCTGGCTCGCTTTATCGCGTCGCTGGGTAAATACATCTACGGAATCTCCGATGACGGCATATGGGTCTATCAATATATCGGGAGCAAGGCGCGCTTTGACATCAAGGGCAGGCAGGTAACCCTGATCCAGGAAAGCGGGTTCCCGTGGGAAGGGAATGTTTCCTTCTCTATTAAGACAAAAGAGCCTGTGAGATTCAACTTATATTTCAGGATTCCTCAATTATGTGTCTCCACAGAGGTTTCAATAAACGGCATCCCTCAAAACATGGAGCATAGACCTGGAACTTTCCAGAAAATAGAGCGGGAATGGAAAAACCATGACAAAATGGAAATCCACCTTGAGACAGTCAGTGAACTTATAGCATCTCCCCCCGAGGTCAGGGCAAACAGGGGCCGCGTAGCCATCATGCACTGGCCCCTGGTCTATTGCCTTGAGGACAAGGACAACCCCGATATAGACATCCACAAGGCCCGCATAACGGAAAACACGCAGTTGCAGACTATACATACTGAACAGCTTGGCGGATTGAACCTGATAAAGGGAAAAATGAAAAGCGGCGAAGAATTCACCGCGATTCCATATTATGCCTGGGCCAATCGCGGGCCATCTAACATGCAGGTATGGAGCCTGGTGGAATAAAAATTCACATCAAAGCTATTAGCCTCAGTATTTATTTCACCTTGACTATAGCCACCTCCTGCAATTTTATCAAGGAAAAAAGACGATCAGGATACAGGGGATTTGACAAATCCCGGACGAGCACTAGAATAAACTAGTTTTGAAGAAAAAGGGAATGGTGCCGCGTTTCATTCCGGCCCGGATGTGGGCTTTCATTGTCATCTCCCTCCTGCTTCTTGTGGTCGGATGCGAGAAGAGGGAATGGGATAAAGCGCGCGAGCAGAACACCATTTCTTCGTATCAGGCATATCTTGAGAAATACCCTGATGGAGAGCACAAGGAGCGGGCACATGACCTGATAGTTAAATTAGCCCTCAGCAATGCCAGGACGAAAAATACCGTATCAGCCTATGAGGAGTTCTTGGAGCGGTATCCCGATGCCAAAAGGCAAAGGCGACAGGCTATTCTCCATTTGAAAAACCTTGTTGATCTTGAAGTAAGCCGCCTTACACCCGGGCAGATCGAGAAAAAGCAGGCCGTTATCGAGACGGAATTCGGCACAATCAGGTTTCGATTCTTTCCCGATGTGGCGCCCAACCATTGTCGCAACTTCATCAAGCTCGCACGCACTCATTTTTACGATGGCTTGACATTTCACCAGATCATCCCGGATATGGAAGACGCAGAAACAGGAAGCCAGACATCAATATACTGGCCAAATGGCTTGATCCGCGGAGGAGCTCCGGGGGGGAGTCTTCAAGGAGGCCCGGGATATACGATCAGTCAGGAGTTCAACGACCGGCCTCATATCAAGGGCACCGTGGCCATGTACCGCGACAAACACCCGAACAGCGCGGGCAGTCAGTTTTATATCTGCTTGAAACCACTCCCGGGACTGGACGGCAAGTATACCGTGTTCGGCCAGGTGACCGATGGCATGGATGTCCTGGAGGCGATTGCGAAAGTGCCCACCTCCGGCCCGCCCATGTATCGGCCCCGGGAAAAGGTGATAATCAAACGGGTGTATATCCGGGATCAAGAATGATCCGCCTTTTTCGAGCCCCGATCCTTTTCATTAATGTATCCACGGCTCTGGACTCACTCGTGGCGCATTCCCTCCGCTCCTGCCTCACCACCCTCGGGATCGTAATAGGCGTGGCCGCGGTTATCCTGGTCATGGCCGTGGGAGAGGGTAGCAGGCGCGAGGTCCTCTCACAGATTCAGGCACTCGGCTCTAACCTCCTGGTAGTTCGTCCGGGTCCGGCACACGCCGCAGGCACGGAAGTCTTTCGCACAGACACCTTGAAACTGGCTGATGCAGAGGCGATCGCACGCGAATTCTCACAGGTTCAAGGGGTCTCTCCCGAAGTAATAGGCTCTGGCCGCGTCCGTTTTAGAGATAGAATCCTCAGTGTGGTAATACTCGGCACCAGCGAGGAGTTCCCGCTCATACGGAACTTCCGCCTCGCTCAAGGACGATTCTTTTACCCCGCAGAGAACCAGGCCAGGCGAAAGGTCTGCGTGATAGGAAGCCAGGTCAGGGAAAAATTATTCCGCGGGTCCATGCCCGAACACTCCTGGATAGAGCTCAACGGAGTCCGCTATCTTGTGCTTGGCGCATTTGAATCCAAGGGCGACTGGGGCTGGTTTCATCCCGATGAGATGGTGGTGGTTCCTCTGCTCACGGCCCAGACCCGCGTGCTCGGCATTAACCACCTTCACAGTATCGTGATCCGGTACGCGGAATCCGCCAAGGTCAAGGCCTTGAGAAAGAACATAACCCGACTGCTCCGTCGCAGGCACCGCCTCAGCCAGAACCTGCCAGAAGACGAGCTGGATTTCCACATCCTCAGTCAAAAAGAGATACTGGAGGCCTTCATCAAGGTATCCAGAACCTTCAACGCCCTGCTCATCAGCATAGCCTGCACAGCACTGTTGGTAGGAGGGATCGGGATTATGAACATCATGCTTGTCAGCGTGGCGGAGCGCGTGCCAGAGATAGGCATCCGCAAGGCCGTGGGTGCGAGACGCCTTGACATCCTTGCTCAGTTCCTTACCGAGGCCGTGATTCTAAGCATGTTCGGCGCTGGCCTGGGGGTTGCCGTAGGATTCCTCGCAGGAGCATGGGTCTCAAGTATCAGTGAATTTACAGCCGTGGTCCGCCCCGAGGCCGTGGCCCTGGCAGTGGGCTTCGGCCTGATAGTGGGCCTGGTATTCGGGATATACCCGGCATGGCGCGCATCGCGACTTGATCCAATAGAAGCACTCCGCAGGGAATGAGATAGGGCAAAGGAGGATACATGACATGGAGATCAAGATAAATGATTCCCTGGTTCGGCTCAAACAGGGGGACATCACGGAGGAATCGGGAGATGCCATTGTGAATGCGGCCAATACCAGCCTGCTTGGAGGAGGCGGCGTGGACGGCGCTATTCACCGGGCTGGTGGGCCGGGTATACTGGAGCAATGCCGCAAGCTGGGCGGATGCAGGCCCGGGGACGCCAAGATCACCACAGGTGGGATGATGCCTGCAAAGCATGTCATCCACACTGTGGGCCCGATCTGGCATGGAGGAAAAAGCCGCGAGCCGGAGACACTTGCAAGCGCCTATCGCCGCAGTCTGGAGGTTGCAAGCGAGAACTCATGTCGCAGTGTGGCTTTCCCGTCCATCTCCACCGGAGCTTACGGCTATCCGATAGAAAAGGCCGCGAATATAGCACTCAGCACCGTGATCGGCTATCTCAAGGAACATCCCGAAATAGCGGAAGTAACCTTTGTTCTCTTTTCCAGCCGCGACTACGACATCTACTCCAATGCCCTGAAAAAAATCGCGGGCTCCTGAAAAAAGCTGACCGGATCTGTCAGGGAATTGATGTAGAATAATAAACATGGAACTTGACCACCGGCTTATTATCAGTCCACACTGGTCCGACCTGGAGTCAGCCCTGACCGAGGAGGTAGCGGGTCTGAAGGCTCTATCCGCGCTCCAGCCGGTTTATATCCTTGTCGGCTCCAATCTGCTTTATCTCTATCTTTCACGGGTCCTGGCGCAAAGGTCCAAAGAGTCCGGCCTGAATTTGAGGTTCATCACTTTTCTTGATCTGGCAGGGAAACTAAGCCGCGGCACTGATGATTCCCAATCCGGGCCTGAGCTTCCGCACCTTGGCCGTGAACTGCTCATGCGGGAACTTGCGCTCGGCCTGGATGATGATGATTATTTTCATCCGGTTGCCCGGACGCGAGGTTTTCAGCAGGCCGCTCTTGGGGCATACAGGGACATCAAGGACAGCCGGATCCAGGTCGCGCTTGCGCATTCAGGGCTTTTACAGGCCGCGGACTGGCAAGAGGAAGGATCAAGGAGAAAGCTCAAGGATTTCTTCCGCCTATTCACTCGCTTTGAAGAGAGGCGGGCCGGATTCACGCTTGACCATGATCGCTTTGAGCGGGCCATCAATATGGCGCATCGGTTCCGTGAATTCTTCAGCACAGACCGGGTCCTCACTTACGGGTTCTATGATTTCACAGCGGCCCAGTGGAGCCTGCTTGAGGCCCTGGCGCAATACATCTCCATCATCGCGTTCATGCCTTTTCAAGCCGACTCGGACATATTCGCGTTCTCCGAAAAAACCCTGCAAAGATATGAAAAGCTCGGCTTCCGCCTTGAGCAAAGGCTCTCTTTCGGGTACAAGGCATCAAACCTTGATACCCTGAAAGAGTATTTCGGCAAGGGGCAAGCGCAAGCCGGCCATGAGAAGCCGGACAGCTCCTTCAAGGCCATTGCCGCGCCAGGCGAGGACCGGGAGGTCAAGGCGATTGCCAGGGAGATATTGCACCTGGTAAAAGAGCACGGCATAAGGCTTCACGAGATCGGGATCATCCTCAGGAACAAAAATGTTTACAAGCCTTTGTTCGAGGAAATCTTCGAGGCATACAATATTCCGCTTTTCATCCAGGGCGGAAAACCTCTCGCGGATACACCTTCAGCCCGGGCATTGATGCTTTTCTTGAACCTGGCCGGGTCAGAGTTTACGCGAACCGAGGTGATGGAATTTCTCTCCTCGGGAAAATGGAACATCAAGAATTTTTTCCCGGACCCCGAGGCAGGCCTGCCGTTTCGCTTTGATCTACTCTCCCGCGAGGCCCGGGTGGTCCAGGGAAAGGAGAAATGGCTTAAGAAGCTCTCCGAGCTTGGTGAGCAGGCGAGGCATGAGATCGAAAAGAACAAGGATTCCGAGGCCGAGCATGACGAAGAACTGCTTGAAAAAGATCAAGATATAAAGAATCTCCTTGGATTCCTTCGTGAATTTTTCTCTGACCTTGAGAGCCTAGAGGGGCAGACAACCTGGAAAGCCATGTCCGGAAAAGCCCTTGAACTTGCGAGAAACTATCTTGATCTGGATGAAGAAGAACTGAAGATATTTGATGACATTCTGGTCGCGCTCGGAGACCTGGATAAAATTGATAAAGATGTAGAGATTGACCTGTTTAGAGAAATGCTTGAATCAGCACTAAAGAAGACTCCGGCCAAACAGGCAACTCGCTTCCAGGAAGGCTGTGTTTGCTTGAGCGAACTAATGATTGCTCGCGGGGTCAGATTCAGGGTTCTTTTTATTCCCGGCCTGGTGGAAAAATCCTTTCCTCTATATGTCCGCGAGGACCCGATTATCCTTGACGAGGAGCGGAAGCTCATAAACGATAAAATTGAAAAAAAGGGCGCGTTCCTGCCGCTCAAAAGCGAGCAGATATTAGAGGAGCCTCTCTTGTTTTACCTCGCCATGAACCAGGCCGAGGAGAGATTGCTCCTGACCTGGCCGCGGCTGGACCCTGAGAAGAACCGTGAGCGTGTGCCGAGCTTCTTTCTTCTACGGGCACTGGAGATTCTGTCCGGCAGGAGACTGAGGTTTGAAGACCTGAAGAAACAATCTGCATGGGTCAAGTGGCTTGGCCTTTCACAGATTGCGGCCGAGCATGAAGATGAGTGCCTGGATACAAGTGACCGGGACCTTTACCGCACCCTGAAGGCCGGAGACCGGTCCGAGCCAGCTATTGGCACATACCTCGGCGAGGTCAACCGCTTTCTCAAGCGCGGAGCATCATCCATGGATTCCCGGCTGAGAGTCCCGCAACTTACAAAATACGACGGGTATGTTTTATCCGAAAAAACCCGGGTTCATCTTGAAGAAGAATATCAAAGGGTTTGCATGAGTGTTTCCCCATCACATCTTGAAAAATGGGCTGAGTGTCCGTTCAGATATTTTCTTGAGCATGTTATCCGTCTCCGCATCCGGGAGGACCCGGAGGCTATCTGGGAGATCAGCCCGCAGGACCGTGGAACATTTATGCACAAGACGCTTGAGAACTTTTTCAAGAAGCTGAAGGCCCAGGGCCGACTCCCGCTCACAAAGGCTGATCCTGAAAAGCTTTGCACAGAGCTTGAGGGCGAGGTCATCGAGCTATCAAGAGAATACGAGAGACAGGGCCTCGTAGGCTATCCGGTGATCTGGGGACTTGATCGCGAGGACATCGTGGAGGAGTTGAGCGAGGTAATCCGTACAGAGATCAGCTCCAACGAGGTTCTGCTCCCGGAAGAGTTCGAAAAGAGGTTCAAGGTTGACTTTCCGCTGGAAGACGGCCAGAAGGTAACCCTGAGTGGCAAGATGGACCGGCTCGACCAGGGCAAAGGCATGGTCAGGGTTATTGACTATAAATCCGGGAAGCCGGATGGTTTCAAGGAAGACAGTTTCTTTCGCAATAACACGCTAGCACCGCAACTCCCTGTTTATCTATACGCCGCGCTCAAGCTTGAGAATATCGAGGACCCAGAAGGTTCGCGGGCTGAATACCTTTTCATCTCGCAGAAGGGAAAATTCAAGCGTATCAAATTTGAAGGCACGGACTGGCAGGAAAAATTAGACAAGCTGAAAAGTATACTCGCCATCATCCTCTCAGGCATACGCGATGGCCTCTTCATGCCCTGGCAGGAAGACTGCCAGTATTGCGATTACAAGCTCGCATGCTTCATGCCAAGCAAGGCCTGGATAGAAAAAAAGACCCGGGACAAGAAGGCCTCCGCATACTCCCGCCTTCAGGAGTTCAAGTAGATGCCACCGCAAACTAAAAATTGGCAACCGGCTGACCATGCAGAGCGCAAACGCGCCTGCACCGACCTGGAGCACTCTCTCTGCGTGGATGCAGGCGCTGGCACAGGCAAGACAACCCTGCTTATTAATCGCATCATCGAACTAGTGCACAATGGACGCGGCCTCGATAGACTGGCCGCAATAACCTTTACCGAAAAGGCGGCTGGAGAGCTGAGGTTGAGACTGCGTGACCGGATAGAGGATAAATATGCCGATTCCTCCGGGCCGGAGCGAGGGCTTTGGCAAAAAGCCCGACGCGATCTTGATCGGGCGCAAATATCCACCATCCATGCCTTTGCCGCAAGCCTCTTGCGAATGAGGCCTGTGGAAGCAGGCGTGGACCCTGAATTCGAGATGCTCGATGAACTGGGAGCCCAACTGTTTTTTGACGAAATATGGGAAGAGTGGTTCTCACGGCAAATGGAACAAGAGTCGGATACGGCTCGCCGAGCGCGTCTCTTCGGACTGAGCCTTGATAATATAAAGAGCCTGGCCGACCGTATCTATGATAACCGGGACCTTATTCCGGATGAAATATCCACGCTGAAATCTCCGGACCCAGAACCACTTTTCCTTGATCTACAGGAAGAGATCGAGTCACTCTCGCTTTTCGCGGAAAAATACTGTCATGAAAAAACTGATAATGGCTACATCTTCCTTAAAGAGACAAAGGATATCCTGGAAAACCTGAAGGGTCTGTCTCCTGAAAGGCGCGGGGTCTTTATCTTCCGTAACCTGTCGCTCTCAGTAAAAGGCAACCAGAAAAACTGGGCTCCTAATTCCGCATGTGCCGAGCAGAAGGAGAGGATCAGGAATCTGAAAGAAAAGGTCGAAAATTATCGAAAAGAAACAGGACAGGCCCTGGCACTCGATCTCCTCAGATGGCTTTGCGAATTCGTGGACTTCGCTGAGGAGAAAAAGAAGACTCGCGGGGTTCTCGATTTCCAGGATCTGCTTATATTGAGCAGAAACATGCTCCGGGATCATCGTGATGTGAGAAGATATTTCCAGGCCCGCTTTGATAATCTCCTGGTTGATGAATTCCAGGACACGGACCCGCTTCAGGCCGAGCTGGTATTTTACCTGAGCGAGCACGGGGCGAATGCCCGGGACTGGAAGGATGCTGAGATCAAGCCGGGAAAGCTCTTCATAGTGGGTGATCCCAAGCAGTCCATATACGGATTCCGAAGGGCTGACCTCGAGGTCTACAGCGCGGTCAAAGAGCACCTGAGCGATAACCCGGTCAATATCTCCCAGAACTTCCGCTCGTCCCCTTCAATCATCAAGTGGGTCAATCAAGCATTCTCCCGGATCATCCAGCCAGTGGCAAAATACCAGTCAGAATACGAGCCGCTTTCTGAGCATCCCGAATACCACGACGGACTCCCACATTCCTCGGTCATGCTGATTCCAGCGGCAAAAGATAAAGATGAAATGAGCAAGCTCCTCGCAGAGGATGTCCGCAAGAGGGAGGCCGAGGCCATCGCGGGCCTGATTGAAAACGCGGTCTCGGAAAAATGGCCGGTTCGAGTCAAAAAAGATAAATCTCGCACTCTGGATTACGGCGACATCGCAATCCTGTTTCCCAGAAGCACGGGGATAAAATTCTACCAGGACGCGCTGGAGAGACGCGGTGTGCCCTACAAGCTGGAGGGCGGAAAGCAGTTCTTCGAGCGCGACGAGGTGAGGGCCTTGCGCGCTTGCCTCAAGGCCATAGCCGATCCCGAGGACCAGCTTGCACTGGTCGCGGCCTTGCGATCATTCTTCTTCGGCGTCTCGGATGAAGATCTGTTCTTACATCACGCGAGCAACGGCAAATGGAACTACCTTGCGAAAAAAGAGCCGGGGATAGATTCTATTGCCGAGGCATTCAGCACCCTGCGCGAGCTCCACGAAAAAAGAACAGGGCGGTCCTTTGTCCTGACCATAGAGGAAATTCTCAGCAGGACATACCACCGACATCTCCACATGCTCCGTCCTCGCGGTCAACAGGCTGTCTTCAATCTGGAAAAGGTGATGGCCAAGGCCAGGGCCTTCGAGGCCCAGGGGATCACGAGCTTCAGCCGGTTCGCGGCCTGGCTTGAGCAGATGGAGCTTGAGGATCGAGAGGATCCCGAGATGCCGCAGGCAGAGGCCGAGGATAAAATTATAAGCCTGCTGACTATTCATAAGGCTAAGGGGCTTGAGTTCCCGCTTGTCATCCTGGCAAATCTGGCATCAGGGAAGCGCGGGACCAGAGGCCCGAGGGTCATCATCAACCGCATGAAGAACCGGATGGAGTTCAGTCTGTCCGGATATGTGGCTACCCCGGGGTTTACGGACCAGGCGCAAGCCGAGGATAAAGAGAAGAGCGAGAGCGAGGACCGCCGCCTGCTCTATGTGGCCTGCACCCGGGCCAGGGACTACCTTGTCCTTCCATATTTCGCCAAGACTGCAGGAACCGGAGCTTACGGGATTCTCACGGAGGCCCTTCCTGATCCGAATGCAATCACTCCCGGAGCCGAAGACAAGGGTATGTTCATCCTCGATCCACTTGCGCTTCCTCCTTCCCCAAGAGAGCCGATCCCGATTCAATGGCAAGTCGCGAGAAAAAAAGATGAGTCGGCTGTTGATGACATGCTGGCCGAGCGAAAGGCCTGGGAGGCCGCGGACCAGGATGCGAGACAAAAGGCAAAAGAGGGAATTAAACTCACCTCCCCGAGCAGGATTATTGAGGATGAAAGGCTTGAGGGGATCGAGCGGGAATCGCAGATCCCAAGGGACAAGGCGCGTGAGATAGGAACCATGGTCCATCGTGTCCTGGAGTTGATTGATCCAGAGCATACTGAAAAAGCTCAAGCCCTGGTGCAAGAGCTTGCCTGCGAGAAGGGTCTCGATGATGAGGCCGATAAAATCCTTTGCCTCGTAGAGAGAGGAATCAATGGCCAGGCATTCAGACGCGCTAAATCTTCGGGAAAATTTTTCCGCGAGGTGCCCTACACCTGGCGGGTTGAAAAACACGAAATCTCTTCCGGCAAGATGGACATGGTCTTCGAGGAAGAAGAAGGGCTCGTGATAGTGGATTACAAGACCGACCGGCTAAGTCGCGAAGACCTGAAGACCCTGCCTGAAAAATACCGGGACCAGGGCCAGGAATACCGCGATGCGCTTCAGGCACTTACAGGAAAACCGGTCAAGGAAGTCATATTCGCATTCCTGGATCCGTACAGGGAACTGCCCCTGTAATCTATCCTGTAAATCTAACACACGAAAGGAAAACCCCTGTTTTCTTCAGGGCATTCCCCAAAAATCACCCTGATTTTTCGTTACTCATTCCCCATTCGCTTCCCTCGTCTTGCTCTGTGGCCACTCCTTAATGCCCATCGGAACTGTAGCGATTTCCTCTCTCCTCGGACAATTCTATTGGGAACTCAAAATTTTGGGGAATGTCCAGCTCTTGGAAGGCCAGCTTGCCTTGTGTGAATAGAGCGTGAAAGTGAATCAAAGCCCTTCCGGCTGAAAAGATTCGGACTAAATCAGTCTCAGTGTCCCATGCCAAGACAAAGAATCCAGTTGGTCGCGCCTTTACTGTTCCATTAGGTCCGACATTACATCCCTTCGCCCTGGCGCAGGGACGACCTCGGTAATCTGGGCTGGGTTCTGTCTAGGGATGCTTTTGATAAAGGGGAAGGTTGAATTGCTTGTCCGCGAAGTCCATGTATCTATGCCAGTCATAAGCGGTAAGGCCGTGGCCTCCGGTTCGGATGTGGTAGCCGATGGTGCTCATGATGGGATGGTTTACGGGCGGCATTTCGTCGGTAGCCAGACCGTCGGTTCCGAGAAGCCGGTACACCGGGTCCGCGTATTTGGCTGACAGGAACTCGCCATGCGGGTCTGACCACATGTCCAGCTTGGCGCTTGCCACATAGACCGGCCTCGGCGCGATCAGGGCGATGAGCATGTGCTGGTCCACGGGGAGCTCGTCCTCGCGCCCGTTATATCTCTTGAATTTCTCGCAGAACCAATGTGGAAAGTGCGAGTTGATCGCCTTTACACTCTCGCCAAACTGCCGGCGGGACAGTGCCGCGCCGCCGCAACCGCTCTCGTTCGAGATCACGATGGCAAAGCGCGTGTCCCGGGCTCCTGCCCACAGGGCTGTTTTTCCCAGGCGTGAGTGGCCGAGCACCACCACCCGGTCCCGGTCCACCTCCGGGTCCGTCTCCAGATAGTCCATGGCCCGGGAAAGCCCCCAGGCCCAGGCCCCGATCGCGCCCCAGGCGTCCGGAGGCCGCCCATCATCAGGGTAGCGGTCGAACGCGCCGTGCACGCCGTTCTCGAAACCGTCGTCGTAGTCCGGATCGAGGTCCCCGTAGTAAACCGTGGCCAGGCCGTAGCCACGGGAGAGTATCTCGTGGACTGGAAAACGGGAACTTGCTCTGCCGCGCGAGCGCTCGGTGGCGCGGTGGTTGATCACGGCTAGACCATCGTTTCGCATCCACCCTCTCGACAGCCTGATGGCCGGGTCGGGATGGATAGAGTGGTTGCCGGAGAAGTTGAGAAGAAGGAAGACCGACACGGGCCGGGGAGTATCATTGGGCAGGTAGATCAGGATGTCCATGGAAGGCCCGGTCTTGTCAATGGTAAAGTACACGGTGATCTGCTTGCGCGTGGCCTTGCCGCCGAGGGCACCGCGGTCCTCGTCGAACAATTCATACCTCATAGCATCCGGCCTGCCAGGCGCGCGGCCGTAGACGTGTTCGCGGAAAAGCTCCAGTATCTCCGGCCTGCGCCTCTCAACCCACATCTCTGCGTCCGATACCCTCTCACCGCCCTCCATCACCAGCGGGTCGGGTAAAGTGTATTCGGGCACGGCGGCCTCAAGGAAGTTGGCACTCAGCTGGCTGAAGCAGGCGACTCCTGCCACGAAAGCAAAGCTCGTCGCCATTAATACGAAGAGTCTCGCTGAATTGATCGTTTTTATGATGGTCTTCTTCAATATCATATCTTTTTATTTAAAATTATGCGGCAACCCTTCTCCTAAACCTGTTTTCGGGGCACAACCTCTAACCTTGATCGTGATATTTCAAAACAAAGCAAAAAAGGCTTCCAGGGTTTCTCCTTCATTCTGCTCTATCGAGCAAAATATCCGGCTGTGAATCAATATTCTCAATTACTGAGTATAGCAATCCAAAAGCCACAAAGTCAACGACTTGAAAGCAGATATAGCCACCTTCCGGCTGAAAAGATTCGGACTAAATCAGTCTATTTATCCAAAACTATCCCCTTTCATCCGAATCAGGGTAATTTTTGGGGAATGTCCAGCTGAGGTGTGAATTGACAGCATTCTTCTCAAGGTATTAAACTGAGCTTCAAGCTGACTGGCATGAGACTACTGCTTTGAGCGAGGATTTTCTTAATAATCCGGAGGGATGAAATGAGCAGGAATGATGACCTGGCAAGGAGGGAATTCATCAAGGGGACCGGTTTAGTCACTATGGGTCTGTTCGCAGGGTCATCGGTTCTATCAAGACCCCTGAATGCAGAAGCAGGATCATCCCGAGTCCCCAATATCGTTTTTATAGTTACAGACGACCTGGGATGGGGAGACCTTGGGTGTTACGGTTCCCAATCCATTTCCACGCCGGTCCTGGACGGGCTTGCCAAAGAGGGTGTCAGGATGACGGAATTTTTCTCATCGGGTCCGATCTGCTCGCCTTCCCGTGCAGGTATGCTTACCGGGAGATACCCCCTTCGTGCAGGCGTGCCCGAGGTATTCCTTCCCACCTGGGGCAAGCTCTCATTCGTATTGCCGTTCCGTCTTATCAGGGGGGACAATCTTGGCCTTCCGACCGAAGAGATCATCCTCCCGCAACTTCTCAAAGAGAAAGGCTATTCAACATGCTGTATCGGCAAATGGCATCTTGGTGACATGAAAAAATATCGGCCTCACCACCGCGGCCTTGACCACTACTTCGGACTCCTTTATTCCAATGACATGACGCCCTTGCCGTTGTATCGCAACGATGAGATCGTGGAGAAATCTCCTGTGAACCAGGACTATCTCACGCAGAAATACACAAAGGAGACACTGGGGTTCATTGACGAGCACAAGGACGGGCTGTTTTTTCTCTATATGGCGCATACCTTTCCGCACCGGCCGGTTCATGCATCGCCTGCATTCCAGGGCCGCTCCGGTGGCGGGCTTTACGGTGACTGTGTGGAGGAGATTGACTGGAGCACTGGCCAGATTCTCGACCGGCTAGAAAAACACGGGTTACGGGATAATACCCTGGTCATCTTCACCAGCGATAACGGCCCGTGGTTCCAGGGCAATCCCGGGTATCATCGTGGCAGAAAGCACGAGACCTTTGACGGCGGCATGTGCGTGCCGATGATCGCATCCTGGCCCGGAAAGCTCCCGGCAGGGTATGTAACCCACGAGATGTCCATGAACATGGATATTTTCGCCACGATCCTTGCCGCGGCAGGTGCCAGCTTGCCCACGGACAGGATAATAGACGGGAAAAATATCCTGCCCATGCTCCAGGGCAAGGAGCCCACACCCCATGAGGCACTTTACTTCTATCGCCACGATCAGCTACAGGCTGTCCGGGTGGGAAAATGGAAGTACCAGCGTCGCCACTGGGTTATGTTGATGCACCTTTACGAGAGCAAGGGCCCGTGGCTTTTCAATCTTGAGGATGACCCGAATGAGTCTTATGATGTGAGTCTGAAGTATCCGGAGAAGGTGGCGGAGCTTGAGGCAATGTGTGTAGAATGGGAGAAGAATTTCAGACCTGGAGTTTAAGAAGGAGGCAACATGCAATTGAAAAGGGTTGTTATTCTGTTACTGGTTTTGTTTGCGGCAGGCTCATCAGGAGTAGCCCAGGAGAGATCCGCAAAATATGTCCCTGTCATTGATTCAGCCTGGCAGACACTTTTCGAGCCGAGCATTGAGGGCGACTACATCAATGACCACGCTGTATTCCAGGACCCTGAAGGCGACTGGCACCTGATCGGCATAAGCTCGCATCACGGTAATATCCTGCGAGAGATATACTTCGCTCACGGCGTGACCGGGAGTCCTGACGAGCCGATGCGAGAACTCCCCAGGCTCTTTGATGGTTATCCTGATACAAAGCGGAAGTATGCGCCTTTTGTTTTCAAGGATGGCGATACATATCACCTCTATGCTGGCCCGGGTGACATCCGGCACTACACATCAAGGGACGGGTATGAATGGGAGTTTGTGGGAATCGCAATCCCTGCTGACTGGAGCGGGCTCCGGGACACAATGGTCATCAAACTTGAAAACGGAACTTACCTGCAATACGCAACCGACATCGGAAACAAGATTTCCGTATGGGAATCCGAAGACCTTTATAACTGGAAGAACAAGCGCACAGCCTTCCAGGCCAGGTTCCCTGCACCGGTCTGGCCCAATGGATTTCCCGGAAGCACGGAATCTCCATTTATCATCAAATACGGGGACTACTATTACCTCTCGGTCTGCCTGACCAACTACCCGCTCTACCTGAACTCATATAATAACACCATCATCCTTCGCTCAAAAGACCCTTGTGAATTCGGGGTCTTCACTGCCGGGACAAAGAAGCAGACAGCGGAGCATGTAACTACACTCAAGTGCCACTGCGCGGAATACATCCGGGATGAAAACGGACAGTGGTATATCACAAGCGGAGGCTGGCTCGGATTCCCTGCTCACAAAGGGAAAAAACAAGGCACAGCCGCAGTTGCAAGGTTGAGGTGGGAAAAGGAATCTCCGTGATATTCCTGCAAATGAGTGCTGGATCGGGCTCAAGATGAAGATCAGTTCTGCGGAGTTCGTGAAGAGCGCGAAGGATTTTTCTGACTGTCCGAAAGATGGCCTGGCTGAGATCGCTTTTGCGGGCCGGTCGAATGTGGGCAAGTCCATGCTGATCAACTGCCTCCTTCAAAGGAAGAACCTTGCGCGCACGAGCTCGAAGCCGGGTCGGACCCGCACGGTAAATTTCTATCGAGTAAATAATTTGTATATGTTCGCAGACCTTCCCGGTTACGGCTGGGCGCGTGTTTCCAAAAACGAGCGGCAGTCGTGGAAGCAGATGGTGGAGGCATACCTTGAGGGCCGAGTGGAGCTTTGCGCGGTTGTCATAATCGTGGACCTCCGCCGGGGGGCGGAGACCGAGGAGCAGGAGCTTTCTGCATGGCTTGAGCATAAAGGTATCCCCGCTATTGTTGTGGGGACTAAAGCGGACAAGCTCAAATCTAATGCCCGCAAGCACGCGAGACGCTCACTGGCAGAGGACCTGGTCATTCCCGATGATGAGGTCCTGATTTTCTCCGGCCGGACTAAAGAAGGAAGGGATGACCTGTGGGCAAGACTGCTGGAATTTTTGAAAGGCTAGCGTTAAACGCTAAATGAAGCTCTGACCCCGAAAGCCCTCTGCTGACCGGGGTTAACTATGCTGGATGGGGGTATCTAACCGGAAGGATGCGCACGGAAAAGGAATGGGACTGGGCGGTTGAGGCATTTCGGGAGGTCTGCCGGTTCGCGCGGGAGAATACGGATGTCATCCTGTGCACCGAGCCGGTGAACCGGTTTGAGTCGCACTTTATCAACATTGCCGCGGATGCAGTGCGGTTTCTGGAAGAGGTCGGCGAGGATAACACGCGGGGGCATCTTGACACCTTCCACATGATCCGTGAGGAGGAAAGCTTTACGCGTGCGGTGGATACCTGCGGGGCTCGGCTCGGTTATGTTCATGTCCTGGTTCAGCGGGAATTGGAGTACCCCCGCTTTTTTTAAGTGAGTACGGT
>CAZOMR010000031.1:0-18547 GCA_964580655.1 uncultured bacterium
TTACACCCATTTGAGTTACAGAGGGATCAGGGTGATTTTCGGGGAATGTCCAGGAAAAATTATGTATGAGGGGGAAATCTATTCAAAGTGCAGTGCGCGTTCAAAATCCGAGGGATTGCTTGCCGCGGCCTTTGCCACTTCCAGGGAGATGATGTCCTTCCTGTAAAGGAATGTCAGGTGCTGGTCAAAGGATTGCATCTGATACTGGTCCCTGCCTTTCTCAATATACTCTCTTATCATGGGGGTTTTGTCAGGATTGCGAATACATTCGGAGATAGTGGTTGTGTTGACCAGTATCTCCGCGGCTACTGCTCTGCCTTTCCCGTCCTGCCGTGGCAGAAGCCGCTGAGAGATGATGGCCCTGAGGCTTTCCGCAAGCCGCATCCTGACCACATCCTGTTCCTCCATGGGGAAAAGACCGATCAAGCGGTGGATGGTGTGCGTGGTGTCCGTAGTGTGAATGGTTGAGAGGATGAGGTGGCCTGTCTCTGCGGCCTTGAGCGCAATGTCCACGGTCTCGGCATCCCGTATCTCACCGACCATTATCACATCCGGGTCCTGCCTCAGTGCGGACCGGAGCGCGATCGCGAAATCAGGGGTATCCGGGCCAACCTCCCTCTGGGAGATCGAGCTCTTTATGTCAGCGTGCAGGAACTCGATTGGGTCCTCGATAGTCAGGACATGCTTCCGATAGTCCTGATTGATATGGTTAACCATTGCGGCCAGGGTAGAGGATTTCCCGCTACCGGTCACACCTGTAACCAGCACAAGACCTCGGTCATTGGACGCAATGTCTTTAAGCACCGGAGGAAGGCCAAGCTGTTCAAACCCGGGAACCTCAAGCGAGATGATCCGGAGTATTATCTCGAAACTGCCCCTCTGGCGAAAGATATTCACACGGAACCGACCGACATCCGTCAGCAGATACGAGGTATCCATCTCCTGTATGGTATCCACTTTCTCGCGCTGGGCTTCCGAGCTTAAAATAGCGAGCACGATGTTCTTCGTGTCCTCGGGAGTAAACCGGGGCGCTTTTATCTCCCGGAGCCTTCCGTCAATCCTGAACACAGGCGGTGCTCCGCATTTCAGATGGATATCCGAGGCATTGGCCTTGACCCCTGCCACCAAGAGCTGGTTGAAAAACTTTATCTCCATTATTTACCTGCTTCCTGAGTTACCTTTTTTTCTCGCTTTGCTCCCGGAGCCAGCACCGCTCCTTTTCGGCCTCGGGGCTTGACCGCGGCTCAACTCCGCGCTGGTCTTGCGCAGTCGCTCGGAAAGAGTCCGACAAAATGACTTGTAAATCTTCAAAGCCATGGCCTGGTTCCCTTCAAGCAGGTCCTCGAATTCCGGGCGGTGAATCACGAGAAGCTCCACATCCGTCGCGGCAACCACGCTGGCCGAAGTAAGCTCATTCTCCACAAGACTCATCTCGCCGAACAACTC
Source organism: uncultured bacterium (assembly GCA_964580655.1). Classification (GTDB taxonomy): domain Bacteria; phylum RBG-13-61-14; class RBG-13-61-14; order RBG-13-61-14; family CAZOMR01; genus CAZOMR01. Next base: position 1,447 of record CAZOMR010000031.1, read on the forward strand.
GCCCCTACCAAGGCGCGCGAGTAGGTGTTGCTCCGCCCCCTCGCTCTTGACTACCCTCACCTCGCCTTGCTCTATCAGGTAGAGCGCCTGCCCAAGAGCGTTCTCCTCGATAATAACCTCGCCAGGGGAACGCCGCTCGCGATGGCATATCCTTGCCAAAGCCTGCGCCTCGGAAAAGTTAAGACCCTGAAAAAGAAAGGTGTCCTGGATAATCTCCGAGCCCTGTATTTCCTCAAACCCTTCTATCTCCATTTTCCACTCCTGAACCGCATTAAGGCAGTGCTCAAAAATATAGCGAGTTAATTCATGATTGTCAAACCCTGATACTATTTTAGGATTCGGGAACAAAGATATGAAAAACATGCTCCAAAAAAGCGATAAAAGGCTGTCTCGATTCCTGAAACACTTTGTATCTAAAGCGATTTATGGTATCTTTAATTAATGGAAATGCCGCTTTCCAGGCCAGGTATGTGGTTTTTGGGAGCTCATGGGCTCCTCTGGCAGATGACCCGGAGGGATTTCAAGAGCAAATATATCGGAAGCCTGATGGGTATCTTCTGGACACTTATCAACCCGCTTCTATTGCTCCTGGTATTCACCTTTGTCTTCACAGTGGTATTCAAGGCCAGGTTCGGGAATCAGGCTGGCTTTGGCGGAAATGCGCTTTACATCCTGGCGGGCGTTCTGCCCTGGCTCGCCTTTCAGGAGGGAATAGGCAGATCATCCACCGTGCTACTTGAACACCGAAATCTGCTCACCCGCGTCATGTTCCCCTCTGAGATACTCCCAGGCGTCTCAATCCTCTCTGGCATCCTCGGTCAGATCATCGGGTTCCTCATTCTCATCATACTCGCAGTCGGCTACCTCCATGCAGATGCAAAAAGCCTCTGGTTGCTCCCACTGCTTTTTATCCTCCAATTCATCTTCAGCATGGGGCTGGCGTGGGCTGTCTCCGCATCCTGCATCTACCTGCGTGACCTGCTTCACCTCATCCCTGTTCTGCTTCTTGTGTGGATGCTCGGCACACCGATCTTTTACCCCGCCACATTAGTGCCAGAGAAATACCAGGTCCTGATAAACCTCAACCCCATTGCCCACCTGGTATCAGCATATCGCGCGGTGATAGTGGAAGGCTCATACCCCTCTCTAGATAGCATATTATTTTTATCTATACTCGCATTTCTAACCATTATACTCGGCGGCTTCATCTACCGCAGACTCGCACCAGGATTTGCCGACAGGCTCTAGACCATGCACCCTGTCCTTGTTGAAAGCCTTTCCAAGACCTTCAGGGTTTACGCCCGGCCCCGACACAGGCTCCTGGAGCTTGTGCAACTCGGACGAAGACCATACCACCGCGAGGTTCGAGCCCTGCAAGATATATCATTTAAACTTGAGCAGGGCGAGTGCCTCGGCATCATCGGATCAAATGGAGCTGGCAAGAGCACCCTGCTCCGTGTCCTTGCAGGAATCAGCAACCCCACCAGAGGAAGGGTCTCGATCCAGGGCCGGGTCTCGGCACTGCTTGAGCTTAACACAGGCTTTCATCCCGAATTCACAGGCCGGGAGAATATCCGGATCAACGCGGCCATCCTCGGAGTCCCCCAGGATGAGATGGATGCCAGGATCAAGGAGATCATAGCCTTCTCCGAACTGGAAAAATTCATTGACCTCCCGGTACGCACTTACTCATCCGGAATGTACCTCCGGCTCGGCTTCGCAGTCGCCACTGCCGTGGACCCCGATGTATTCCTTGTGGATGAGGCACTGGCAGTAGGGGATGAATACTTTCGCGGAAAATGCAACCAGCGCATGCGCGAGTTCCGCGGCTCAGAGAAGACTATCGTGATAGTGTCTCACGACCTGACAATGATCCGAAGCCTATGCGATCGCGCGATCCTTCTTGACGAGGGTCGTCTTGTCCGGGAGGGGAAGCCCTCTGAGGTTATAGAGGCCTATCTCGACCATGTCTACCGGGCCGCTGTGGCCGAGGCAAATGGGGACCAAGGCCGGATCATGGAAGGGGTGATTCGACGGGGAACAGGCGATGTGGAGATCACCGCGGTGCGAATGCTCAACTCGGCCCGCGAGGCAAGCACCGTGTTTCGAACCGGGGACCCGCTCACAATCGAGTTTGACTATATCGCGCATAAGCTCTGTGAGGGGCCGCTGTTCGGGATCAACATCTTCCGGGCAGACGGCGTGCTCATCACAAGCACAAATCAGGAATGCGGTTATTTTTCTAACAAGGCCCTCCGGCCGGAATCAGAACCCGGGGATCACCCGGAGACGATCCAGGCCGGTCACAAGGGAACCGCGCGCTTCACCATGAAGCAGAACCTGCTCAATGAAGGCTCTTATGAACTATCGGTAAATATCTTTCAGGGAAAAAGCGGGGCACACTCCCTGATGGAGGAACTACTTGGTGTTATCCGGTTTCAGGTTTTGCCGGGAAAATTTCTTGATCGCGGAGTCTTTATCCAGCAGGGAAGATGGAAGATAGATTGAGACACATGTTCCGGAAGAAAAGAAAGAATTCATCTCCGCCGCCTTCTCAGCTCAAGGCCGAGAACCAGGAAAGGCTGAGGGAGAGCTTCCGCCGCGGGGACGACAGGCTTTCTGCGTATCCTGCTGTTATTTATATCGAGGCCACGAGCACCTGCAACCTCCGTTGTCCCATGTGCCCGATTACTATGGACCTCCCGGAATACCGCTACTCTGTCAAGCATTTTCAGCTCGACCTTCTTGAAAAACTCAAGGCCCCGTTGAGGCACGCCCGGCGATGTTTCCTGAGCGGGGGGGGCGAGCCATTGCTTCATCCACGGCTGTTCGAGATCATAAAGGCGGTAAAAAACGCTGGAGCCGAGGTTATCTTCAACTCAAACGGCACTCTACTTGGTGAAAAAGAGGCCTTGCGCTTTATTGAGGCCGGGGTAGAGTGCATATCCTTCTCCATTGACGGCGCGACCAGGGGGACTTACGAGGCTATTCGCGTTCCTGCAAAGTTCGAGAAGGTCCTGGCCAACATCCGGAGGCTTGCCCGGCTGAAGAAAGAAGCGAACAGCTCAACCCCTTATATCAACATCCAGTTCACCGTGATTGACGCGAATCACCGCGAGATACCAGGGCTCATTCCCCTGGCCCGAAGCCTGGGTGCAAACCAGGTGGTGGCCGAGCCGCTCACCCCGGTCTTCAACTTTGATCCACGCTACCGGGCATATTACGAGGCGCACGCGGTGCATGCTGACGCGGTGCTTGAAGGCCTGAAGGCCGCGCAGGATAATGCCCGGAATTCCGGCATGATCTTTTCATCACATTACCTCTATCGCGAGGAACACCCGGAGAGAACAGAACTCTGCGGCCAGCCATGGATAACCTTCGGAGTGCGCGCGGATGGAAGGGTCTTTACATGCTGTGGAACACCGGAGCGAATGGGGCACCTGGCCGAGTCGGAGTTCGATGACATCTGGAACAGCGAGGCATACCGCAAGCTCCGCCATGCACTTGCCCGCAGAGAGTTCCCGGAATTCTGCGGCCTGTGTATAGAGGAAAACCGCTCGAGTCACTTTAACGAGGACATTCTGCTTGATTAGTGAAAAGGCAGGAAAGAATTCAGGGCCGGTCCAGGTTTCCGTGATTATCCTCACTTACAACGAAGAAAAAAATATCGGCCATTGTCTGGATGCGGTCTTTGCACAGAAATTCCCGGAACACTTTGAGGTGATAGTGGCGGACTCCGGATCAACAGACCGGACACGCGAGATAGTAAAGGCATATCCTGTGCGACTGCTTGAGGTCTCGCGAGACCAGTTCGGGCACGGCCGAACCCGGCAAATGGCCTCCGGGCAGGCACGAGGCCGGTTTCTTGTTTACCTGGTCGCTGACGCCATTCCCGCAGATGAACACTGGCTTTCCTCGCTCGTAGAGCCCCTGACAGAGGATAAAGAGTTTGCAGGGTCTTATTCCCGGCAAATTCCCCGGCCAAACGCGCACCCGGTAGAGGCGGCCCGGCTCAAGGAACGCACCGCAGGCCGCGGCGAAAAGATTGTAAGACAATTAACAGATAAAAATTTCCCGCGCTCGCTCAAGCCTCTTGAGAGGCTTGCGTTTTGCGATTTTGATGATGTCTCCGCTTGTCGGCGCGGCTCGGTGCTTGAGAATATCCCCATTCCCGATGTGCCATGGGCCGAAGACCTTTACTGGAGCAAGCAGGTCCTTGAAGCAGGTTACAAGATCGCGTTCGAGCCTCGCTCAACGGTGATCCATTCTCACAGCCGTGGGCTCATCCATGGTTTTCGCCGAGGCTGGCTCGACCAGCATGTGGCCGCAGAGCTCTTCGGCCATATTTACTTCGCTGACATTCTCGATCTTTTCAAGAAATATTTTTCCCTGCTCGCCAGCCGATGGAAAATCATCGCGCAGGCATCTACAGGCCCCGTGAGAAAGATTGCCTACCTTTTCACACAGCCGGGAGAGCTTCTCTTCGAGGTGCTCGGAAATTACCTGGCTTCCCGCAAGCCCAGACGCGAGGCAGTTGTCCACGACTTTCTTAAGCGGCTCGGGCGCGCCCGTCTCGATCCCGCGGATGCCAGAGACAGGGTGATGCGAACATGGTTTGTGCTCTCGGCTGAGCAGAGGCCTGTGCTTTTTGCAAATCCGGATTCCGCGGTTATTTACAGGGCAAGGATTCCGGAAAAGGCCTTCTTGCTCTTCGGGGCCGGGATAAACCCTGATGCCTGGCCGATGCGGAGGGACCCCGTCCGGTTCGCTGTCGAGATTTCGGGAAAGCGTGTCTGGGAAAGAGATGTCTGGCCTGAAAGCCCGGAGAATTTCTCCTGGCAGGAGGTAGAGCTGGACCTTGCGGAGCGGGCTGGAGAGATGGTGGAGCTCAGCTTCATCACAGAGGCTGAGAACACTGATCATGCATGGGCAGGATGGGCCGGGCCAAGGATCGCGATAAAAAAGCTCAGGCTCAGGGATCGGCTTTACAACCGGCTACTGGAACAACTCAACCGGGTCATATCGGGAAGGCCACTCAGACATCCCTGAGGGAGTTCAGGATGGATATAAGGAGGTTAAGAGAAAATGGTGGAATGCAAGAACAAGGAGAAGAACCTGAAGCGATGCAACTGCACATACCCCTGTGAAAGGAAAGGCATCTGCTGTGAGTGCATCGCATATCATGCGAGGATGAAGGAGCTTCCGGCATGTTTCTTCACTAAAGAAGGCGAGGCCACATATGATCGCTCCATAGAGGCGTTTAAAAAATACCATTTCTGAGGAGGCCTGGATTTTTGCGCATTCTATTTTTATATTCCGACATCGGCACATATCTTCCCCGGCACTACCAGCACGGAATAGGATTCCTCTCTGCGGTGCTCAAAGCCGCGGGGCACGAGACCGGCCTGATTTATCTCCAGGAGACCCCTGAGCCGGAGACGCTTATCTCTGATGTGGACAGGTTCCGCCCGGACATAGTCGCTATTTCTGCCGGGACAAACCAGTTTCATCATCTGCGCAGATTTGCCGAATGGATCCGGAAGGCTCATCCCGACCTGCCTGTTATCTGCGGCGGCGTTCACGCGACTCATGCGCCGGAAGAGGTCATCCGATCTCCAGCCATTGATTATATCTGTCGTGGCGAGTCCGAGGAGGCTATGTTAGAATTTACGGATGCCCTCTTGCATGACCGCGATCCCGGGGGCATCTCTAACCTATGGCTCAAGAGAAAGGGCAAGATTATACGCAACCCTGTTCGGCCTTTGCAGGAGAACCTTGACGCACTCCCCTTTGCGGACAGGGAAATCTTTGATCACGAAAGTCTCCTGGCTCAGGATTATTACAAGCTCTCTCTCCTGGTCGCCCGCGGGTGCCCCTTTCGGTGCACCTACTGCGCCAATTACGGCAAGCGCGAGCTTTACCGTGGCAAGGGCAAATTCGTGCGTCTGCGTAGCGTGAATAATATCCTCGCGGAAATCCGGGACATTCTCTCCCGTTACCGTGTGGACAAGCTGGATTTCAATGACGACATCTTCACCCTGAACCGGGCCTGGACAGAGGAATTCTGCGATGCATATTCCGGGGAGTTCTCAATCCCGTTTGATACCAATGTTCATGTCGAGACCCTGGATCGGGCCATTATAGAAAAGCTAAAGGCCGCGGGGTGTGATATGATCCGGGTCGGTGTTGAATCCGGAAGCGAAAGGGTACGAAGGGACATCCTCAACCGGCCGATGAGCCGGGAGAAGATCATCCAGGTTTTCCGGGATGCGGACGAGGCGGGTCTCCGGACATGGTCATTCAACATGATCGGCCTGCCGGACGAGACGCCGGAGGATGCTGAATTAACATACAGGTTGAATGAACAGCTCTGGCCGGATCACATGCAGGTGAGCGTTTTCAATCCTTATCCTGGGACAGAGCTTTACAGTATCTGCAAGGAAAAGGGATACCTGAGCGCCCGTGAGGTTGACGGATACTTCATCCCTGAAAGCGTGCTGGAGATGCCGCAGTTCACCCGCGAGCAAATCTACGAATGGCACCGCAAGCTCATTCACCTGAGCGACGTGTCCAAAAACCATAAAAGGCTGCGTCGCGAGCTGGGCGAAAGAGGCAGACAGATTGATTTAATAGAGGCGCTTGATGGTGCGGAGATTGAGACCCCGGTCCCTGCTTATGTTGGCGAGGATTATTTCACCATTGGCGAGGATGTGCGAAGGGTACTGCTTGAACACCCTCCCTCATGCGTCCGCTTCAAGCTCCGTGTTCCCGGACAGGCTAAACTCCGGTCAGGAATCGCAATGCACCCTGGGGTGCTGGAGAAACCGGGCGGTGAGGGTGTCATATTCACCATACGAGCAGGCCTGCGCATTCGCGGGATGAAGACGGTATTCGAGCAGACCCTGGATGCGAAGAGAGCGCGCGCGGATCGGGGCTGGCATGATTTTGAAATCCCGCTTGAGCACCTTTCCGGCAAAAAGGTTCTTCTTGAATTCATCACGAATACCCGGGACCCCGAGCACACGGACTTCAACACCGCGGGCTGGTCCAACCCCATAATTCTGGGAGAGGCGTAATGTTTTCACGGGAATCCATACGCTATCTGCGCCAGGCCATTAAGGACCGCCGAGTGACGCGCGGCCCCCTGGATATTCAGATACTTCCCACCACGCGCTGTAATGCGGCCTGCACATTCTGCCCGGACCAGGCCGTGCCGGAAGAGATCAAGGCAGAATTTGACCCGCGTTGGCTCGCCCTGCCAGAGGAGATTCCACTGGGGCTACTGGACAGGCTTGCGGATGAATTATGCCGCCTTGGAGGACTGCGTCGAATCCACATCACTGGCGGCGAGCCACTGCTCTACCGGCACATCATACCACTTATCTTTACTACCCGGCGCGACTTTCCAGAAGTCGAGATCACGCTGGTGACAAACGGCATCCTGCTGAAAAATTTTGCACACCCTCTTGCGCGTATAGGTCTCGACAGGCTCTCGGTGAGTCTTAACGCGGGGACAAGCGAGACATACCAAAAATTGAATCCGGCCGCGAGCAAGACCACTTTTCCCGAGATCATCAAGGGTATCCGGGCCGTGGCCGACCAGAAGCGGGACGCGGGAACGGATAAGCCTTATATATCCGTGACCTCGGTGCTCACGAGAGAGAACACGGATGAATTGGATAAGATGTTCCGCTTGTGCCTCGATGCAGGCGCTGGCGGCCTTACTTTCATCCCGCTTATGGAATTCCGCCGGGGAGACCTGAATTGTAATCAAGATCACATCCCGGACACACACGGGTTTGAGCGTTTCCTGAGCGAGATCGAGAGGCTTGCGCCAGAGGCGAGTAAGGCTGGTTTCTACATCGGCTATTCGGGCGATCCCGCGTTCCGGGGCGTGCTTCGGCATCACGACATTTACTCCCGAATACCCTGTTACGCAGGCTATACCTTTGCCATGATCTGGCCGAACGGGGATGTGCGGCCCTGCTGTAACTGCGAGTATGTGCTTGGCAACCTGAAGGAGTCAGGTTTTTCAACTATCTGGAGGTCTGAGCGCGCGCAAGCCATGCGCCAGCGTATGCTGAGTATCATAGAGCAGGGCCCGCCTGCGCTTTGCGACTGTGCGGAGTGCGGCTATCTTTACGAGAACAATAATTTTCACGAGAACCTCCAAAAGACATGAGCAATCTTGAGAGAGTGGCCTGGTATTACGGAGCAGGAAGGCTGTTTTTACCCAGACCTCGCTACTTCTGCTTCAATGCCACCCTGCGCTGTGACCTTCGCTGTCTGCACTGCGGCATCTGGGAGGATAAGCTTGATGGCGAGGAGTTGAGCGCAACCGCGCTCGGGGAGATATTGAGCCAGGACTTCTTCAAGAATGTCCACACTGCCTGGCTGACCGGCGGCGAGCCTACCCTCCGCGCGGATGCAGGAGAGCTTGCCGAGGTGATGGCATCGCATCTTCCGTCACTTCGCACACTGGGCCTGGCCACGAACGGGGTCCAGACAGACCGCGTGATGACCAGGGTCCGCGAGATGCAAAAGGCGCTTGACCCGAAAAGCCAGAGCCTGTTCGTACACATCTCGCTCGATGGATACCGCGAGGTGCATGACAGCATCCGGAGGCGTAAAGGCGCTTTTGACGGAGTGGTCGCCACACTGGATGAGATACAGAAGATGGCGAAAGGCACGGCAGGAATCGGGGCCGGGCTCAACTGCGTGATCCAGCCTGAGAATGTGAATGACCTGCACAATATATATCGCTTTGCCAGGGACCGGGGCCTGAGCGTGACCTTCAACCCGGTTGTGATCACGGACCAGATTTACCGCACTTCAAACAGAGCGCAAGAACTCGGCCTGAGCCGCGAGGCTAAAGAGAAGATCATTGCTTTTCTTGAAGGCATCATGCCTGATGTTCATCCCGTGTTTCGCTATCAATACCGGATCATCACGGCGGTGCTGAAAGGGATGAGAAGGCCTCGGCGATGTCTCACCCTGTATTCGACCATCAACATAAACGCGAATGGAATTCTCATTCCCTGCCCCGCGGCCTCGGATATATTCCCGGTCAATGCCTGTGGCAAGGACATGGATGCGTTCTGGAGGGGCAAGGATGCCAGGGCCATGCGGCGCCGCGTGGCAAGAGAATTCTGCCCGTCATGTATGCTATCATGTTCGGTCGGCGACGCCATGAGCATAACCGAGCTGGTGCAGGGAGGCTGGGATTTTTGAGAGCGCCATGAAAATGAAAACCAGGTCTTTCACCGGCTTGAGCCTGGAGTCCTCCCAGCGCTGTAACCTTCGCTGTCCCCTGTGCGTGCTCCGGACTTATGAGAATTATATGAAGCGCTGTGACATGAGCCCGGAGGTGGTGCGCGCGGTGGTGCCTTATCTTGGGGGATTAGAGACGATAGACCTCACCGGGTGGGGCGAGCCGCTGATAAACCCCCATTTGGAGGATAACCTCAAACTCATCCGGGCAGGCTTTTCCGGCATCCTGAGTTTCACAACCAACGGCCTGCTTTTCAATAAGAAGATGATGGACTCCTGCATCGAGAATGAGGTGGATACCATCTGCTTTTCCATTGACGCGGTGGATGAGGATTGTTACTCGCGGATGAGGCCCGGGGGAAATTTTAGTCGGCTCATGGATAACATCAAGGGATTGGTGATGCGCAGAGAAAGGGCGAGAGCAGAAAAGCCGGAGCTTTACGCCACATATCTCCTTACTCGCGACAATTTTGACAAGGCCGCGGAGTTCGTTCACCTGACCTCGGGACTGGGAATGAACGGAGTGCTGTTTCAGCAGATGACCGGGGTTTACTCCGAGGAGGGAAGAGCTCTCGTCACCTACACAAATTATTATCAAACCGATTTCAAGGAAGAGATTCTGAAAGATGCTCTTTCAAGGGCCAAGTCAGCCGCGCCCGCGGGTTTTCATGTGGCCATGCCGGAGACTATCCGGTCTTCTCGCGTGAAGAGCTGTGGAGGGTTTGATATTCAAAAACCCTTCATTTCGGCAAGCGGCGATGTAACTCTCTGCTGTGTGATGGCCTATCCGGTCAAGATGATGAGCCGGGACGGAAGGGTCACGAGGAGAAGGCAGCATTTTTTTGGTAATGTGCTTAAAGAGCCTTTGCCCGCTATATGGGCCAGCCCGGAGTATGTAGCGGTCCGAGAGGAGCTCCGCGGAGGAGGCGATCCCGAAGAATGCGATGACTGCATCGGTCTTTACATAGAAAAGGCTTCGGAGGAATAATTCCAATGAGGATGCTCTTCATCTACCCGGATGTGCACACCAATCAGTTCGCGCATATCCAACACGGCGTGGCGAGCATCTCCGCTGTGCTGAAGGCGGCCGGGCATGAGACTGACCTCTTATGGTTCCGAGAGGAGTTGCAGGACGAGGAGTTTATTCAGGAGGTATTGAAGAGAAAACCAGATATAATCGGGTTCTCTTCCGGCACCCATCAATGGCCTTTTACCCTAAGGTACGCCCGGGCACTCAAAGACTCTGAGCCATCTCTCCCGCTGGTGATCGGCGGGGTTCATGCATCCCTGGCTTCAGAGGATGTGATGGCGGAAGGCATCTTTGATATTCTCTGCCGGGGAGAAGGCGAATATCCAGTGCGTGATCTGCTGGATGCACTTGAGCAGGATAAAGAATTCCGCCAGATTCAAAACCTCTGGATCAAGGATAAAGACAAGGTAATAAGAAATACCCTCAGGCCATGGATTCATCCCCTGGATGAACTTCCCCTTCCGGACCGGACCATCTGGGATAATGACCTGATTCTCTCTGAAAACGATCACGAGGTCGCGCTCATGGCAAGCCGCGGCTGTCCATATGCCTGCACCTACTGCTCGAACAGCGCCTTGAGAAGCCTTGTGCCCGGCTCGAAGAGACATGTTCGCATCAAGAGCCCGGAATACATGATGGAGGAGATCGCAGACCTGTGCCGTCAGCTCGAGGTGCGCTCTTTATTCTTCGAGGATGAGATTTTTACCCTGAAGCGCCGATGGGTGGAGAGGTTTTGCGAATTATATAAAGAGAGATTTGAAATTCCTTTTATCATTTACCTCCGTCAGGAACAGGTGGATAGGGATGAGTTGCAAATTCTCAAAGACGCAGGCTGTATTGCGATCAAGCTGGGTGTGGAAACAGGGAACGAGGAACATCGCCGCAGGGTTCTCAACCGGAAGATGAGCAATCAGCAGATCATAGACTTTGTCAGCATGGCGCATGGGGTGGGACTCCAGACATGGGTATTCAATATGGTCGGAATTCCAGGCGATACCCCGGAAATAATCGAGCAGGGAATGGAATTGAATAGAATCCTGAAGGCCAATCATGTCCAGGTAACAGTGTTTTATCCTTACCCCGGCACTCCTTTATACGAGCTATGCAAGCGTGAGGGATATCTGACCAACAGGGAAAGCTCTAGCGTGTTTAATGATTACTCGGTGCTGAACCTTCCCACGATCAGCCCGGAACAAATCCACGAATACTTTATCAGGTTTCGCAAGCTGGGCTTTGAAATTGCAGCAGAGCGGGAGGCACTCGGATATTTCGACTTCACGCATCATTTTCCAGATGCAAATATCACAACCGAGAATCCGGACTTTGTTCAGCTCATGCCAGTCCGGGTCAATGGTGTCGAGAGAATGTGTCTGCTTGAACATCCTCCTTCAAGGGCAAGCTATCGGGTTAAGCTAAGGTCTCGATCATCCATTCATTTCGGACTGGCCTTTTCTCCCACGGTCTGGGATAATCCCGGAGGAGGCGCAACTTTCGAGCTGTGGGTCAAAACCGGACGCAGAAGGGAACAGAAAATCTTCGAGAAATTCATAGACCCCAAAACCCGGGCAGGGGACCGCAAGTGGCATGATGAAGAGGTTGACCTCAGTAAGTACCGAAACAGGGAAATTGAGCTGACATTTGTTACGCGCACCCCGCCTGGCGAAAATCAATACTGCATTGCAGTGTGGTCAAGACCTCATTTGATAGAAAAAGAGATGAAATCATGAAGGTGCTTCTTATATACCCGGACATCAATACCATCCAGTTCCCGCACTTCCAGCACGGGATAGCATCGGTATCCGCAATGCTCAAGCAGGGAGGCCATGACACAGCCTTGATTTACCTCAACTGCGAGCTTACTGATGAAGAGTTTATCGAGCAGACCAGGCGCCATAATCCCGACATCGTGGCCTTTTCATCCAACACGCTGGAGTTCCCCTTTGTTAAACGCTATGCGCATGCAGTAAAAGCCGGGCTGGGCCTGCCGGTTGTGATCGGTGGAATACATGCAACCATCGCTCCGGAAGAGGTAATGAAGGACAAGGACTTTGACTTCCTGGTGCAGGCCGAGGGGGAGTATTCCATGCTGGAGCTTGCCGATGCCCTTGACGCGGGAAAGGATATAAGCGGTATCAAAAACCTCTGGCTGAGGAAGAAAAACCGCGAGCTCGTGAGAAACCCGCTCCGGCCCGCGGCAGACCTGGAAGAGTTGCCTTTTGTGGATCGAGACCTTTTTGACAATGAAGTGCTCATGCGGGAGAACGATCACCAGGTCGCGATCATGGCCAGCCGGGGCTGTCCTTATTCCTGCACATACTGCTGTAATACAGTGCTCTCGGAACTCGCTGGCGGCACGAAAAACTGGGTGCGCCAGCGCAAGATAAAAAGCGTGATGACCGAAATAGAGTATCTACACCAGCGCTTTCCGGATATGAAGAGCATGATCTTCATGGATGAGATATTCACTCTGGACAAAGAATGGGTGAGAGAGTATTGCAAGGAATACAAAAGCAGATTCTCCATCCCCTTTCAGATATTTCTCCGGGTTGAAACCGTGGATCAGGAAACCCTGGCTATGCTACGAGAGGCCGGGCTCTATTCAATCATTGTGGGAGTGGAGTCGGGTAATGAGCGAATCCGACGAGAGGTGCTAAACCGGCAAATGAGCAATAACCAGATAGTCCGTGTGTTTGAATGGGCTGATGAACTTGGAATAGAGACATGGGACTTCAACATGATCGGCCTGCCCGGAGAGACCGAGGATAATATCCGCGAAACCATGGAATTCAACCGCAGGATCAAGCCGCATCATGTCCAGGTGTCCATATTCTACCCCTTCCCCGGCACACCGATTTATGGGAGATGCCAAAAAGAGGGTCTGCTTCCAGTGGAAGAGACAACCTCGGTATTCCACAATAAACCCACATTAGACCTTCCCGGTCTTCCCCGCGAAAGGATACATGAGTTATTTACACAGTTCCGCGCTCTTGCCCAACTGCTCGAGGCAAAGAAAAGCGCAAAGGGATATTATGACCTCACAGCACACTTCGACGAGGCCCGGGCAGAAAGTGGAGGAAAAGATTTTGTAGCACTGTGGCTGATCAGGATCAGCGGCGAGGATCGGATGAGCATCCTGCTTCATCCTGAAAGCAGTGCGACCTGGCGCTTGAGGGTTCGGCCTGACTCAGCGCTTCGCTTCGGAATAGCCTTCTCGCCGGATGTATGGGATATGCCCGGAGCAGGATGCACCTACACGATCGAGATAAAACAGCGCATGCGCCGCAAGGAGACTGTCTATTCCCGATACTTTGATCCCAAGCATAATCCCAAGGAGCGGTGCTGGGTGGACGAGGATGTTGACCTGAGCCGATTCGCAGGTCGCACGGTTGAGATGACACTCTCGACGAGCACTCCGCCCGGAGAGAACCAGTACTGCGTGGCATTCTGGTCCAGGCCGTATCTGGTGGAGAAGGGGGACTCAGCATGAGCTTTTTTAATAAGCTGAAATTCATCAAGAGGCTGATGGACGACCCTGACCTGGACGCGCTTTACCGGGACCTCAAGGAGGGACGCTTGCGGCCAGGTGCTGATGAGGTGGAACGCGCGGCGCGCAAATGTGAGGAGTTCTTCTACTTCCATTCATGGGAGTACGGAGTTACCCAGGGAATGAAGGTAGGCAAGAACCCGAAGATCGAGCCGGGCGTGGTATTCACCGGATTTGACAAGATTACGATCGGGGATGAATTCATCGCAGGAAGCTTCTCAACCATCCGGGCCGTGGACGCGCCGATCCGGATCGGAAACAAGGTTCTACTGGGCCCGATGACCGCAGTGATAGGCGCGAACCACGGCTACGATGATCTCAGGGTGCCCATCCAGGATCAGCCGCAAATAAGCGGGCCTGTGGTTATCGCGGACAATGTCTGGATCGGCACAGGAGCCATGATAATGCCCGGCCTGGTAGTGGGAGAGGGAGCGGTAGTAGCCGCGGGAGCTATGGTAACAAATTCAGTGCCGCCCCGGACAGTGGTGGCCGGATGCCCCGCAGAGATAATAAAAGAGAGATGAAGGATACAAGCCCTGGTCTAAACACGGACCTGCTTGATCTGCCGTTTGATCAGTATCAGCGCTATCGGCTTCTTGCCGATCTGATCCAAATCATCGGGGAAGAGAGTCAGCCCAGGATTCTCGAAGTGGGCGGCGCACCGGTCAAAATTACCCGGTTCCTTCCAGGATACGAGATCACCGTCGCAGACCAGATCCAGGATCATCATCCAGGTTATGTGCGCGCGGACGCGATCAACCTGCCGTTTGCGGATAATTCCTTTGAACTAGTCGCAAGCCTGGACACCCTGGAGCATATCCATCCTGACCTGCGCGAAGGCTTTGTTGCGGAACTGGCTCGCATCTCCAGTAAACTCATTATACTTGCCGCGCCCTTTCATAGTAATAAATCAAGGCAGGCCGAGCAGATCATCTTTGAATTCATCAAGGCGCATCTCGGATATGAGCACCAGTACTTCAAGGAACACCTCGCACACGACAAGCCCGATATGGTGGAAACCGAATTGTATTTCATCGCACAAAATTACCACACCCTGATCCTTCCCAACGGCCGGCTCGACCGCTGGATTTTGATGATGTTCGTATACTATTACCTTGAAGGAGATGATGCATACCGCGAACTCAACCGGAATCTGAGCGCCTTTTACAACCAGCATTATTACACATCGGACAACGCGGAGCCGGCATACAGGCATTTCCTGGTTGCATCGCAAGATGGCTTCGGTGAGAGAGCGGAAAAAATTCTTGCTTTGGCCAATGCAGAGCCCGGCACTGTCCCGGATTTCGAAGCAGTGCAAAGCCTGATAGAACTCGCACGCCTGAAGCAGGACAAAAGCCTGCGACAAAGGATCGAGCAACTTGAGGATATTCTTCGCACAAGGGACGAGGAAGTCCAGGGTCTGCGAGAGCATGTGAAAAGCCTGGAAGATTTTGTCAGCCGGGCGAGGGCCACCCCATTTTATAAAATCTACACCCGGTTTTTCAAAAACAGAAAAGCCTGAGCCTGCCATGAAAATTCTCCAGGTTGTCCATTACTTCCTTCCACGGCATCAGGCCGGAACAGAGATTTACACCCTTGAGCTTGCACAGGCCCTTGCGCAGGAAAACACTGTCCAGATTTTCACAAGCGAGGACCTCGTTCCGAAAAAGGCGCGCTTCGAGATCAAGGATGACATCTACGATGGCCTGAAGGTGCGCAGGCTTGCTCATCCCGGACCTCGGGACTTTCACTCAAGCTATGATGACCCGGAATTCAATTATGTCTTCGGTGATATGCTCGATGAGTATCAGCCGGATGTAGTTCACTTCCAGCATCTGTATCGGCTCTCGATCGGATTTATCCAGGAGGCTACGCGCCGCCACATTCCCGCTATTCTCACTCTCCCGGATTACTGGTTCCTCTGTCCGCCTATCATCATGCTGAGACCCGGCTTCGAGATTTGTCCCGGACCCGAGCGCGGCGAGCGATGTGTTTCATGCCCCAATGCGATCGGAAAATTTTACGCCGGGGATGTTCCCTCCTTTATGATCGGCATTGAAAATCTAGGCAATAGGATCAAGGCCGCAGGACACGCCTTCAAGCGTAACCTTCCACCATCCTGGGTGAGCATATTGAGAAGACTTACCGGGCAGGGCAAGACCGAGGCGGAGCGCAGGGGCCTTCTCACCACGCGCTTCGAGGCAATGCGAACCGCGCTTGACAAGCTGGACTTGATCATCGCTCCTTCACAGTTCCTGCGGCAAAAGATGATCCAGGGAGGATTGGCAAGACCGGACAGGATAATACATTCCGACTATGGCTTCTCGTCCCTGCCGAGCCTGCCATTGCCCAAAAAGGAGAAGGGTGTTTTCCGGTTCGGGTTCATCGGAACCATGGTCGAGCACAAGGGACTGCATGTGGCGATCCAGGCCATGAACAGGCTGGTGGATGTGCACGCGGAACTGGTTATCCACGGTGATGAAAAGATATTTCCAGGCTATGTGCGAGGTCTCCGGCGTGTTGCGAAAAATCCCGGAATCCGCTTCGCAGGCCGGTTCGAGCATAACAGGATAGGCGAGATACTCTCAGGACTCGACGCACTCCTGGTGCCTTCGCTCTGGTATGAGAACTCCCCTTTGACCATCCACGAGGCGTTCCTCGCAGGCATCCCTGTAATCACCTCGAACCTGGGCGGAATGGCCGAGCTTGTCCGGAACCGCGTCAACGGAATCCTCTTCCAAGCAGGCGATCCGGAAGACCTGGCCCGCGCTATGAAGCAAATGATCTCCGAACCAGGCTTGACCGAAAAACTTAAAGCAGGAATACCCAAGGTCAAGACCATGGATGAAAATGTAAAGGAACTCACGGAAATCTACAAGCGACTCAGCACAGGGAGTGTGCGACATGATTGATGATGCCTGTCAAAGGGCGTAGGGGCCTGGCTTTGCCGCGCCTAAATCGGGAAGGGCAAGCCCTGCCTCTACATTGGCTGTGCCTTTTGTCTTATTGCCCCCCTCCCGTCCCCCCAAATGGGGGATGTGACAACATCGGTTCAGGGGCATGACCCAAAGAGTAAGGGGTCTCCACCAGGCCTGTCTGCGTGCACCGCACAGGCAGAGCATAACCCCCTGTGCCCCTTTTTAACCCAGATTGTCGTTTTTCCTTGGGAGGCCTGCGACATAAAATGGGGTATTGGAGATGATTTATTACAAATTATTATTCATCTCTTTTCTGAGTCCTCTCACAAATTTGTGGGT
>CAZOMR010000032.1:0-1394 GCA_964580655.1 uncultured bacterium
TCTATATTCTAAAGCATATATCAATTCCCCCAAAACCTTGGCTAAGTCCGCACGGTTGATTTCATCAAGTATAATATAGAAATAAGCATCCAAGTCTTTCTCGCCAGCTTTTCTGGCTAAGTTCGCCATTTGGATTAGGATTTTATCTTCTGACTCAAAAATTATTCCTTTTTCATGAGGTTTAGCCACCAATCCCCGGACAAAATCCTCATAACAATATGATGGATGAAATTGGACAATTTCCCAGATCTGGGCTACCTTCTCCTTATTTTTCTCTATAATATTTTTCTTGATATAATCTAGCAATTCATCATACTTTTTAACATCTCCATCAGAAAGACTAATTCCTTTTTCTTTTTTTATCTTTCCTAATTGAGATTTTTCAAAAATTCCCCCTTTACCATCATAAAGCCATTTAATATATTCTCTTGCGGCATAAGTCTTCCCACTTCCAGGTGGGCCATATAATATTATTTGAGTTTTATTATTAAGAGCCTCCTCTATTCTTTTAGAATAATCTATGTCAGAATTTACTTTTTCATTTGGATTTAATGGAGTGATTTTAGACCCTGGTTGCGCTACCTTCTTTTGTCTATCATACCATCCCCATAAAAGAGCATCTAGGTCAGGAAAAGAAAGTTCTAAACCATAATTCTTCATTCTCTTTTTCAAATCTTTGAAAGCTTCACCAACTGAAAAATAATCATTAGGAACAATTTCATAGCCCAATTCTATAAGAGCATTAGGGATATTGCCAGCTATATTCCAATATTTGTTCGGAGCAAGGTATGACAATATTTCGCCTATTTTACCGATGCCAAAGTATTTAGGTCTAAATTTGGGATTAAATAACTCTGTAAAATCTTCAGGATTGGGACCTTTATGGGATATTTCAACTAATTTCTCGAAGAAGGGAATAAGCTTTTTTAAATTTTGCTCGGATATTAATTTTGCATGATCTGAACCGCCATAATACCAAGTATCCAAATTATTTTTTATAAATTCATATATATCATCCTTGCTAAGATTACTTAAAAATTTCTTATCTTTTAATTTTTTTACATTAGCTAAAGTAACCTTATGATCATCGAGGTGCTCTTTAAGCTTCTCATCATTTTCTCTATTCTTCCACATCCTGACTAATTCATTAAGCTTTGTATCGCTTATCATTTTGGACCTCCTTATAATTTTTCAGGAATCTCATCCCTTCTTAAGAGATTTCTATACCATGTAGAAACATTACTGTCAATCAAAAAATCCAGAGATTTTTCCATCCTGCTTTCGGATGGCTGGTTACACCAAATTAGTGCACAGTGCTTAGTGCTCAGTTCCCAGTTCAAAAATCCCTTTATACTGACTCTTCCTACTTTATTCTTCTCTGCGTTCTTTGCGTC
>CAZOMR010000032.1:1494-18449 GCA_964580655.1 uncultured bacterium
ACGCGAGCCAGGCATTCCTCGCAGGGCATAAAACTGGCCTCAAGCACTTCTAGTTCAGAAGGTCTCTCATCAAAGACTGTCTCTATCTCATCCCCGCAGATCGCGCACTCCGATTCTACCATCCAGCAGATTCTATAAAGCTGGGCCTCATCATCAAAGACCAGCTTCTTTCTGGCTAGCTCCATCTTTCCCCTCCTTTCAAATTCTCATGTTCTCATAAAGTATTATAAAACCATGTATTGACAGACCCGGTCATTAAAGAATCGTAAGATCAATTTTTTGTAAAGATACAAGTGTAAATATAATCAGTATTATCGCGACTAAATTCGCTCGCACACCCATCAGGATAATTTTGATTGACTTCACCAAAGGCTCTGCTATACTTTTTGGAAAGCTTCGCCAGGAGGGAGAGAGAATTTGCGTGCCAAGGTAGTTGCCCTGATCCCTGCGCGTTATGATTCCGTGAGGTTTCCGGGCAAGGTTCTATCCGAGCTTTCGGGCAAGCCGCTCATCCAGTGGGTCTGGGAGAGGGCATGTCAGGCCCGCACGGCTACAGAGGTTGCCGTGGCCACGGATGATGACCGGGTGAAAGAGGCAGTCGAGAATTTCGGCGGAAAAGTCATCATGACCTCGAAGGATCATCAGAGCGGCACTGACCGGCTCGCTGAAGCAGTGGCTTTTACCACGGCTGATATAATAGTCAATGTCCAGGGGGACGAGCCCCTGATCCATCCGGAAAGCATTGACCTGGCCGTGCACGCGATTCTTGATGAAGAGGATGTGAGGATGACCAGCCTGAAGAAGGACATCACTGATTACCGCGAATACACGAGTCCCCATGTGGTCAAGGTGGTCTGCAACAACCAGGAAGAAGCACTCTATTTCTCCCGCTCTCCAATCCCTCTTTACCGCGACCGGGAGGAGTTGCTCAGAAAATGGGAAGATACAGGCAAGAGGCCGCCTGATCTGATGCCGCCGCCTTACAAGCACCTTGGACTTTATGTTTACGAGGTCGGGTTTCTCTCTGCCCTGACCCGGATTCCTGTTTCCGAACTGGAAAAGGCTGAAAAACTGGAACAGCTCAGGGCTCTTGCCTGGGGCTTCAGGATAAAGGTTATAACTACTCCTCATGATTCAATAAGCGTGGATACCCCGGAAGACCTGGACAGGGTGAAGGCTATATTGAAAAGCAACCCCGCCCTTGCGAAACTTTCCCGATGAAAGCTCTAAGGCGATGAAGAAACGCGGAAAGGCAAGATGAAGCCTGGAGCCAGGAAATTTCAAGTCGGAAAAGTTCAGATCGGCGGCAAGGGGCAGCTTTTCCTTATCGCAGGTCCCTGTGTGATCGAGAATGAGAGGGCAACGCTCCAAATAGCGGAGAGACTGAAGCGGATCACGAGCGATCTGAAAATCCCCTGGATATTCAAGGCCAGCTTTGACAAGGCCAACCGGTCAAGCATCAACTCATATCGCGGCCCCGGAATGATGCAGGGCTTGAAAATTCTTGCTCGTGTAAAGAAAGAATTTTCTGTCCCGGTTCTCTCGGACATACATGAGCCAGCCCAGGCCGAGAGAGCGGCCGAGGTTCTGGATGTGATCCAGATACCTGCTTTCCTCTGTCGGCAGACCGACCTGATCCTGGCCGCAGCCGCGACCGCGACCGCGACGAAAAAATCTCTCAACCTGAAAAAGGGCCAGTTCCTTTCACCGCATGACATGAAGAATGTCATTGAAAAGGCTGAGTCCGGAGGAGCAAAAAAGATCATGGTCACGGAGAGAGGCTCTAGCTTCGGGTATTCCAACCTGGTCGTGGATATGAGGTCCCTCGTGATCATGCGGTCATTCGGATGGCCTGTTGTGTTCGATGCCACGCATTCTGTCCAGCTTCCCGGAGGACTCGGCCATGCATCCTCTGGCCAGCGAGAATTCGTGGCTCCTCTCGCAAGGGCCGCTGTGGCCGCAGGCGTGGACGGAATATTCCTTGAAGTCCACCCCCGGCCAGACCAGGCACTATGCGACGGACCGAATATGATCCCGCTTTCAAGGCTTAAGGGTTTACTTTTGGTGCTTAAACGACTACACAAAGCAATTGACTAATGTCCATTGATCGCGGCAGAAGAGTTCTGGAGATTGAGGCCGAGGCTCTCGCTGAGCTTTCGCGGCGGCTCGGTGAGGAGTTTGTGCAAGCTGTTGATCTTCTAGGCGAATGCGAGGGCAAGCTCATCCTGACCGGGATGGGCAAGTCAGGGCTTGTGGCACAGAAGATAGCAGGGACATTCGCATCCACAGGCACTCCCGCTTTTTTCCTGCATCCGGCAGAGGGCGTTCACGGCGACTTGGGCCTGGTATCGAAGAATGACCTGGTGCTTGCCGTGTCCAATTCCGGCGAGACCGAGGAGTTGATCCGGCTTATCCCTTTTTTCAAGCGAATGGGTATCAAGATGATCGCTCTTGTCGGTCGTGTGGAATCCAGCCTGGCCAGGGCCGCGGACTTAGCGATTGATGTAAGCGTGAAGGAAGAGGCCTGTCCACTGAACCTGACCCCGACTGCATCAACAACAGCCGTGATGGCCATGGGCGATGCACTGGCGCTGGCACTTCTCGAGCGCAAGGGTTTCAACCAGGAAGATTTTGCAAGAATTCATCCTGCCGGGACACTTGGCCGAAGACTACTCCTGCGCGTCTCAGACCTGATGCATACCGGGGAGGAGATTCCGAGGGTCGCGCTGGATGCTGGCATGAAGGAGGTGATCATTGAGATGAGCTCCAGGATGCTCGGGCACACAGCAGTGGTGAAGGAGGGCAAGCTGGAAGGGGTTATATCTGACGGAGACCTCCGTCGGGCCATGGAGAGGTATCCCGATGTTTTTTTCAGAACTGCGAAAGATATAATGACTCGCGGGCCGAAGACGATCCTGCCGGATATGCTGGCCGCGGCCGCACTCCGGGAAATGGAGAGCCATTCCATAACCTCACTCCTCGTATGCGATGATGAGGCGGGCGAGAATCTTATCGGCATCATTCATCTTCACGATCTATTGAAGGCGGGAGTGGTATGAAAAGAGGAGCAGGGCAGATTGCCTTTTGCAAATAAGAATAAGAAGCATGGCTGCGCATAATAAAGGATGCTGTTATCTTAACAATGGTGAATGAAAAGATGGCTGAAATCTTGAAACAGCGGGAGTCGGAAAATATTTTGGCAAAACTAAAAAAGGAAAAAGCCTATCTGCAAGAAAAATATAATGTAAAAAAATTAGGCATTTTTGGCTCAATAGTCCGGAATGAACAGAGCCAGAAAAGTGATATTGATATTCTGGTTGAATTTAGTGAACCAATTAGTTTATTTAAATTTATTGAAATGGAAGAATACCTCGGAAAAGTTTTAACTAAAAAAGTTGATGTTGTCATGAAGAAAGCCTTAAAACCTAGATTGAAAAAGCAAATTTTAAAAGAGGTCAAATATCTGTGAAAAAAGACTTCCTGATATACCTGGATGACATTCTGGATGCTATAAAGAAGATTAAGACCTATACTCGCAATATGGGCTTTCCCGAATTTAAAAAGGACGCCAAAACGGTTGACGCAGTGATTAGAAACTTTGAAATCATAGGCGAAGCCGCAAAACAAATTCCTTCCGAGATTAAAAAGAAATATCCCCAGGTTCCCTGGAAGCAAATGGCTGGAATGCGAAACAAAGTGATCCATGAATATTCCGGCATTGAACTGGAAGTAGTATGGAAAACAATGGAAGAAGACTTTCCCAATTTAGAAAAACAGATAAAACAAATAAATGCCTCGTATAAATAGTAACAAAATAGTGAAAAAAAACCAGAAGATCGGCATCATTCATCTTCACGATCTGCTCAAGACTTTTCAATGAAAGCGGAAAAAATTTTATCCATCAGCCTGCTTGCCTTTGTATCCCTCCTCGCCCTGATTTCCGCATTATGGCTCACCCGCGGTGCACACGGTCTTCCGCTGGACGACGCCTACATATTCCGCCGGTACGCCGAGAACCTGTCTCTGGGCCACGGCTTTTCATTCAATCCGGGAGAAACCAGCTTCGGGTGCACGAGCTTTCTCTGGCCTGCGCTAGTGAGCGCCTTTCTCCGGATCATTGACATCTCCCACTATGCAGGAGTAGTGCAGGTTCTGGGGACAATCTTCTTCGGGGCATCCGTGTTTCTGTGCGGCCTTACTCTGCGCAATATAAAATCCCATCCGCTTATTATCACGGCCGCGGCTCTCCTTACTTTGGCCTCTCCAAGCATGTTCATGAATGCGGTCTCGGGAATGGAAACATCCCTCTTTGTGTTCGAGGTAATGCTGATCGCATGGATGCTCATGCGGCCTGATCCTTCAATGATCTGGGTCGGCCTTGTCACAGGCCTGATCTTTCTCACCCGGCCCGAGGGACTTTACTTCGCACTGGCCGTGCCCTTTGCCTTGCTCTTGCAGATATGGCGAGAACCTTTCCCTCAAAAAAGCCAGGCAAAAATCAAGGCCATGATCAAGTTCGCGATTCCATTTCTTGCGCTCGCCTTACCATATATTGTATTTTTGTGGCAGAAAACCGGGAGTCTCCTGCCAACCACATACCGTGGAAAAATCATGATGGCCGCGGACCCAGGACTCCTTCATCGCCCGGTCCTTGAGAACATCATCCACGCCCTGCTCTCACTCGGAGACGGCTGGAAGCTCCTGCTCGAACCGGTCGGCTTCTTCGTCGGCCTTGCGCTTCTTCTATTCAGCGTGTATATTGGCCTGCGGGTTATCATTCAGCTAGCCCGGAAAAAGGAATCAGATGTCCCACAAGCCGCGCTGATAGTCCTTTCTGGATTCCTGTTCTTGCCCGCGGCATACGGCTATGGCTTTCGCGTGCACCCTGCCTTCGGAGGTTACTATTACCGATACATCGCCGCGGTCTTGCCATGCTTCGCGATTATCGGGTGCATGGGCATGGAAAAATTCTACAACCTGATTGCGGAAAAAATCGCCTTTCTCTCCCGGAGTAAGACGGCCATCTTTGCCACGGGGTTCGGTCTTTTCTTGGTATATTCTGATTCGATCTATTATAATAATTTCACTGCGGCGAGAGAGGTATATAGAAACGAGGTCTTGCTTAATGAGGGAATCCGGAAGGATGCGGCTCTCTGGATTCGTGAGAATACTCCGGCTGATGCCAGGGTGCTGGTCGGCTACACCGGACTTGGCGTGGTGGGAAGTCTTTGCGAGCGATATGTTCTTGATATGGGCGCGCTTATCAACCCGGATATCTTTCCCTACTACGAGGACACCCTGCCTATGAGCGAGAAACGATGGCAGAGAGTTGTTGAATACATCCGGGACAGAGAGCTCAATTACTATGTAACATTCTTTGGCCCTTATCCTGCGCCGGACCCCGGAGAGACCCCCGGTTTCCGCGAGAAGGCACGCATCGGAGACCAGACCGAGACCCCTTATTTGCCTTATAGCCAGATTCGTATTTACGAGATCATTTTGAAGGAAGGCACTTAACAGGGGCGAAAGTTTAGCTAGTTGATGCTATAATTCAAGACTATGAAGGTTCTTCTGCTCAGGCCCAATTCCATCATCATCGCCACACCGGTTCCTCTCGGCCTTGCATATGTGGCCGAGTCCTTGCGTGCTCGCCGGGGGGATGATGTAACGATCCTGGATGCGCGTAACCTCCGTCTCAAGCCCCGGGAGGTTGCAGAGAGGATCGCGACAATAAAGCCGGATGTGGTAGGCATCTCGGCAATCAACTTCGAAGCGCCGGAGACTCACGAGCTCGCCCGGATAGCCAAAGAGCTCAAGCCGGAATCATGGGTTATCATTGGCGGGCCTTATGCCTCGGCCAACCGCGAGGCCATCCTCGCTGACTCGTGCGTGGATGTTCTCGCTCTCGGCGAGAGCGAGAACACCGCGGTCGAAATTCTTGACGCGCTTGAGAAAAAGGCTGACCTGGCAGGAGTCCCCGGTATCATCTTTCGGAGAAACGGCAAGCCGCACTTTACCGGGCCGCGCCCTCCGATCCAGGATGTGGATTCACTTCATCCGGCGTGGGACCTCCTGGACCCGGAGAGCTACTTCAAGCGACGGGGCCGCAATTCCGAGAACATCATCAAATACTCCCACCGCACGCTCACGGTCTTTACCTCGCGAGGATGTCCTTTCAACTGCATCTTCTGCCACAATGTGTTCGGCCGAAAGTTCCGCGCAAGGAACCCGGAGAACGTGCTGGACGAGATAACACATCTTAGGGACGCGTATGGCATGCAGGAGCTTGAGATAGTGGATGATTCCTTTAACCTCGATCTGGGCCGGGCAAAGGCCATATGCCGGGGAATCATCGAGCGAAAACTGAACCTCAAAATCACCCTGCCAAACGGCATCCGCGGAGACCGCGTGGACGAGGAGCTACTTGACCTGTTTAAGGATGCCGGGTTCTACCGCATCGCCTATGCCGTGGAGAGCGCGAGTCCGCGCATCCAGAAGATTATCCGGAAGCAGATAGACCTGGACAAGGTGCGATGGACCATCAGCGAGACTGCGAGGCGAAAGATGATGGCCACCGGATATTTCATTATGGGGTTTCCCACCGAGACCAGGCTTGACATGGAGATGACCGCCCAGTTCGCGATCAACTCGGACCTGCATGTGGCCAGCTTCTTCTACCTGAACCCCTTTCCCGGAACCGAGGTGGCCAGGATGACTGACCTGGATCTGACGGATTATACCTTTCGTGATTACAGCACCCTGACAGTCAACCTGAGCGCAGAAAGCGATGACGAGCTACGGCGCATCTGCAAGCGCACCTACCGCAGATTCTATCTCAACCCACGACGCATCGCCCGTGTAATTCAAGTCGTGCCAAAGAATCCCCGTACATTCATCAACGCCTTTCTTGTCTTCCGATTAATGCTTCAGGACTCCGTCAACCAATAGCCTGATCCGGAAAAGCCGACTTGTTTCAGATTTTCAATCTGGTATAATATCCTTGTTCAGGAGGGTAGTTTGAGCGAAGAAAAGTCATTGAAGCTCCAGGAGCTCCTGGAGAAAGGGCTTTATTACTACGGGCTCGGCGAAAACAGGATGGCCGTGGATTTGTGGAAACAGGTGCTCGAGATAGATCCCGAAAGCGAGTTGGCGCGAGAGTATCTCGAGATCGAGCTGGGCACCGATGGTTATCCCTTGACCACGCTCCAGGTTTCGCGGCCTGAGGAATCCGAGGCGCCGAAGAGCATTCCCGCCTTTGATAGAGGGCAGAGGCTGATCTATGGGGACAAGCCCGCTGAAGCCGCGGAGAGCTTTGCTCAAGCATACGATGACTCGAACGGAGAGCTTTATTACTGGGCATATGCAGAGCTGGCAAAGACCTCTCTGGTAAAACTCCTGCTTGGGCAGATAGGCTCTTTTGACAAGGTCCCTGAGTTGACAAAACCCATGGCGGAGATGGCAAAGATGAATTTTACAGAGGAACAGGGGTTTATCCTGTCCTTGATCACCGGGGATACCAGTTTTGAGGATGTCATATCATTGAGCCCTGTTCCCAAATATAAAACCTACCAAACCATCTACAGGTTTTTGGAGGCAGGCGTTATTCGGATAAAGAAGGCTTGAGCACTAAGCACTGAAAAAATAAATTTCTGAAAGTGGCGTCATGACAGATTTTGACAGAATTCGCGAGTTCCCGGATAAATTCCGCACCGCACTCGCTTTCCTCGCTCAACCGGTTGCCGTCATTGATCGCCGCCGCCGGATTCTCTATTTAAATCCAGCATTCGAGAAGAATTTCCAGTCGCAAATTTCACAAAGCCTGGGCAAGTCCCTGGAGGAAGTGTTTCCCGAAGTCATGACCGACCTGCTTCAGGAACAACTGCGGCTCCTGGAAAAGGACCCGACATCACGACACTTCTTCCTGCGTGACGGCGAGAAAAATTACCGCGCAACCCTCGCACCTATCCAGTTTAAGAAACGGCACGCGGGCTCTATCTTGTTGCTACTCGACGTCACGCCCGAGAAGGTTATCAGGCGGTTTAATAAGGAACTTATCACAAGTCTCCTGGATGACTTCAATTATCCATTGAATGAGATAAGCCTTCTTTTCAGCGAGTATCCGGAGGATACCGAGAAGCTGAAGAAGCACAAGGAGAAGGGAGAAAAACTTATCCGTGATATTCTTGAGGACTTGAACGACATGGTGGACCTCTGTGCCCTCATCTTTGAAGAAGAGGTGATCAAGCAAAGCACCTTCTCGCCACAGCACATTTTGACGCTGGCCTTGAAAAGCCTTCGACCACGCGCTCAGGAAGGCGGAGTCTACCTGGAGGAGCTGAGCCAGGAGGAACTGCCCCAGGTGGTCGGAGACCAGGCAAAGCTCAGCCGGATCATCATTCTCCTTTCTGACTACTTTCTAAAACAGGTTCCCAAAGGAGAACTCATCTGCCTCTCCGCGGAATTGAAACCCTCATTACCATCCCATCATTTGCTCTACTCGGTCACCGGCACCGGCATAGTTCACACGGCACTGGAGAAAGACCTTGCCCTGAAAACCGATTCGGAAAATCACTCCCGTATTCGGCGGGAAGACAAGGTGGCCTCTCGTCGGCTTTTCCTTATACAGCGGCTGGTGCTGGCAATGAACGGGTCCTGGGCCACGGCCGCCCATGAAGCCATCGGAACGACTGTGACCATATCCATTCCTGTGGAGGCAGCCAAATCCGCATAATGGCGCAGGCCGTTTTCACTTTCATCAGAGGGGCAACTCTGCTAGAATAAGTCGCAATCTGAAAATAGGGAGTCCCGGTGAAATGAATGAGAAGATAAGCAGGGAAGAATTTTTCGCTTTTTGCGAGATGGCCGCTTCGTTTGCGAATAAGTCAATCGCACCCATGCTGGCCAAGGAATCTCCTGACGGAGACCTGGCCCTTTTGCCTGGAATACTTGAGCAAGCACGGGAATTGGGCCTTCTCGCATCAGCGCGACCCGGTGCACCAGGTCGCGAAACAGGCATCTGGGGAACTCATACCCTGATCCATGGCCCCGAGGTATCTGCCATGCTGTTGGAAGAATTGGCTGTGGTATGCGCCGGAGTGGCAATGTGCTTTCATGCACAGGGGATTGCAACCTTGCCTCTGCTACGCGCTGAGAATCCTCCGGCAAGTCCTCCGGAAAGGGTCGCGATGGCTTTTTCGGAATCATTCGGACTCCCCGGTCTTGCCACATTGAGGGAGCCGCATCTCGCCGCGCCTGCACAGGTGGACACCATCGCGGAGGAAGCCGCAGGAGGCTACGAGGTATCGGGCGAAAAGTCCTTTATCTACGGCGCATCCAGGCCCGAGGCTTACATTGTCTTTGCCCGACTTGGTCAAGAAGGAGGCTGGGCATGCCTTCTTGTCCCGGCAGATTCTAAGGGCCTGGAATTACGGGATGCAGGCGCACGGACTGGTCTTCGCGCCTGCAAACTTGAGCACATAAAGCTGGAGCAGGTCAAGCTTGACGAGGATCACCTACTCCGGTTTTCTCTTCCTCCAAGCGAGGTTGTGCTTGACCAGCTTCGCTTCAACCTGATTGGACTATCCGCCATTGCCGCTGGCATAGCCCGGGGGGCCATTGCCTCGGCACGCGAATACGGCTCCGAGAGATACCAGGGAGGGGACCAGATAATCGAGCATCCGGCAATAAAAATGCTACTCGCCGATTCGGACGCCCGGATAGCCGCATGTCAGGCCAGCATCGCGCGCGCCGCAGGTGCACAGGGGAATGCCGAATTAAAGTTCATCGAAGCGGTCAGGGCCAAGCTATTCATCATGCAGGCCGCGGCAGGAGCGGTTACAGACTGCCTCCAGGTATTCGGAGGATACGGATATATGGAGGACTACCGCATGGAAAAGCGACTGCGCGATGTCTCGGTGCTCAAGAGCGCAGGCGGGGCGCCGAGGGAATTGAGGATGATCCTCGCAGAGATGATCAAGGAGGGGTAAGATGCTTCCTACTCACATGAAAGCCGCGAGTGAGAACCTGAGCACGGTGGGCCGATTACTTGTCGCGGAGCGAGAGGCAGACCTCTGGGAGGAAGAGACAGACACCTTGCCAGCCTCCCTTGCAAAGAGTCGCCGGACTTATAAGGCATTTGCAGACCAGTTCATTCGGCCGCGCTCGCTCAATGTGGACATGGACCTTGCCGGATTCGATCCTGTACCCCTTTTGAAGGAGTCGGGCAAACGAGGATTCCAGACTCAGTTTATGATCTGGCCCTGGGGAAACGCCTCTGTGCGGAACATCTTTGCCGCGCCATCGCTGATTTTTCCCACTTTGCTCCGGGCCGAGGAGTTCTGCGCGGCCTGTGGGGGGCTGGGCCTCTTACTCTTGGCACATGACCTCGGGATAGCGCCCTTGTTCCTCTCCGGCACATGGACCGGCTTCAAATGGTTTCGCAAAGTCTACAGCAAGATCAGGGCCGGAGAGAAATGCGTGGCCGCTTTCGCAATCACTGAGCCGAATGCCGGCTCGGATGTGGAAGAGACCGAGGGAGCGGTTCGAGCCCGGATCGTTACCCGGGCGCGGAAGACCGATGGCGGATATATCCTGAACGGCAGTAAGTGCTTCATCTCGGACGGCGGGATAGCGGACTATGTTACACTCTTCGCGGCACTTGAGAACCAGGGCGTGGAGAGCTGGACATGCTTCCTTGTCGAGTCGAGTATGAAGGGCTACTCAGTGGGTCGGAAGGAGAAGAAGATGGGTCAGAAGGCCGCGGACGCCAGCGAGCTGATCCTGGAGGATGTCTTTGTCCCGGAGGATCACAGGATCGGCGAGGAGAAAAGCGGCTGGGCACTGAACCGCAATGTGCTTAACTATTCCCGGCCGGCTGTGGCCGCTATAGCATTGGGGATTGCAAGGGGCGCTCTTGAGCGGTGCATGGAGTTCTGCCGGAATACAAAGCTCGGATCAAAGCGCCTCGTAGATTACCAGGATGTGCAGATCGAGCTTGCGGAAATGACCATCCAGCTCATGGCGGCCCGCGCACTCACATGGTATTGCGGAAGGTATCGCCTTCCATCCCAGGGAATAAGCTCCGCCGCAAAGGTCTTCGCAGGCGATGCCGCCTTCTCGATCTGCAACAAGGCCATGGAGCTTATGGGAGACCACGGTTATCTTCACGGCCACGGTGTGGAAAAGGCCATGAGGGACTCAAGACTCAACCAGATATACGAGGGAACTAACCAGATCAACCGCCTGGCCCTCATTGAGGATGCCTGGGAGACAGACTTCGCTAAAGCATAAACTGGCTGGAGCAATCCTGGTTTGAACCTGTTTTCTCGCTGTTGAAAAACTTTTCAACACGCGCTTCCCACCCCGCTCACCACTATGTGCGAGTTGAGGCTGTGCCGAAACCCGTATGGCTGAGCGGATGCGAAGCCTGGAGGGGGAATTCAGTATGTGCGAGGGACTTCAGTCCCGATTCCTCACGCCTCGCCTGGCTTGAAAAGCAAGAGGCAATCGGGTAGAATGGAGCGCGATTTCAAAAAGGAGCGGCTTTTTTTACATGCGGTATTCTGAATTTTTCCTGCCTACATTACGCCAGGTTCCAGCCGAAGCCGAGGTGGTATCGCACCAGTTGATGTTCCGGGCAGGGATGATCCGGAAGATTGCGGCAGGGATTTATTCCTGGCTGCCTTTCGGGCTCCGGGCCTTGCGGAAGGTTGAGGAGATCATCAGGGATGAGATGAACCGTGCTGGTGCGCTGGAGGTGTTTCTGCCGGCTGTCCAGCCTGCGGAGCTCTGGCAGGAATCGGGCAGGTGGGATGATTATGGAAAGGAGCTTTTGCGGTTTCGGGACAGGCACGAGCGGGATTTTTGCCTCGGGCCGACACACGAGGAGGTCATCACTGCTCTGGTGCGGAGCGATGTCAGGTCTTACCGCAACCTGCCTTTAAACCTTTATCAGATACAGACCAAGTTTCGCGACGAGATAAGGCCTCGGTTCGGCGTGATGCGCTCGCGGGAATTCGGGATGAAGGATGCATATTCCTTTGATGCTGATGAAAGCGGGGCTGAAGATAGCTATCGCAAGATGAATGAGGCTTATACCAGGATATTCTCAAGATGCGGACTCAAGTTCCAGAGGGTGGAAGCTCTCACCGGGCCTATTGGAGGAAGCTACAGCCACGAGTTCATGGTTCTTGCGGACACGGGCGAGGACCTGATTGCAACATGCGAAGGATGCGGGTATGCCGCGAATCTGGAGAAGGCCGAGATAGGAAAGGGCTCATACTCGCGCTCGACCGAGACGGAAAAGCCCATTGAAAAGGTGTACACGCCTGGGAGAAAGACCGTGGAAGATGTCTGCGGGTTCCTCAAGGTTGGGCCGGATCAGCTCGTAAAGACCTTGATCTTTGAATCGGCTAAAGGCCCGGTGGCCGCGCTTATCCGGGGGGACCGGGAGTTGAATGTCTTCAAGCTTGAGAGCGCTCTTGGCGCGGAAGGATTGGAGATGGCTTCACCGGACAGGATAGCCGAGTTGACCGGCGGGCCTCTGGGTTTCTCAGGCCCGGTGGGACTGGACATACCTGTTCTATGCGACCAGGAATTGGCGTTCATGAAGAACTTCATCACCGGCGCGAACCAGGATGACCACCATTACACCAACACGAACATTGACAGAGATTTCAAACCGGATAAAGTGCTTGATCTGAGGCTGGCCTCGGAGAGCGACCCTTGCCCGCACTGTCCCGGGACACTCAAGATCATCCGCGGCATTGAAGTGGGACATATCTTCAAACTCGGGGTAAAGTATTCAAAGGCAATGAACGCGACCTTCCTTGACCCCGAGGGCAGGGAGCGAGACCTTATCATGGGCTGTTACGGCATCGGCACTGGAAGGACTGTTGCCGCGGCCATAGAACAGAATCATGATGAAAACGGAATCAACTGGCCGGCCGCGATAGCGCCTTTCCATGTTTTCATCCTGCCAATCAACATCAATGATGACAGGCTGAGACTCGAGGCGAACAGAATTCATGAGGCTTTGGAGAAAGCCGGCGTGGAAGTGCTTTACGATGATCGCGACGAGCGTCCGGGTGTCAAGTTAAAGGACGCAGACCTGCTCGGTATTCCACTTCGCGTTGTGGTCGGCGAAAAACCTCTTGAGCAAGGCGCCCTCGAGTTCAAGCTCAGGCGGGAAAAAGATGCGAGGCTTGTCCCCAAAGAGGCGGCTGTCAAGGAGGCGAAGAAAGTAATTTGCAGGGAATTAAAAAGAGAAACTAAATAATTCACCGCAGATCCTCCAGACCCGTAGGGTCCTACAGATCCGAAGGAGACGCAAAGGACGCAAAGAATAATAAATAAAAAATAAAGTTCGTTGCAAAGACGCCGCCGGCGCTCCATCCGCCGTCGGCCGAAACCTATGGCGTCGGAGCGGGGACGCAGAGAGAAAAATATAAAAAGGATCTTCTTCGCGTTCTTTGCGTCTTTGCGGTAAAAGAGTTTTGAGGAAAAGCAATGGATTATTCCAGTCTCCGGGATAAATTTCTGTCTCCCCCTCGTGAATACGGTCCCACCCCCTTCTGGGCTTTGAACAATGATCTCAATCCCGAAAGCCTTGCCCGGATTCTTGAGGAGTGCCGGATGCGAGGTCTTGCCGGCGTGTTCATGCATCCTCGCACAGGCATGGAGGTGGAATACCTGAGCGAGACTTTCTGGGAGAGGATGGGTTTTATCATTGAGAAGTGCGCGGAACTGGAACTGAAGGCCTGGATATACGATGAATATAACTGGCCAAGCGGACCGGCCGCAGGAAAGCTCTTGACCGAACACCCTGAGTTCACCCAGAAGTATCTCGACTACCTCTGGGCGGATAAAAAAAGGCCAGGCTCTCTGGTCCGGCATCCCGGGAAGGCACTTGCCGCGTTTCTGGTCGGACACAGAATAGAGAATATAAGCGAGCGCATAGAAGACGGTCGGCTCAGTGCTCCGGGAGGTTTGTCCGGAAGACTGCTGGTTTTTTACGAGGCTGAGGTAACGGACAGAATGTTCGTGACCTCTAATGCGCCCTGGTGCAAATACCGCATCGGGTACCTTGACCTGATGAATCCGGCCGCGGTGCAGGCCTTCATGGACATCACTCACCGTGAATACGAAAAGCGGTTTGGAAAGCACTTCGGCAAGACCATCCCGGGGGTCTTCACGGATGAGCCACAGAATTACCGGGGCTTTCCGTGGACCGGGAGGTTTCAAGAGGAATTCAAGGCGCGCAAAGGCTACGACATCCTTTCGCGTGTTTATGAACTCATAATTGATCGCGGTGATTTCAGGCTATGCAGGCAGGAGTTCTACGAGGTTGCCGAGTCTCTTTTTGCAGAGAGCTTCTACGAGCCGATCGGGGAGTGGTGCCGGGAGAGGGGCCTGATCTTCACCGGGCACCTTGGCCTGGAAGAGAGGCTTTCCGAGGTTTGCTCCAATCACGGCGGCTTGTATAGGGCCTATCATGCTATGCAGATGCCGGGCATTGATGCACTGGGCGACGGAAACGGGTTCGGGGGAGGGCTGGCCAACATGGAGGCTCCGCACTTCTCGCCCAAGGCCGCAAGCTCTATCGCGCATTCAAGCGGAAGGGCCAGGGTGCTCTGCGAGGCTGGTGGAGGATGCGGCTGGCAGACAACACTCCATCGGCTGAAGATGCAACTGGACTGGCTTTTCGGAACAGGAGTCAACTTCATCAACCCTCATCACATGCTCACAAGCCTCAAGGGCCTGCGAAAACGCGATTTCCCGCCAACACATTACATCCAGGAACCATGGTGGCAATACTATGAACATCATGCCCGATATATTCAACGGCTGTCTTTCCTTCTCTCACAGGGCGTGCATTGCGCGGACATCCTTTTATATGTCCCGGTTGAGACCCTTCATGCACTCCACCGAGGCCGCAGAAGGGAAAACAGGGAGTCTAACCAGGTCACTCAGGCATTCGAGGCCACGACATCGGCACTGCTCAAGCACCAGCGTGACTTTGATTTCCTGTTCGCAGAAACCATCAAGGAGGGCAATGTCCGTATTGAAAAGGACAGGCTCCGCATCAAGGATGAAAGGTTTGCCGCGCTGATTATCCCTCGTCTTGAATTCCTTGACCGGGCCGCGGCAGAACTCCTTGCCAGATTCATTGAACATGGCGGACGCGCAATAGCACTCGGACCTCTGCCGCAGAAGGACGAGGGGGGTGAGGACCTGACCGGAACAATGGTCCGGCTGTTCCGCAATGAAAAGACCGCAAGCAGGGTTATCCATGTGCCGGATTATGTTGCGGGCAAGGAGGAGTTGATCATCGAGGCCCTCAACCGGATACAAACCCCGGATTTCCAGGCACAGGGAATACTGGCGCGAGACCTGATCTACCTTCACCGCGAGATTGATGGCACGGACATATACTTCGTGGCAAATCTATCCGGGCACGCGGGAAAGATGACGCTGTTATTCCGCTCAGAGAAGGGATGCCTGGAGGTATGGCATCCACTCACCGGAAAAGCCGAGCGCGCGCCATTTGATCGGAGGATAAAAGGGAATATCCGGACCGCGTACTATTTCAAGCCCGGAGAGTCAGTGCTTTTTATCATATCCAGGAAGATCAAGCCACTGCCTTTCCAGGACGCGGATTTCTCCATACTGACTGCCGACGCGGATCACATGATCGGATTCAGCGATAAAGAAGAGGCTGTGGTCAAAGTCGAATCCGAATATATTACTCAAAAAGCGAAAAGCCCGGAGAGACCGCTCGAACTGCCAGAGCTCTGGGAGATCAGGCCTGAGGCCAGGAACACATGGGTGCTGGAGCCGTGGAAGGTCAAGTGCGAGAGACAAAAACCTCTTCCCGTGAGCCGCCTCAAATCCGGAGTACCTGGAGGACATGAATTCCATTTCTCGCGGCAAACACGAATGATCATCTACCTCGGAAGGATACTCCTTCCACTTGCCAACCTCATCTTGCGGCCTGAGAAAAAATATCGCCACGAGAGATACCTCTCATTCGGAAACATCGAGCGACTCTATGACCCGGCAAGCAAGGTTCTCGGCATTGACATTCACAGGCTGGGCCTCTATCAGACAATTGACACCCTGCTCCGGATTTCGGAATACCTTGACATCCGGACATTGTTTCGGGTATTCCCTCCACCTGGAAAGCCCTACGAGGCCTCGACAACCTTTGAACTGGACTACATCCCTGATGATCTTGAGCTTATTTACGAGGACCTGGGCGAGGAGGTAGAGCTTTTTCTCAATAACGAGCGAATCACCGAGAACCCCCGATCCGAGTTTTTATGGGATGAATGTAACCGTGCCGTGGCCATCGCTGACCGGGTGGGACCCGGCAAGAACACCCTGACCGTGAAAAGCAGACAGCTTGAATGGCCCTGCATGGCTCCCAACCTGCACGGGCTGGAGTTCTTCGTGCTGAGGGGTTCTTTTGAGGTGCGCCAAAACCGGATGCTCAAGCCCGCAGGAGAGCCGGGGCCTCTCGGAGACTGGCGCGAGCAAGGTTATCCCAGCTATTCCGGGTTCATCACCTATCAGCAGAGTTTTGATATTCCCGCGAACTATCTTAAGTATCATCTCGTGCTTGAGTGCGACACGGTTCACGAGACCCTCGAGCTTACAGTGAATGGAAACCCGGCTGGACTTTGCCTTGGCCCGCCTTTTCATCTTGATGTATCAGGGTTTGTAAAAGAGGGAGGCAATGAATTTACACTCCGGGTCGGAAATACCGCGGCCAATCTCCTTGGCAGGCCCCGGGCATCCGGCCTGATAGGCCCTGTCCGCATCCGGCCGTATAACCGCTTTGAATTTTCCTTGAAGAAAAAATGAACCTCGATGTCATCTGCCTCGGAGAGGTGCTTGTTGATTTTATCCCAAATAATGCAGTTGCCATTTTTTATTTCCCCGCCCAACTGCATCGC
>CAZOMR010000033.1:0-18083 GCA_964580655.1 uncultured bacterium
AAAGGGACAAACGATGCAATCTATTCAAGGGGCAACTGCATTATTTGGGTTAAAAAATAAACTGGAAAAAATTCAACAGGGGAGTGGAGATCAAAAAAGCTTCCCCTGGATAATCGCAATGGCATGCAAATAAAAATACCCGGACTCCAGGCCATAAATCCTGGATATATATTTGGGTTTACATAATATACCTTATGCGAACAAAGAGACGCGGCTTATTATTTGAGCCTGACTTTGTATAAGTATCCTTTATTGCTCAGGAAATACGCATTGTCTTGCTCGATGGTCATTGGTGAGCTCAGGTTTCGACCCTTTTTAATCGTTTTTCTCAGTGCCCCATCTTCCGGGTCAAGGATGAAAAATTTTCCGAGTCTGTCCTGGACCACCAGGTCATCTTCAACTATTTCAACTGCAATGAACCAGTTTTCGTCTTTGACCCTTTTGCCCACCGGGCTTTCCGTTTTGTCTTTCATACTCGGCAAGTTGATATTGATTAAAGGCCTTGCCTGCTTGCGGAATTCTTTCTCCCATACCTTCATGCCCACCATTTTATTCAGGGCCACCACTTTTTCATCCATGGTCGCTATATAAATTTTCCCACCGTCTTCTTTCCCGTCTTTTTCATCTTTTTCGTTAACGCAAGCCCGAGCCAGGCCCCCTTCCGGATAAATCCAGTAAACCATCCCGGTCCTCCGGCTTAAGGCCGCGGTCTCGCCCGCGTAACTTGTTGCATAGACCGCATTATCATCAAGTGAGAGCCGGGCATCAATGTCCCTGTATTTACCTGAGGTAAAGGCCCTGGTCTTCCATATCTCCTTGCCGTTATCACTCTCAAGCGCGGCAATATAACCATCAGAAAGCCCGATATAAACCGCGCCATCCCGCGCAAGCGGCGGTGAAAGCCCGAAGATTGCAAGGTCCTGACGACGCTCATGATGATAGCTCCAGACCCATTCTCCTGTCTCTTTAGAGAGCGCCTGCACTATATCCCTGCCTGTCTGGAAAATAACCAGTTCTTCGGAAAGTGCTGGCTCAGAGATGCTCAGGCAATTTACCGCATAACTCCAGACCTCTGTCCCTGTCTCGATCTCCAGGCATCGAAAAAAGCCATCATCCATGCCAAGATATATTCGACCATCCTCGATTCCAGGGGTGCTAAGCGCACCGGCCTGGAGCTCGATCAGCCCCAGATCAGTTCCCTTTTCTTTATCAAATACCGCTATTTTTCCCCGGCTTGAAGCCACATATACTTTATTGTCCCGGATAACCGGCCTGGCCCATTCTGGCCTGTTCCGATGAGATCGAAACAGGGTAAAGGAATCAATACCACACTTCCAATCTTGATCTTTCCCTTGAGCCGACCAATCCAGGAAAAGCACCAATAAAAAAACATATAATGATTTTAGATAAATAGCCTTCATTCTTCAAGTTCTTCTTGAGCTTCAGACCCTGAATTCATAGCCTGCAGGGCCTTGATCTTATTCATTGCCCCTCGCACCGAGTACGCCCCTGGGTATTCATTCCATGCCTCTTCCAGGTAGGCAATAGCCGCATCCAGATTCTTCATCTCTTCCTCGCATCTTGCCGCATTGACAATGGCTTCAGCGCGATTGGCCGAATCTCTATTCTCAATGACCTTCCGATAATACTCAAGCGCCTTTTCATAATTGCCCATGTTGAAATAACAGCAAGCCTGGTTAAAATGAACAAGGCTCTCAAATAGAGGGTCACTATTGCCACGCCCCGCTATCTTTAGATAATCATCGTAATGATCAAGCGACTTTGAATAATTTTCAAGCTGATAATAAAGCGAGGCCAGGTAATAATGGCCTTCCTGCGAGGCCTTGCTTCCCCGATGAGACTTGACCATCTCTTCCAGCCTGCGGACAGCCTCCCCGCCCCTTTCATCCTCGCTAACGAAAGACTTGGCCCCGGCTAGAATCTGCTCGTCCGTTAGCTCATGGCTCAATGGCATGCCAAGCACGGAAAGAGCAGCGGTCAGCTCTTTGGCGGCCTCTTCCTGCTTGCTTGCCATCCAGTACCTGATGCCGAACCCTGAAATCAGGGCAACGATAATTATCACCAGAATTGCGATCGCACCGTTCATGTGAGCCATCAGGTACTCAAGTGCCCGGTCAGTCATGGTAAGAAATTCATCACGTTGTTTTATCTGTTTTCTCGTTAACTTGATCTTCTTTGCCATATTCCCTGTTCCTCCTTAGCCGACTCCGCCGTAATATCCTATTCATCCTTCGTAGTAGTCCTACTACGGAGAACGGGCGGCCACGAAGGCTGAATTAGCCGCCGAAAATACCGAGCCCAAGGTGGAAATCAATCATGAACACAAGCAGAATAGCCACCGCTACCGGCGCGATAAACTTTATGACTATATTCCAGGCCCGGTAAAAAAATTCTCCCCCCTGCCCTTCCAGTATCTGCCGCTTCTTGATCTCCTCATTGATAAACCAGCCCAGAAACAGCGCGATAAAAAAGCCCCCCAGGGGAAGCATATAGTTATTAGCGAGAAGGTCCATGGAATCCAGGATGCTCATCCCCTCCCCGTTTTTATCATGCAAAAGCGTGACGCCATTAAGTCTATTATAAGATAGCGCGGAAAATATCCCAAGCACATAGATAACCCCTCCAGCTATCAAGGTGGCAAATCTCCTTTTCCATTTCAATTCGTCTATGAAAAAGGCCACCACCACTTCCAGCAGAGAGATGGCCGAGGTCAGCGCGGCAAAGCCAAGTAGGATAAAAAAGACAATCGCGACAAACCTTCCACCAGGCATGCTGGCAAAGGCCAGGGGCAACACCTTGAACACCAGGCCCGGACCCTGCGCTGGCTCAAGGTGATAGGCAAAGAGAATCGTGTAGATAGCAATACCCGCGATAATAGCGACAGTTGTATCGAGAATAGCCACCGTGGCCGCGGTAGTGCTAACCCTGACATCATCGCCCAGGTAGCTTCCGTAAGTGATCATCGCGCCCATGCCTATGCTCAAAGAGAAAAACGCCTGTCCCATGCTCTCAAGCATCGGCCTCGGAGTATATTCACCCAGCTCGTTGGTTACGAGCTTTCCCCAGTCAGGATAAAACATGAACTTGAGAGCGGCCCCGGCATCACCCTTCCAGAGGCCATAGACAAGCAGGATGAGCAATAAAATGAAAAGCGCAGGCATCAGTAGTTCGACCCACCGTTCAAGCCCTTCCTTCACACCGAAGATCACTATCCCGATCGTGGCGCCCATGAAGATCGTGTGCCAGGTAATCTGGGCACCGGGGGCCGAAACCAGATCCCCGAAAACAGCGGGTATCTGCTCCGCATTCTTGTCCGCGAAAAAGTTGATCACATACTTGGCAAAGTAGTCCAGGGTCCAGCCGGCAATAACGCTGTAATAGGATAGAATAACGAAACCGGCCACAACACCCATAAGGCCCACACACATCCAGAAAGGGTTTCGACCAGTAAGCCGCGAAAAGGTCCCAACAGGATTCCGACGAGCCTCCCTGCCTATGATGATCTCGGCAATCAGGATCGGATACACAACCACAACAACAAAGCCAAGATACATAAGCACAAACGCGCCTCCACCATACTTGCCTGTCATATAGGGAAACCTCCAGATGTTGCCAAGTCCGACAGCAGACCCGGCCGCCGCAAGTATGAACATAAGGCGACTCGACCAGATGCCGCGCTTTCTTATGTCAGGAGATTCCTGCATAGCTTGGGTGATTCAAACTGGATTCAACTTGTGGACATTCTACCAGAACATGTACCTTTTGCAAACGCAAAGGCTAACGCGATGATGTGTTAACCTGAAAAATGCAGTTGAACTGCATTTTTCGGGATTAACGCAGGAAGAAGTGGAGAAATTTTTGAAGCTCTTGAGACTATGTTTACAAATTTATTCTCTGCTCCACTGCCCGTGCGTCTCCCTTAACCTCTGTCCTACCCTGTCAGCCAACGCCATGATGGTAAGATAGGGATTCACATGCGAACTCTTTGGAAATAAGCTTGCGTCCGCTACATAAAGCCAGGGATAGCCGTGAACCTGCCCCCAGGAGTCGGTAACCGAATCATCAGGGCCTTTACCCATCCTGCATCCTCCCTGCGGGTGTGCCGACGAGAGCGGTATCTTGTTAGGTATAAAATTTCTCGGGGATATGAACTCCTCAATTTTCTCGTCAGGGACCTCATCGGCCTTGAAAATCATCCGGTCCGCACATGGCATGATCACCTTCTCGCAACCAGCCGCGAAAAATATCCTTGTAGCCTGCGCCTGGGCGTGGCAAAGTGAATCCACGCTTTCGCGGGATATTTTGTAGCGAATTTTCGGCTCGCCGTGTCTGTCCAGAACAATCCGGTTGGAAGGCAGTGCCAGATCGTGGTTCAGGATAATCATGGTCATGAACTGGTTGTATTTCTTCATCACATCTTTCAGATCCTGCCCCCAAAGGCCAAGGTGCTTTGTGCTTATAAAAGGGTAATAGAATGCTGTCTCGATATAATGGTTGTGGGACTTTGAGAACTTGGGAGTGTAATAGGTCTTTGGGAATCCCCTATAGTTCTTAATGCGCTCCGGGTAAATTCCATACACCGTCAACGCTGGATGGAGACTAAAGTAGCGGCCCAGGGTCTGAAACTTATCCCCCAGCCCAGACCGCAACAGGATCGCGGGAGACCCCGGACTGCCTGCGGCAATGACCACTCGCCTGGCCTTGATCTCCACCTTCCCTTCCTGCCACGGCCCTGCTTTGGTGCCCGGAGGCGCGGCCTTGACCTCTGCATATACAATCCTGTCCGCCACACGCTCGACATTACAGTTCGGCACCAACTCGATCCCTGCCTTCACCGAATTTGGAATCTGAACCTCTATGGTGCCCTGCTTGCCGCCGGTCGAGCACCCGATGTTGCAAAAGCCCATCTGCTTACAGTCCTTCAGGTTAAGCATGATCTTCTCAACCGGCCAGCCAAGTTTTTCGCACCCTTCTTTGAAAAGCCGGTTATTGTCGTTGATCATGTCATCCCCGGGCTCGATCATGTTCACCTCTTTTTCAAGGGCTTCAAACCGGGGCCTCAAGTCATCCGGTGTAATACCCGAAACACCCCATTCCTCGAATACATCATCCGGAAGACGGAAGGTAACCCCCGTGTACATCAGTGTACTTCCGCCTACAGCTTTGCCCGCAGCCAGAGTGATGGAACCGTCCTCCGTGGGCCAGGCTCCGCCGAACCAGAAAAGGCCCATCATCTCTATCTCGCGCTGGGTGAAGTACTCATGCGGAAAATAAGGGCCCGCCTCAAGTAACGCAATCTTGGCGCCGGACCTGGCTAGAGGGATAAGCCGATCCGCTACCGTGCCTCCGCCCGCTCCCGTGCCGACTATGACCACATCGTAATCAAGCCTCATCCCACCACCTCCATCCTGCCCTGACAAATCGCCCGGATAGCAGGATCAACAAACTCAAGATCGGTCAACATAGGACCCTCATAATCAATCGTTTTCCAGATGTCCTCCCTCGTGTAGTAACCCATGCAGGTATAGCTCTTGAGACCGAAGAACCCCATCCTGAAAAGTCCTATAGGGCCGCTCTCCATCCAGCTTAACTGGCGCTTTCTCGCGCTCTCGCTGTTTTTTGAAAACGGCTTTCCCCCGAACAAAATCCCCATGAATTCAACAACCAGAATAAAGAGCAACAACTGCGAGCGCAAAGAAGCCGCTATCCTCTCAAGTGCCCAGTCAACCACTCCCGCCGTGGCCATGGTGCCGCCTCCCGGAGAATCCTCGTCCGGGGGGATTATACAATCCGCTATGGCAAGAAATGCAACAAGCCTCCGGCCCGTAAGATACTTGCACCTGTAAAATTCAGCCATGTCTTCCCTCCTCACAAAAAGCACATTGGATTAATTATATCCACATATCAAGTGACTTGTCTATAAAATTCAAATCATAAAAAAGCTGGCAAGCCCTTGACCTGCCAGCATTTTTTCTATGGTAGGCGCGGCGGGACTCGAACCCACGACCCCTACCGCGTCAAGGTAGTGCTCTCCCAACTGAGCTACGCGCCTGAATCAATATCATTTTAAATATCTGGCAAGAAAAGTCAAGTATATTTTTTCTCAAAAAAAGATTGACAAAACCGAGATGCGGTGCTAACTTATCTATTGCCTTTTAACTTAATCCAGTGAGGTTAGGAAGGGCGGAAAAATGAGACGGATTCTCGCAGTCAGCGATTTACAGGCTTTCTCCTGAATAAAGGAGAAGGCTTTTTTATAGGGAGGGCACATGGCCGCAAGAGCTAAAAAGAAGAAGCTGATGGACGAGCCCGCGCTTAGCCGGGCCTTGAGCCGTATTGCGCATGAGATAGTTGAGCGCAACCATGGTGTAAAGCATGTGGTGCTGATCGGTGTGCGCACTGGCGGGGAGCATATGGCGGCCCGGCTTGCGAAGAGCCTTCAGGGGATCGAGAGGGTCAAGGTGCCTTGCGGGTTCATGGATGTGACCATGTATCGGGACGACATCTTCCATGTCAAGACCCATCCCGAGGTTCACAAAACCGAAATCAATTTTTCTATTGAGGGCAAGATAGTGATCCTCGTGGATGATGTGCTTTTTACAGGTCGAACCACGAGGGCCGCAATGGATGCACTTATGGACTTGGGCAGGCCTCGCGCGATCCAGCTTGCGGTCGTGATTGACCGGGGCCACCGTGAGCTTCCGATCCGGGCAGACTTTGTGGGCCGCAATGTTCCCACGGCCCGCGGGGATCAGGTGCAGGTCAATCTCAAGCCACAGGCGAAAAAGGACGAGGTGTTATTGATAGAGGCCGGAGAGAAATAATTTCACCGCAAAGGCGCAGAGAACGCAAAGAAGA
Organism: uncultured bacterium; assembly: GCA_964580655.1. Taxonomy (GTDB): domain Bacteria; phylum RBG-13-61-14; class RBG-13-61-14; order RBG-13-61-14; family CAZOMR01; genus CAZOMR01. The sequence continues at coordinate 6,880 of CAZOMR010000033.1, forward strand.
ATGAAAATTTAAAATTTGCCTACTTCGCCGTAGTAGCCTACGGCTACGAAGGCTGAATGCGATCTAAGATTAGGGACAAAAAAATGAGTTCTTTCATAGATGAGATTTGAAATTCCTGCAAAGCAGGAAATGCGTTTTTGCGGTTAGAAAAACGATGTTGAGCAAGGAGAAAAAATGGCGCTGAAGATCAAGAGCCTTCTGGGACTGCGGGATGTGGATCGCGAGGACATCGAGCTTATACTTGACACTGCGGAATCCTTTAAGGAGGTTAGCCGCCGGGAGATTAAGAAGGTTCCCACTTTGCGAGGCAAGACACAGGTGAACCTCTTTTTCGAGCCGTCCACCCGCACCCGCACCTCTTTTGAGATCGCAGGAAAACGCCTGAGCGCTGATGTGGTGAATTTCTCGTCAAGCACATCCAGCCTGACCAAGGGAGAGACCCTGACCGACACCGCGCGCAACATCGAGGCCATGCGGCCGGACATACTTGTGATCCGGCACTCCGCGGCCGGCGCGACTTACATGTTGAGCCAACTGATTGAGACCCCCATCATAAATGCCGGAGACGGCTCTCATGAGCATCCCACCCAGAGCCTGCTTGACATGTTTACGGTGAGGGAGCGCAAAAGGAGAATTAAAGGATTAAAGGTGGTCATAGTGGGCGACATCACTCACTCCCGGGTTGCCCGGTCAAACATTTACGGGTTCAGCAAGATGGGGGCAGAGGTCTGGGTGGCTGGACCGCCTACCATGATCCCGCCAGGCATTGAAGATATGGGGACAAGGGTGAGTTATGATGTGCCTGAAGTCATCCGCGACGCTGATGTGATCATGATGCTCCGGATTCAACTCGAACGCGGAAGCGACACCCTGTTTCCAGGTCTGCGTGAATACTCCATCCGTTACGGCCTTAACATGGAAAGGATGAAAAAGGTCAAGCCCGACATCCTGGTCATGCATCCCGGGCCTATCAACCGGGGGGTGGAGGTAAGTCCAGAGGTTGCGGACGGCCGCTTCTCCATCATCCTTGACCAGGTGGAGAGCGGGGTGGCGGTAAGGATGGCCTTGCTTTATTTGCTCTGCGGCGGAGGTGCAGGTATAGATGAAACTGCTCATTAAGGGCGGAAAGCTTATTGACCCTTCTCAGAAACTCATGGACTCGAGGGATGTGCTCATTGAGCAGGGTAAGGTCAAGGCTTTGCTCAAACCCGGCACAAGGGTGGAGGGCGCCAGGGTAATAGATGCCAAGGGTCTTTTGGTCTGCCCGGGCTTGATTGACATGCATACTCACCTCCGTGAACCCGGGTATGAATACAAGGAGACCATTGAAAGCGGGGCTCTGGCCGCGGCCTCAGGCGGCTTCACTGCGGTGGCCTGTATGGCCAACACCAGGCCGGTGAATGATTGCGCCGCGGTAACGGACTTTATCCTGGAGAAGGCAAGGCAGGCCAAGCTCGCCCAAGTGTACCCCGTGGGCGCGATCTCGACTGGACTTGAGGGCAAGAGCCTTTGCGAGCTAGGGGAGCTGAATGACCATGGCTGTGTCGCTGTATCTGACGATGGCAACCCGGTTATGAACAGCGAACTTATGCGCAGGGCACTGGAGTACTGCAAGGGCATGGGTCTGCTTGTCATCTCTCACTCCGAGGACCTGAGCCTGACAGCGAGCGGTGTGATGCACGAGGGAAATGTCTCCACGGAACTGGGCCTTGCCGGGATACCATCCGCGGCCGAGGAGGCCATGGTGGCGAGGGACATCATTCTGGCCGAGATGACTGGCGCCCGGCTTCATCTGGCGCACTTAAGCACTGCGGGATCAGTGCGCCTGCTAAGGGATGCAAAGGCGCGAGGTCTGCCTGTCACCGGTGAGACCGCTCCCCATTACTTCAGCCTGACCCACGAGGCCGTGCGCGGGTATAGCACCAATACCAAGATGAAGCCGCCCCTTCGCACCGAGTCGGACCGACAGGCTGTCATAGAGGCCCTGCAAGACGGCACCCTGGATGTGATCGCCTCCGACCATGCTCCTCACAGCCGCGTGGAAAAGGATGTTGAATTCGATCTGGCAATGTTCGGCATCATCGGCCTGGAGACAACCCTTCCCCTGACACTGCGCCTGGTGCAGGAAAAAAAGCTCACCTGGGAACAGATGGTGGAAAAGCTTTCACTGAATCCAGCAAGGATACTCGGAATACCAGGGGGCACCCTGAAGCAGAAAACCCCGGCGGACATAACCCTGATTGACCCTGAAAAAGAGTGGACTATTGATGTGAATAATTTTTACTCGCGCTCTCGAAACAGCCCTTTTGACGGCTGGAAGGTAAAGGGCAAGGCGGTGCAGGTGCTGGTGGAAGGGAGAGCTTTGAAGCTTCCCAGGCAAAAAAGAGTCAAGCCCGCGATGGAGCTGTTCCCGTATCTCAAAGAGTAGAAAAATGCTGAAAGAATTCACGCACCTTTTGAGGGAGATTGAGGAGTACATCGGGAATCCGGAGTTTGCCGAGGAGCTTGAACGAGCGAGAAAAGGGTATTTTGAGCAGATAGGCGATCCGAGGGATGGCGAGCCTTTCTTTGAGATGAGGCTTATGAGCTTCGTGGAGTGGTTCGCGTTTGACCGGAAACTTGACAGCCTGAACCTCGCCCCGATCTCGCTTTTCATCAAGGAGAGAGCTCAAGCACTTTCGGATCTCGACAAGGAAATCCTTGCAGGTTTTGAAAGAAGTATTCACGGCCTGTTCAGGGTAGAGAAAAAAAAAGGCGCTCAAGCCAGGCTGAAGGACCATTTTCACGGCAAGAGATACAGGAATGTGGAAGGTCTTGCCCCAAGCCTTGATCGCGGTGATCTGGCCGAGGTTCGCATTGTGCCTCTCGGAGCCCGCTTTCATCTTACCGAGGCTTACTGCTATCATCCGCCCGATGCGCAGAAGTTTATCATCCAGGAGCTAAAGCGTGCGCGGAAGAACGGGGATGACCTGGAGGGTCTGCTTCGTCAATTCATGGCTATGAGCACCAAGTGGGAGCGATACCCGCGGATGAGGCTGTCAGAAATTTACAAGTGGTAAATCTGGACTATCCGTCATATCTAAGGCTTTCCCGCAAGGAGTTCAAGACCCGCATTGAAAGGGCCTTTGATTTGACTTCTCCCTGCCGTCTCTGTCCGAGGGAATGCGGCGTGGACCGGCTCGCGGGGGAGATCGGCTTTTGCGGAGCAGGAGCACATGCGGTCGTATCGAGCTACACCCCTCATCCAGGGGAAGAGCCGCCACTCTCCGGATACCACGGGTCCGGAACTATCTTCTTCACCCATTGCAACCTTCGTTGCGTGTTCTGCCAGAACTATCCCATCAGCCAGCTCGGACACGGCAACGAGGAGACCACGGAGGCTCTTGCGGATATGATGCTGAGCCTCGAGCGCCGCTCCTGCCACAACATCAACTTCGTAACACCCACACACATGATGCCCTGGATTCTGAAAGGCCTGTATCTTGCCATAGAAGGCGGCTTGAGAACCCCACTGGTCTATAACACCGGGGGCTATGATACTCTGGAGGCATTGCAAATCCTGGACGGAATCATTGACATATACCTGCCGGACATGAAATATGATGACCCCGAGGTTGCGAAGAAATATTCCTCCGCACCCGACTACCCGGAAGTAAACCGGATCGCGATCAAGGAGATGCACCGCCAGGTAGGGGAGTTGGTCCTGGACGAGGAAGGCATAGCGATCCGGGGAATGATTGTCCGACATCTGGTTTTGCCAAAGGGATTGGCAGGGAGCGAGGGGATTCTCAATTTTCTTGCCAGGGATGTCTCTCCACATACCGCGGTCAGCCTGATGGCACAGTATTTCCCGGCATACAGGGCCGATGAGTTTCCCGAGATAAATGAAATCCTGAGCAGGCAGGATTACCAGAAGGCCGTTCTGGCTATGGAGCGCGCAGGGCTTGACCAGGGGTGGCGTCAGCGGTAATATAAAAAATCATGGAAGATGTTCCCTTTACAAAAACCGGGTATAAGAGTCTGAAGAGGGAACTGCTTCGGCTGAAGCAGGAAGACCGCATAAAGATCAGCGATGAGATACTCAAGGCCCGCGAGCTGGGTGACCTTTCCGAGAATGCGGAATACCATGCGGCCAAGGAAAAGCAGGGAATAATCGAGGCCAGGATACGTGACTTGGAGGACAAGCTTTCGCGCGCACATGTGATTGATCCTGCAAAGCTCAAGGGAAACAGGGTCGTCTTCGGCGCAACAGTGGAGATTCTAGACCTTGATTCCGGAGATGCCATTACCTATCAGATAGTGGGAGCAGAGGAGTCAGACCTGAAAGAGGGAAAGATTTCCTTCGAGTCCCCCATTGCACGCGCCCTGATCGGAAAAGAGCCCGGAGACGAGGTCAAAGTCAATACACCGAGAGGCACAAAAGAATACGAGATCATATCGGTGAGGTTTATAGCATCTACTTAAAAGAATCTGTCAATCTTTGTGCGCGCGACTTGCCTACTCCGCCGAAGTAACCTAAGGCTACGAAGGCTGGATAGTCGCTATAAAGACCTGCACAATAATTGATTGACCAGGCCTTAACTTGCAACTCAAGTGTTAGCCTGCTTCAACTTCCCATTCAAAATGCGCGCGGTCGCGTTTGAGCGGTGTTTGTTTCTTCTTGGTCATGCTGTAATAGTGCCAGAGTTCTTCCGAGAAGTATTCCGGGACAAGCTCATATCTCGGCTCTTCTTTTACCTCGGACTCTGAGATGAGGTCGAACATGTGGTTCCATGAGACAACGCGAAAGACAAGTTGATGATCAGAAGGAATCTCTGCACCGGTTTCTTCCATCGGGACATGTATAACCCTGCCCTTCTCATCCCAATCCGCTGTCTCGTATACCACCTTGATGATCTTCCCGGATTCCGCATCCACGGTTAATTCAATCCCTTCAACATCACCGGGGCCGTAAATGATTTTCTGGAGCTTCAGGCCGCCCGTGTAGGTAACCCTTGTCCACCATGAGTAGAATCCCTTGCGGCTGTCCTTCTCAAACGGCCAGACAACATGATAAGCGATCTTGAGGATTTCGCCGTCGTTTTCGTGTTTGCCTCTCGCCATCCGGTAAAGCAGGCGCTCCGGCTTTGCAGGGATTGAATCATCCTGCACTATCACCAATGCGTATCTTTGCGCAAGATCATCATCGCGGAAATTCGCAAGACCCTTCTCCTGTGATCCCGCGATCAAGAAGACCGGAAAAATCAGGATTAAAAAAGCGACATGGATTAGTCTTTTCATTTTCAATTCAAGGGAGTCAGGCGTCAACTAATAACTAAAGCTCTGGCCCCGATCTACCGATCTAGTATCGGTTTGTTATGGGTAGTCTCCAGTCCTTTCCGAACGCGCGTGGAGTGATCTTTATTCCTGGCGGGGCCTGCCTTCGTTTATACTCGCTCTTGTCCACCATCCGGATGACCCTTTTCACGGTGACTGCCTTTGCGCCATGCTTTATCATCTTTTCCGGGTCCATGTCCTCTTCAATATATGCCTTCAGGATTTGATCAAGTTGCTCGTAAGGCGGGAGTGAGTCCTGGTCTTTCTGTCCGGGTCTCAACTCTGCTGTAGGGGGCCTTTCAATCACGCTCTTCGGAATGAGGTTTTTGCCGGCCTTCCTGTTTATAAGCCGGGCTATCTCATACGCCATGGTCTTTGGGATATCCTTGAGCACAGCGAATCCTCCGGCCATGTCGCCGTAGAGCGTGCAGTAGCCGGTCGCAAGTTCGCTCTTGTTCCCGGTTGTGAGCACGAGCCAGCCGAATTTGTTTGAGAGCGCCATGATCAGGTCGCCCCGGATGCGCGCCTGGATGTTCTCCTCTGTCACATCCTTACGCATTCCCTTGAATACATCGGCCAGTCCCTCAAGGTAAGCAGAATAGATGGACTTGATCGGAATCTCAAGAAAGCTTATTCCGAGATTCTCCGCAACCTTTTTTGAATCTCTTCGGGTCGCTGTTGATGTGAATGGACCGGGCATACCGACTCCGATCACATTTACCGGGCCAAGTGCTTCTCTTGCGATGGCCGCGACAAGGGATGAGTCCAGGCCCCCGGACAAACCGATAACCACTTTCTTGAAACCATTCTTCTTGAGGTAATCGCGTGTGCCCAGGATCAAGGCCTTCAGGATCATCTCTCTCTCATCGGGTATCGGCTCCACCCTTTTTTTCAACGCGCCGGGTCTTGAGCCTCGAGTAGATAGTGCTGGTAGTTGAACAATATCCATCTCCTGCACAGGCTTCTTGATTCTCTCCTGGCGAAAGCGCGGATCGTGAAGCCGTTGATGAAAGACCTGCTCCAGGTCCACATCCGCGATCAGCAAGTCCTCCTCAAAAGCCCTTGCCCTTGCTATCACCTCGCCTGTCGGCGCGAAGATTGCGCTTGAGCCGTCAAAGACCAGTTCATCCTGGCCTCCTATCAGGTTGCAAAGCGCGACCACAGCCACATTCTCCCTGGCGCGCGTCGCAAAGATTCTTTCCCTCAACTCGCTCTTTCCCACATGATAGGGTAAGCTTGAAAGGTTGACGAGAATTTCAGCCTCGCTCAATGCGACCTGATAACCCGAACCCTCCGGATAGCACATGTCATCGCATGTGCTTATCCCGATACCCATCTCGCCCCATTTCAACACCATCGGCTTATATCCCGGCTGGAAGTACCGGGCCTCGTCAAACACGCCGTAGTTGGGAAGGTATATCTTGTAGTAGGTCGCCACTATCTTGCCTTTGTAGATTACTGCCGCGGCGTTATGGATGTTACGCTTCTGATCTACATGGCCGATGAGCGTAACCATGCGAGGGCTTCTTATTTCCTTGCGGATTTTATCAAGGGTCTTTAAGTTGTCCCGTATAAAAGAAGGCTTTAAAAGCAGGTCCTCAGGCGGATACCCGGTCAGGACCATTTCCGGAAAGACTAGAAGGTTTGTGCCATTCTTCTCGGCGCGGGCGGCTGTGGCCAGTATCTTGCGTGCGTTTCCCTTAAGGTCTCCGACCACCGGGTTTATCTGAGCCAGGCCTATGCGCAACTTTTGCATGATCAAGGTAATGTTTTATCCGGATTCCAGTTACCTGAAAAATAACATAATGCACTAACAAGAGCAAGGTATGCCACTCCAAAGTCAGGTGCACAGCGCGTCCTGCTGTCTGCCCCCCTGCCCTTTTGAATTGCAACTTTGAAAATAATTGTCCCGGAACCTACTATGCTTTATAATAAATACGCCATGATTCAGTCTCTGGCAAAGAAATACTTCAAGCTCATCGGGGATCGTTTCCCGGTAATGACAGGAAGCGATGAGTTCTACTTCTTGCCCCGTATCGAGTCTTTTAATTGGGAAGTGGATAGTTTTGAGCCTGAAGTAATTGCGCAAGTGATCCGCGAGATCAAGGGAATTCAAAACGACCTTGAGCAAATCAAGCCCGCTGATCTCGATGAAAAAATTGACCTTCGTATGATCCGGCTAAGCATGAATAACATCATATTCCACCTTGAGGATCTGCCGCTGTGGCGTCGTGATCCGAGCTTGTATCTCAAGATATTGATCATCGCGCTGGACACCTCGCGCTTCCCCGAAGGCCGGCAAGGCAAAAAATGGCTGGAATCACGATTGGCTTCCATTTTGCGCATGCTGGATGGGGCCAGAGAGAACCTCACTCAGGTGCCGGAAATTCATCGCAACCTGGGTCTGGAAATGATAGAGGATGTCAAGGTATTTTTACACTCCCTCTGCAAGGAAGGACTCTTCAAGGAACAGACTTTCAGCCTGCCCTTTTTGGAAATCAGGGATGCTATTGAGCGTCTGCGGAAACATCTCGGTGAGCTAACCTCAACAGGAGAGGCCGCGGTGGGAAAGGAACTACTCAAGAGAATGCTCATCGAAAACTATGGATGGCCTCATTCCCTGGCCAGTGCGCGGGACCAGATCGAGCAAGAGATCGCACTGGCTTCCGAGACACTCGCGCGTGAAGGGAAAAAGATTGATCCCGGAAAAATTCCGGATGATATGATCCAGCGTCTGCCTACACCGGTCCTGAACCCTAGAGGTGTCCTTGCGGCGTATAAACGCGAGGTCAAGAAAATCAAGCAATTCCTGGTTGAAAAAAACCTGGTTACCCTGGAACATGATCCGGGAGTCGAGGTAGAATTCACGCCCCTGGCTATGCGAGGCATCAGGTCAGCCGCGGCCTATGCCGCGCCGATCAGTCTGGACGCTGGTCCGGGCAAGTATTATATCCTGCCGCTTCCAAGAGGCCCGAATACGCAAGTGCAAAAACAGAGGCTTGCATTCATCCACCGGCAGTGCAGGTTTGTCACCGCGCACGAGACATATCCCGGACACCATCTTCTCGATCTCGCAAGGCTCTCAAACAAAAACCCTATTCGCAGGCAGATCGAACTGCCCCTCGTGTATGAAGGCTGGGCATGCTATGCGGAAAGCATTCCGGTTCGCGCCGGATACTTCACAAATCCGGTAGAGGCCTTGCTCGCTCCCAAGCGCAGATGGTGGCGGGCTATGCGGGGGCTTGCTGACCTGTCTTACCAGAGTGGAGAGGCTAGCCTGGATCAAGCCGCTCAAATAATAGTCCGCATGGGCCATGACCCGGAAACGGCCATGGCAACGGTCCGGCGCTTTGCATTGAATCCAGGGTATCAAATGTGTTATACACTTGGCACGGTCGGATTCTTTGACTTGCTTAGCGAGTTTGCGGAAGACCTTTCCGAACGGGAATTCCACAATCGGGTTCTCGAAGCAGGCGAACTCCCTTTAACCGAAGCAAGAATGAGGCTGAAGGCTCTGGCAGGGAAAAAATAGACATGGCAATGGAGTTAGTCGGCTTTCATTCAGAATGGAACCTGGGCAGTCCCGGGGGATGGGATTACCAGCGCATGAGCCAGGAGCTGGGAAGCTGGCTCTGGGGCGAAGTGCAAAGGCGCACCGGGCTGAAATTCAATATAGAATTCAATCATCCAGTCCTCAATCCGGTTCCAGCTTTCGCGGACATGCTGATTGATGCGCATATCTTGCGCTTCGGCCGCGAGCCTGTCATGATCGCGCTGGTCGCAGAGGAGGAGACGCTTGAGGATGTGATTGAGAACCAGAGCTTTGTCACATACCTCAACTCGCTTGATGGTGTCAAGGCAGTGCTCCTCGCACCGCACTGGCTTGAGCGCAGGGGCGATGACATAACCTACAAGGGCGAGCGCATCACGGTGATCTTCATGGATTTCAATACCGACACCCTGCTGAGAATCCACGGTCAGAGCGATTGCTCTGCGCTTTTTGATGCTATCCGGGCTGGCATAGTGACAAACCCGCGAGGAATGGATCCTATCAATGCGAAGGGAATCTTCGAGGCCGTCACCGGAGATTTTTCATCGCTCATGTCCGAAACCACGGTAACGCACACACCGTGGACGCGTCAGTTCTACCCGCGAAAAACTACCGGGCCGAATGGCGAGTCTATCCCGGACCTTGCAGAATGGACTCGTTGCAATCCGCAATCCCTTGTGCTCAAGCCCGGACACGGCTACTCCGGCAAGGGCGTGTTCGTAGGGCCTATGCGCGAGAAATGGGACCAGGATGTGGACCAGGCGCTCAAGCAGGGTGACTACATAGTGCAGGAGTTCATCCCGCTTGAGCTCTGGTCAGAGGAATCCCCCTGGCTCGATACGGAATCGGGACGAAAAACAGCTATCCTGAAGACCTTGCAGACGGACTTCCGGTGTTTCATCACTCACAAGGGTCTGATCGGATTTGTAGGCCGCTTCGGGGGCGTGCCCACTAATGTGGGTTCCGGAGGCGGTGTCCAGCCCATTGCCATTCTGAGGTCAAGGCACTCGGTCCGGGATGCCACAGAGAGGATCAATCAGGCCATGCTCGATCTCGGGTATGATGGGCTGAAGGAGTTCCGGGACAAGGCCGATGAAAAGGCCATCAACATGGGACTCAAGTATCTACTCGGGCCGATCATGACTGCGCTGAGACCTCGGCTCATCCGGCCCGGACATCTGCGCGCTCTTACTACCTATTGCAAGAACCTGTGGAAGGACTGCATAACGCTTGAGGTTCTATGGCAGGAGGGGAAACTGGATCACCTGATAAAACTGGAACATGACCTGATAGAGGTCGCGAGAATTCAGCCCTGGCACGGCACACCTGCGCTCATAGCATCGGACGGGCTTTTCAACTTCGGGGCAGGATCAGCACCGCGGTAAAGACGCGGTATTGAAAAGCAGTGTTGAGAAAGCGCGTTGAAAAGACGGGCAAGGCAAACCAATTTTCTTAAAGGCCGTGCGTTGAAAAAACGAGGGAAAGATGATCCATGTTGATCCGGACTGGTGGAAGAATCTTTTTGACGAGCTGTACCTGGTCACGGATGCGCGGAGCGTGTGCGACGATTCCATCACATGTAGAGAGGTTGACGCGCTTCAAGAATTTCTGGGACTTGAACCCGATCATGAGGTGCTTGATCTATGCGGGGGTCATGGCAGGCACAGCCTTGAACTGTCCCGCAGGGGCTACACCCGGGTTACGGTGTTTGATTACTCAAGCAAGCTCTTGCGCGTTGGAAAAGAGACCGCTGTCCGTGAGAGACTTGCGGTTGATTTCTGTCAGGGCGATGCGCGCCGCACTGGCTTTGATGCGGACCGCTTTGACGCGGTGCTCATCCTCGGGAATTCCTTCGGCTATTTCATCGGTGAAAAGGATGAAGAAGATGATCTGGCTCTTCTAAAGAAATCCCGGTGCGTGCTTAAGCCCGGAGGAATTCTGGGCATGGACATCACTGATGGTGATTTTCTTGAAAAGAATTTCAAGCCGGAATCAGAGCACAGGATAGGCGAGGACATACTGGTTCAGAGATTCCGGGAGCGCGACGATAGGATCGTCAGGGTGCGCGAGAAGGTCTTTTCCAATAAGCGCGGCCTGATCCGGGACCAAACTTATGCTTCACGGCTCTACAACTCCAGAACCCTGGCCTCAATCCTCAATGCCGCTGGCTTCAAAAACATACACCTCCAGACCGGATTCTCATGCCACCAACGCGACGAGAAAACCGATTTCGGGTTCATGACAAACAGGATTTTAGCAAGGGCGGAGAAATAACAAAATAAATTTTAACCCAAATAATGCAGTTGCCCCTTGAATAGATTGCATCGTTTGTCCCTTT
>CAZOMR010000034.1:0-17890 GCA_964580655.1 uncultured bacterium
CTTCTTCTCCATTGTCACGCCTCCTTGTCGTCATAGTGACAATTCTACCGGAGGCTCTCTCCATTTCCAACTGAGGCAGGACCCTCCCCCATCAAGGGGGAGGGAATATACTTTTTCAACAGCCCCCCTGACCCCAATTTTTGCAAATTTTGCCTGACCCCAAATTTCCTTTGATTAAGTGAAAAGTTGTTCTAAAATAGACTATGGCTGTAAAAGAGTTTTTATTTATTGCCTGGAAGGAGTAAGTAGGATGCGTAAGAAATCAGGAGTGTTTTTTCTTCTTGCGGTTCTCCTGGGTGTTTTTGGATTCGAGTCCTCGGACATCATCTATGACAACTGCAAAGAACCCCTTTCCAATGCGGACTGCGCTCGGTTCATTGCTGAAGGAGCCGGGGAAGCAGAGAATGTTATTCTCATGATCGGGGACGGCATGGGAGTGAACCAGGTAGTCGCGGCGCGCATTTACCAGAACGGGCCGGACAAGCCTCTTGAGCTTGAGACACCACGGCATCAAGGGATGCTCTCCACATGCTCCTTGAGCGGGGTCACTGATTCCGCGGCCGCAGGGACAGCGCTAGCCACCGGGCATAAGACCCTTAACGCCAGGGTCTCCATAGGCCCGAACCGCGAGAACCTGAAGAGTGTGCTAGAGGAGGTAAAGTCAAAGCGTGCTACCGGGCTTGTCACAACCTGCCAGATATGGGATGCCACTCCTGCGGTCTTTGCCGCGCACACCCCGGATCGCGGGGAGGCCCGGAAGATTGTCCGGGATTATCTAAATATCCGCCCGGAGGTCCTGATGGGTGGAGGCCGCAGTGCCTGGAGCGCAAAGGCCGACTTGCCGGACCTGATCAAGGATGCCCGGAAAGCGGGCTATACCTATGTCCAGACCGGGGCCGAACTTATGAACCTGGACATTGACCGGGTTGAGAGACTTCTCGGTCTGTTCAGTGAAACGGATATGACCTATGAAGCAGTCCGGAAGCAGGATAACCCTGAACCACGCTTGCACGAGATGACTGTCGTGGCGCTTGATCTGCTTTCACGCGACCCACGGGGCTTCTTCCTCATGGTTGAAGGAGGGACGCTTGATCATGCCTGCCACCGCATGAGTCTCGACAGGGTGATTGCAGAGGTTCTGGAGTTTAACGAGTCGGTCAAGGTGGTGCTGGAGTGGGCGAAGAGCCATCCGCAGACACTGGTCATCATCACAGCGGATCACGAGACCGGGGGCATAGAAATCAAGTCCGGCCATTACGGCAAGGGAGACAGGGTAAAGGTGAAATGGACCACGGCCGTTCTGCCCATGTTGTCCATGCACTCTTCACAGCGTGTGCCGGTCTACGCTCAGGGGCCGAATTCCGCAGCGATCAAGGACTATCAGGACAACACCGCGGTCTATTGCATCATACATAACGCTTTCAAATAAAGGCTCTTATTTTCAATCACTGATGCCCTGACAAACCAGAGCACCGCGGCGGGATTAATATTCTGATAAATGAAGGTACTTGATAAATAACAAGCGCGCTATATAGTCGAATTCTGCTCCTACCCGGACCCCATAATTCCCGCTCGCCATTGCCATGCCGAGACAAGGGCCAGGCCATAGCAGAAAACCCCGGTAGCCAGCACAGCCGTGAATCCCAGGTGAATGGCCAGCATCACCGCGGCCACTGAGGCAAGCACTGAGGCCATTGCATTTATGCCCCACATCCAGGGAACCGAAACCGGGTTATCGGGTTCAAGCGCGCGCAGTCCCATGGGGAATGGCATTCCCATCAGGAACCCTATCGGTGCCATGCTCAAGACAGCTAACACGATCCTCATTCCGCGCGAAAAAGCGATAGCCTTTTGCACCATGGCTGGTTGAATGAACATGGCCAGAAGGAGTAATACTAAAAGCACGGCGAGTGCAGGTCTTATCACGGAGAATAGCCGGTCGTGGCTGACCCGCTGGGTTACCAGACTGCCCACTCCGCTGAAGAAAAGAAGTGAGAAGAGAGTCACTGAGAGCGAGTAAGCCGGGTGCCCGAGCAGAAGAGTGAAGCGCTGAATCACTCCCATCTCAATGAGGATGTAACCCAGACCCAGACACAGGAAATACACGGCGGGCCCGAGCCGCGGCGAAAGGTTTTGCGCTGATCCACGACTCCATCCTCTCAGGGGCATGACCACGAAAAGAGTCGAGAGCCCGCAAAGAAGCAGAAGCAGGATCAAAAGGATAATCACAGGCGAGCCCATGAAAATTCGGGTTCCCCGATCCGCGGAGCCAAAAATCAGCTTGCCAAGAGATGCCCCGATAAAGAAGAACGGACGATCATCTTCCGGCGGGAACACGTCAAAAGAGTACCTTGCGTAAAACTCATTAGGCAGGTCGGTATGAACCAACTCGTCAAACAGAGGGTCCCCGCCCTCACCCGGCATATAGACAGGATCGAACTGGTATAGGTTCATGGCCGCAACCAGGGACGAGAGATCCGAGGCTGAAAATCCGTCCGGTTTCATCATGCATATCCCGCAGTCCCGGATTCTGGCCACCACCATCCGGTCCTTGATGTCATCCGCACCCCTGCGATGCATTGCCTCCTTGTATAGACCTAAAAGGCGAAGGGTCTCGAGACTCGGATACTGATGGAACCGGGAGATCATAAGCATACCCCCGGGACGGAGCCGGTCAAGATACTGCTCAAAGGCCTCCACCGTGTAGAGGTTGTTCTCCGCAAGCGCGAACGCTGTCTGGGAGGTTGCAGCCCATGTGTCTACAAAGCTTAGCTGAATAAAGTCGAATTGCGCATCGGTTCTCGCCAGGTAGCTTCGCGCCTCGGCGATGACAAGCTCAACATCCGGTCTTTTATAAATGCGCCCGCTGAATTCTCCCAGCTCATCCTCCACCGCCTTGATTACGAGCGGGTTTATCTCCACCCCCACAACCCGCCGACTTCCGAACAGCAGTGCGGCGAGTATATCCCTTCCTCCTCCGGAGCCGATCGAGAGTACATCTGAATCTTCAGCGCCGGTATGGAAGCCGAGCGCGGTGATGTCGGACTTTAAGAATTCTAGCGGCGCGAAATCTCCGGTGAAGTTGATGATCGGCGAGAGAGCCAGATCGTCAATTAATAACGACAGGTGCTCAACAGAGCGTGCTACTGCCGGGTCCGCAAAGCCCCATCCCACCTTCACGATGTCCTGAGGAAATGAGACCACCGCCACCCTGGAAAAGGAATTCCACTTGTTGAAAAGCACCATGTCTCTGGGAACATGGTATCCCTTTGTGTAATTGATTCTAAAGAACTCGAAGCGCATGTTCAGTGGAACGAGGCAAAGGAGCGCGAGCAAGGTTGCGACCATTCCCCTGCGAAGGCGCGGCGAGACCGACTTGTCCATGAACAGCGCTCCTGCCAGGGAGCCCAGGAGAGCGGTCACCAGTATGGCGTTCGGGCCCCCTAACCAGTCCAGAACCAGGATAACCGCCAGACAGCCAAACGCAGATCCTAAAAGATTGAACCAATAAATTACCCCAGCCCGCTCGGTAAAATGTGTAAGACTGAGTGCGATTACAAATCCACCGAAAAAGAAAACAGCACCTATCAACAAACACACTAACAGGAGCTTCAGCGTTGTTTCAACCAGAGCTTCCGGGGTGATTCGAATCCTCATCTGTAAAATGACCGCAAAGGCCGCTACTATCAACACGGCGTAGATCATGCTGGCGAAGGTAAGGCTTGCGCCCGCCCTGTCTCTCGAGAATCGCTGTCGAAACCGGACTATCACAAGACCGGCTGAGCAAACTCCAAGCATGGCAACAGAAATCGCCAAGAAGGCCAGGTGATAAAGCAGGATAACCGAAAAGATGCGCGTTATCAGTATCTCCAGCATTAGGATGGATGAGCTGATCAAGAGAATCGAAATATAAAATCGGCGCGTCAACATAAGGATTGAAATTCTATGTGTCCTCTGCCCAAACAGAGGCTAGGCAATAGTGAAAGCATTCTCTTGTATTATATTTGCCGACCTTGATAAAATCAAACTAATTCAAATCCGGCATTTGGGCATATTGGATTCAACCGACGATAAAAGCAAACTTGCGAGGTTTGTGGCTGTGACCGTCGCCGTAATCGTGATTATTGATGCGGCACTCTACGGCTCCGCGCTTGCGTCAGGCCTCTCTCTCGATGACTTCTATTTCTGCCGGGCCTACACCCTCAAGGAGGTGGCACGCACATTTTTCGCGCCATGGGAATCCCTTGGCATGTTTGTGTCTTACTATCGGCCTCTCGTTATCCTTTCGTACGCCATAGACCACCTGGTCTGGAAGGACAACTTCTCTGGTTATCACTTTACAAACCTCTTTATCCATGTAGTGGTCTGCGGCATCTTACTGGTCTTTCTCCTGAGGCTTGGCTTCTCCCGAGCCGCAGCCGCTCTCGGCGCAATTGCATTTACCCTGAACGCAAACGCCGCAGCCGGAGCCGCCTGGATAGCCGAACGGACCGATTCACTATGCGCAATATTTATCCTTGCCGCCCTGCTCTGCTTCATAGGTTTTGCCCAAACAGAAAGCCGGCGCCGCCTCATCGCCGTTTACTTTTTCTATTCATTGGCTCTGGGTTGCAAGGAGCTGGCTGTGACCCTGGTCCTTGTGTTGATCGGGTTGGCCGCTTTTCAGTATCCTCGTCACTTGCGCCATGCGGCATGGATAGCGATCATGCCTATCCTTTACGGGATAGCCAGGCTCAACATCGCTTATGGCATCGGGACATGGGAAAACTTGCTCCTGTTCACCTTGGCTGGAATCATCATGTGGCTGTTTCATAGCGGAAAGTGGAAGGTTCTGGCCGCGGTTCTGGCTCTGATAACGGTAGCGGCCGCCGTTTTAGCGGTTTATGTAGTCACCATTGACAAGGATCAGAACGCAGGCGGGATTGCCGTTTCAGTCGGCTTCATGCTTTACCTTCAACTGCACAAGCTTGTCCGGGTCATTGTACCTGTGGACCTGCCTTTGTGGGCCACCGCTTTATATCTCATTGCATTAATCGGCCTTGCCTTTCATCTAATCAAATCATATCGCGGTTATCCCGCGATCCAGTCATGGGGCCCGCTTGCACTCTTCGCTCTGGTCTGGATCATCGCATTCAACCTGCCTATCTTCCACCTCAGCCAGCGCCGAATGCTCTACCTTCCATCCGCAGGAATGAGCATCCTTATAGCCATCGGGATAGAGCTTTTGCGGGATCGAGTGAAGTTTAAGCGAGCCAGGGTTAATAAAGTAATTTTAGTCGGGGCAGTTATCATTTTTTTCATCCTCTCCATCGCGGGAAATAAAAAACAGCAAAATAAATGGACAACCAATTCCAGCTACATCATCTCTAATGAGCTAATCCTCTACTGCAAATATGGTGACCGCCTGGTGGAATCCAATCTCGCACGCCTTGCTCACAAGTTGGAAACTCAAGGTTACGAACTCGATGTTTGGTGTCCGAAAATCAGGGAAGCTCTAAACGGAAAACCATTCTCGGCAATTCACGAAGACAGCCTTCCCCGCGTTGAATTGAAAAATCACGACAAATAAAAGCGAGAGACAGGGGATAGTCAAACAGGAACCGGGACCTCGTCGAGGATTTCCTGTATGATCTGGCCTGCCATCTCGATCCTTCTTTCCGGATCAAAGTCTTCTCTTCGAATGATGATCCTGTGAGCCAGAACCGGGCCAGCCAGGCACTTGATGTCATCAGGAATCACATAGTCCCGGGCTTCAATAAGTGCGAGCGCCTTGGCCGCCTGTTTCAGCGCCAGCGCTCCACGCGGGCTCACCCCTAACCGGAGACGAGGGTGTTCACGAGTCGCATCCGCGACCTTCAAGATATACCCAAGCAGGCTATCCTCGATTTTCACACTCTCCGCTTTCTCCTGCAAGTCCACCACCTCGGAGCCCGAGAGCACAGGCTTCAATTCCTCAGGTCGGGAATGATACGACCGCGTCTTCAATATCTCAATCTCCTTGTCCCTGCCGGGATACCCTATGCTCAGGCTCATCAAAAAGCGGTCAAGCTGGCTGTCCGGCAAAGGGTATGTGCCGTAATGCTCCATAGGATTCTGCGTAGCCATGACAATGAATGGCTCGGGTAATTTGTAGGTCTTGCCCTCCACCGTGGCCTGACGCTCGTTCATCGCCTCCAGCAGTGCGCTCTGAGTCCGTGGGGTTGTCCGGTTGATCTCGTCAGCCAGCACCACGGAGTTGAAAATGGGGCCTGGCATGAACTTGAACTCCTGAAGATGCGGGTCATAGACCGATACCCCGAGGATGTCCGATGGGAGCAGGTCCGAGGTGAACTGTATTCTTTGAAAAGAGCAGTCCATGGAGCGCGCCAGGCTCTGCGCCAGCGTGGTCTTGCCCACACCCGGGATGTCCTCGATTAACAGGTGCCCGCGGGCCAGAAGCGCCACCATGCTCAGCCGGACCGCATCCGGCTTGCCAATGATCACCTTCTCCACATTGGCCTTTAGTATATTCAGCTTATCCGGTGCGATCACTGCTTGTCCCCGCTCTGCTTTGACTCCCGCGCCGAGACATCCTTTGAGGTGACATAAGCTCCGCGGCCGCGCTTGGACTTCCCGCGTTTCTTGAGCTTCTTTCGCTCCTCGCGGTCCGAGCCGTCCATCTGTCGCTTCCAGCGTCTGTGCACCCAGAACCACTGTTCCGGATAACGTCGAATAGTATCCTCCACCTCCCTGGCCAGCCTCTGGGTGTTCACCCTGATGTCATTGTCTTTATCGCCGGTCTTCACGAACTCGACAGGCGGCTTGAATATTACATTCACACGCCCCGGAGTCTCCCGCGGCATCCAGTATGGAAACATCGGTATATCGTGCTTCCATGCAAGGTAAGGCGGAACTACATGCGAGCTTGCTGGCCTGCCGAAAAAATCCACAAACACACCCTGCTCCCTCCGGGACTCCTGATCCATATAGAAACCGACCATCTCACCCTTTTTAGCCAGGTCCTCAATCAGGTCCCCTGTCCCGCGGGTGTTGATCATCCGACCTCCCCACTTCTCGACCAGCCTGCGCAGGTACCGGTCAAAATATGGATTGCGCTGTGGCCGGATAACCACATTGCCTGGTATGAACCGCTTTGGAAAAATCGGGAGCATCATCCATGCTCCGAGATGCCCTCCGAAGACAAAGAAGCCCTTCTTTTTCCGGATCATCTCGTCAATCAGTTCATCCCCCTCAAAGCTGAACCGCTCTTTCCACTCCGCTATAATCCTTTCAAAGTGAATCATCTCCATCGCGCTGTAGGCGGCATTTATGAAGGACTCCCTTGCTATGCGCTCCCTCTCTTCCTCGGTTCTCTCCGCGCCCAGGGCCAGCTCCAGGTTTTCCAGTGCGATCTTCCTGCGGCCAGGGAGCAAATAATAACCAGCCACCCCGAGTGCCTTTGCAAAAGCGAACCCGAAGGACATGGGCAGGGCCGCAAAAGTGGCCATAAAAAGCCTGATCAAGAGATAAGAAATATAATTCAATACATTGGCCATCTGCTTCCCCCCTTAACTATATAAAAGTTTAAAAACCAGGTTGAAGAATTCATCATCCTTTCCGAAAAAATCCGGCTCAACCTTGAGCGCCAAAAGAGGCAGAGAGAATTCCATCTTGTGCCGTAGCTTTATCTCATCCTTCTCGGTTGTCAGGATAAAATCCGCATTCATGTCCCGGGCTCTCTGCTCAAGCCTCTCAAGCTCTGCTTTTTTGTAGGTGTGATGATCCGGGAATACCACCCTGTCCACCAGCTTGACCCCCTGGTCCTCGCAGAGTTCGAAGAAATACCCCGGGGACCCTATTCCGCAAAAGGCCAGTGCGCTTTTGGCAGGGGGGATGCGGTTTTGGGGGACATAACGCATGAAGAAAACCGGGGCCTCGGTATTCCATTGTCGCAGGTATGCGGCCTGCTCAGGCGCGGCTTTTTGCGCGCGGGCCATCACGATCACCTGGGCCCGTGAAAGAGCGGAAGGCGGCTCTCTCAGGCTTCCCCGTGGAAGAAGGGAATCATCCTTAAGTGGAATTTTTGAATCCAGCAGAACCACGTTCACATCCCTCTCCAGGGCAAGGTGCTGAAACCCGTCATCCAGGATCAGACAATCCGGTCTGAACCGCTCTTGCGCCTTGATCCCTGCCCGGTACCTGTCCTTCCCGGTTATTACGGGAACTCCCGGTAATCTCTCCGATAGCCATACCGGCTCCTCGCCTGCATCCTCCACCGAGCTTTGAATTTCCTTGCCATCCCAGACCACCAGGACATCCCCCTCTGCGCGGCCCCTATACCCGCGGCATATCAAGGCAGGTCTGATTCCTTTTTCCAGGAAACGCTGTGCCAGCCATGCCGAAAGCGGAGTCTTGCCGGTTCCGCCTGCACTCAGGTTGCCCACCACCAGCACCGGCACGGAGAGCTTTTTTTTCTTGAGAAAACCTGTGTCAAAGAGCCTCTTGCGAGCCCTGATGATCCTGCCATAAAAGAAAGCCATGATGGAAAATGGAGTCCGGATCGCCCGACCCCATCCGCTCAACTCTTTCCGCGGCCTCCACAGCCAGGCGACGAAACCCGTCATCTGTTCTCCGGGCTTGATGTTCAGCGAGCCGTTTCTCCGCTTATAACTGACAGGTCTTCCGCTCCGTATTCTCCGAGGAAGAACTGCATTTCATATAGTTTCTTGTATGTTCCTCCCCTGGCAATCAGGTCCTCATGGCGCCCCTCTTCTATTGTCCGGCCCTCGCTGATCACTATAATCCTGTCCGCATGTCTTATCGTGGAAAGGCGATGCGCGATAGCCAGGGTTGTCCGGTTCTGCATCAGCACATCCAGGGCTCTCTGCACTTCCCGCTCGGACTCGGTATCCAGGCTGGAGGTGGCTTCATCAAGGATCAAAATTGGCGGATTCTTGATCAGGGCCCTTGCGATTGCAATCCTTTGTCTCTCCCCGCCGGAGAGCCTGACACCACGCTCCCCGATCATGGTATCATAACCTTCTGGAAACCGCATGATAAAGTCATGGGCATTCGCGGCTCTGGCCGCCTCTATCACTTCCTCGTGTGTTCTTTCCTCCGAGCCGTACTTGATATTGTTCTCCACCGTGTCATTAAAGAGGAATGTCTCCTGTGTGACGATTCCGATCTGAGAGCGCAGGCTCTTGAAGGTCACATCTCTAATATCCATGCCGTCAATAGTAATCCGTCCCTTGAGAGGCTCATAGAATCGAGGAAGGAGATTGATTATCGTGGTCTTGCCTGCGCCACTTGGGCCGACCAGAGCGATCAGCTCGCCCTTGCGCGCGGCAAGGTTGAAATCCTGGAGCACCCATTTATCCTCGTATTTGAAGTATACATGCTCGTAGCGGATCTCATCTTCCAGGGGCTTGAGTTCGATCGCATCCGGCGCCTCCACCACTGAGCTCTGTTTTTCAAAGGTTTCGCGGATGCGCTCCGCGGCTCCGTATGCAGACTGAAACCCGGCGTTGACATCGCCCAGATGTCTGATCGGGTTGACCATCATTCCCACCGCAAAGATGAAGGAGACGAACTCCGAGGCGTCGCTCGCCTCTCCTGCCATATATTTACTCCCCAGGTAGATGATGATGGCAATGGGTATAGCGCCGATGATATTTGTGGCTGGCGAGACCAGGTATTTGTACCGGGCATATCTATATGCTATCCAGAGCAGGCTTCGGTTCGAGGTGGTATAATGCTCAATCTCCTTGTCCTCCATGCAGAAGGCCTTGACCACACGGCCACCGGAGTATGTCTCCTGTGCTATAACATTCAGCACCGCAAGCTGAGCCAGGCTCTTTTTCGTAAGTCGCTTCAGTGAATACCCGATCCGCATGATGGGATATACTGTAAGTGGCCCGATGGTAACAGCTATCAGGCTTAATAGCGGCTCCATTATGAATGCGATTACTGTCAGAGAGATCACCCTGACTGCTTGTTGAGAAAAATCAATGACAAGCGGGATGGTGGTCTGCATCCGGTTGACATCATTCTGTGTCCGGCTCATCATCTCGCCTGTGCTCATCTTGTCGTAATGATCCACGCTCAGGTGCATGAAGTGATCATAAAGAGCTATCCGGATGTCCTGGACAACTTTCAAGCATATCCTTTCTCTGATGTATTTATAAAGATATCCGAAGACTTCCCGCAACAAAATCAGGCCGATAAAGATAAAGGGGAATATGGCAACCATTTTCATGTTTCTATCAATGAAGATGTCATCCATAAATTTTTTCACCGCCAATGGGACCAGCGGCTCGAAGGATGAGGAGAACAGCATAAAGAGGATCACCCAGATCAGGGTCCGCTTGTATGGCCGGAAATACGGATAGACATATCCCACGGTCCGGCGGAGTTGCTCGGACCGGAGGCCGCCGCTTTCGGAATTCTTTTTTTTCTTCCGCTTGCTCGCCATCAGTTATCCTTGATCCGCGGCAGGTTTTGCTGAATGCATCGGTTGATCCGCAGTGCCACTTTCAGGGCTCGGCGCGCCTCAATGCCGCTTGCTTCCGGTTCTTCTCTGGTTCGCATGGCTTGCAAGAATGCGCGTATCTCCTCGCTCAGCGCATCCTTTTGATCCAGCTCGATCTCCTCTACTTTAATCCTGGACATCAGGTTCTTGCCATCTCCCGTGCCCAGTGTGAAGACCGCCATGTGCTGTCTCTGGTAGTCTATGGAGATATAGTTTTCCGGCTGGAATATCCGTATCTTGCGCATCCCCTCCCCGATTGTCACCCTGCTTGCTGTGAAGTTGGCGACACAGCCGTTTTTGAACTCCACACGGGCATTAGCGATGTCCACCTTGTCGCTCAGGATCGGCACTCCCATGGCGGAGACCGACTTGACCGGAGCATCAACAAAGCTCATCACGACATCCAGATCATGAATCATCAGGTCAAGAACCACATCCACATTGCTCGCGCGTTCCTGGAAAGACCCCAGCCGATGCGCTTCAATAAACCCTGGTTTTACAAGTGTCTCCCGGAGCGCCCGGATAGCTGGATTGAAGCGCTCCAAGTGGCCTGTCTGAAGGATTCTATTCCGCTTTCCGGCTAAAGCGATCAGGTCGTCGGCCTCGGCAAGTGTCTCGGTGATAGGTTTTTCCAGGAGCACATCCAGGTTCGCGGAAAGGCAGTCCCTGGCCACCGCATAGTGAGCGGGAGTAGGAACGACAATACTTACCGCGTCCACATTCTTTAATATCTGGTGATAGTCGGTGAAAGCCCTGGTGCGACATCTGTCGGCTACCTCTTTGGCCCGCTCTGGAGTGGTGTCCACCACACCGACCAGTTCAGCTTCCTCAAGCTCAGCATATTTCTCGGCGTGAATTCGACCGAGGTAGCCCACGCCAATCACCGCCACCCTGAGGCGATCCCTGCTGGAGTTCATCCGGTCTTGACCCCCACAATGCACAGGCCCTGCCTGTTTGCGCTCCGGAGCAGGCTCTCGCGTTCAATCAGGATTGTCTTTTCGGCCTCAATCGCCAGGACCGCGGCCCTTGCCTGATGAAGGCACCGAATTGTCTCCATGCCCACTACCGGAACATCATAGCGTAAATCCTGGCCTGGCCTGGCCGCCTTGACCACCACCGTGTCCGCACCGGCCAGTCGGCCTGCTCTCTTGATACACTCGTCAGTGTGTTCCATGGCTTCAACCGCCACTACATTACCATGCTTGACAACCACGCTCTGGCCAATCCCCAGTCGCCCGATCTCCCTGGTCATACTCATCCCGAACTCTATGTCTTTCTCCTGCGCCCCGGTAGGATGCCGATCTGTTAGAACCCCCATGGGGGCCAACCAGTCCCGGATATACTCAGTATTATCCACGACCTCGATCCCGCGTTCCAAAAGCAGGTCTGCAACCAGGTCAAGCATGGTATCATCTTGGTGATTTTTCAGTTTCCTTAAAATCCTTTGCCCTTCCTCATCTGTCTCCACACCGCCATGATAAAGCCAGCCTTTATGGAACTTGCCCGCAAGCATCGCTTTTTTTATCTTCTCCTTTGCCATGAGTTCCAGCATTCCCTCCAGAAGCCCAAAAGGATAAAGATTTAGCCGCGGCACAGATACCTCTAGTTGCTCATCCACCTTTCCTTGCCACCCGAGTGCCAGAACCTTCACTCCGCGGGCCGCCGCGGCACGGGCAAGCAACACCGGAAAAGGGCCTGTGCCACAAAGAAGCGCCACTTTCTCTCTCTTCAGCGCAGGACACCTCGCTCACTTGTTCTGATAAACTGGATCAGATGCTTGACCTCCGGCACATCGCCCAGTTCGGCATCTGTCTTCTCCAGTGCTTCCTTCAATAGTTTTCCCGAATGAAAAATCATGCGATAGGCCCTCCGTATGGCCTGGACTGTGTCGGGAGGCACTTCCTTCCGTTTCAGGCCAATGCGGTTCAGCCCTATCAACCGCGCCCTCTCTCCTCCCACAAGGCTGAAAGGCGGGGCATCCAGGCTTACGCCTGAGAGTGCGGCCACCATCGCACACTCGCCTACCCTGGCATATTGATGCACTCCGGTCAGGCCGCCGAAGACAGCGTAATCTTCCACCAGGACATGCCCTGCCAGTTGCGCCTGGTTGGCCATGATGATCCCATTGCCCAGCACGCAGTCATGCGCGATGTGGCACCCGACCATTATAAAGTTGTCGTCCCCTACTATGGTCTCTCCGCGGCCGTGGGCCGTGCCGCGATGGATAGTGACATACTCCCGGATCCTGTTGCGGTTCCCGATCACTAGCCGGGTCGGCTCCCCGTGATAGTCCGTGTGCTGTGGCTCTGCTCCCAGACAGGCGAACGGGCCTATGAAGTTCTCTTCACCTATCTCGGTCAAGCCCTCAATAACCACATGAGCGCTGACCTTTGTCCCTGCACGGATTCGCACCCCCGGACCTATCACGGCAAATGGCCCTATGCTTACGCTTTCTGCCAGTTCGGCTTCCGGCGCCACGATAGCTGAAGGATGAATATCGGTCATTCCTGGTATTCCTGTTTATTTTAAGGTTGAATCAGCGTAGCGCACGACTTCCTGGGTAACCTCGCTGTGCTGGTTGACATAAAGCACTGCCCCGGATATGTCAAAGATGATGTCGTAGCCCTGCTCTCTGCCCAGCCTCTCAACAAGTTCCTTGAAATCCTTTATCAGGGGTCTGACCGATTCAAAGCGTTTCTTCGTGAAATACTCCTGGTAATCCCGGGCCTTGCGCGCCAGCGATTGTTCTTTCAGGTCTATGTCAGAGGCTTTTTGCTTTCTGGTCATCTCATCCCAGATGCTCTTTTTTGCCTCGTATTCCCTCTTCAACTGGTCAATCGCGGCCTTATCAGCATCCAGTTCGCTCTCCTTCTCTTTAATCTCAGCCTCCAGCGAGCTTATGATCTCCTTGCCCCGCCTGGACTGGCCCACGGCTTCCTCAAGCCCCACCACTCCTATCTTGGACCCCGCAGAATCAGCCGGCGCAGACGACTGGCCCAGAAAGATTATCCCTGCAATAATAACAATCAGCCCACACACCAGTCTTGTCCATGGTTTCATATCTTCTTTTCCTCCATTAAAAGATTGTCCCAATTGCGAAATTGAAAACCTCTGTCCTCTCACCCTCATGCGGGTCTATCGGATAGCCCATCTCAAACCTCATCGGCCCCATGGGCGACATCCAGCGAATACCGAACCCGTAGTCCCGCCTCAGATTTCTGAGGTCAAAATCTTCATAGTCGTTGTAGACATTCCCCAGATCATAAAACAGAACAGCCTTGAATCCCATCTGTGTTGAGATGGGGATGATATATTCCAGGTTCAACAGCACTTTCTTGTTGCCGCCAATCCGGGTGAGAGATCCGCTGTCCTCTTCAAAACGCGGGCTTATTGATCCCCAATCATAGCCGCGCAGACTGTGTATTCCGCCCATAAAGTAGCGCTCAGTAATCAACAGCTTTTCAGCGTCCGCGAAGCCCAGGTATCCGATTTTTCCCCGCAGGGCGCAGTATGTGCCTTTGAATATAGGCTGGAAGTATCGGGCTTCCATCTCGCTTTTTACAAAGTCATTCTCTCCGCCGAAGATGCCATAGCCAGCCACTTCCACGCTGGTGCCGAAGTACGAGCCCTTTGTCGGGTCCAGGACATTATCCACGGCGTTTCGCTTGAGGAAAAGCCTGAGGCTTCCGGTCAAAGAAGGGTCCGGCTGTCTGCGGTAAATGCTGGATGTCTCTCCAAGATGACCCAGACTGCTTGAGGAATAGGAGTATGTAATATAGGTCCGGGTATATTCGGTATGCGGAAGGCGTCGTCCTATGGTCATGGTGCCTCCTGCGCTCTCGCGGGTGAAATCGAGGAATCGCCTTTGAGTTGAAAAGAGGTTTACCCCGAGATGCCAGGGGCTGTCCAGGAAGTATGGATCATCAAATTTCAGAAAGTAATTTTCTGTCCAGCCTCCTGTCTGGATGGTGAAGCTTACGCTCTGGCCCCTTCCGAGGAAATTATTCTGCTGATACTGGGCGTTGAAGAAGAATTCCTCTAACGAGGAGTATCCAGCCCCAGCCATGAGTGCTCCGGCTGGTTTTTCCTTGACCGCTATCTCGAGGTTCATCCGGTCTTCCTCGCTTGCCGGCCTCGGCACAAACTGGACATCAGAAAAGTATCCCAGCCGGGTCACGCGTGCCTGAGAGCGGCGTAACTCCCGTGTAGAGAAGAGCTGGCCCTCGGCCATGGTCAACTCTCGCCGGATAACTTTATCATAGGTCTTCTCATTGCCTGTCATTTTGATCTCTTCAAGATATACCTTCTTGCCCTTGCGGATGTCGTAGGTCACATTCACAACTCGTTCTTGCTGGACGAGCTCCAGGTCTTCACCAATATCCACAAGCGCATACCCCTGATCCCCGTAGAAATCCGTGAGATACCGAATGTCCCTGATCAGCAGGCTCTTTTTGAAGACATCCCCTTGTTTGAGCTTGAATTTTTCCTTGAACTCATCCTCGGTGGCCAGGAGCTCGCCCTTCACCCGGATAGCCCCCACTTGATACTGCTCGCCCTCCTGGACCCCGATACCTATGATCACATGACGCAGGTCCGGGCTCAGGAACCTCTCTGGTTCCTCAATGTGGCTTTCCAGGTAGCCCTGGTCCTGATAATAGTAACTGATCTGATACAGGTCCATGAGAAAATCCTCCTGATGATAGGGCTTGGAGGTGAACATGTACCAGTCGGTCTTGGTCTTCATCACGCGCCTGAGTTCGCGGTCCTTGAGGGCCTCGTTTCCGAAGAACCTCACATCCTTGACAGTCGGCTTCTTGTATTCTTCGATCTCGAACACTACATCTATGTATCCTGGTTTTATCCGCCCTTTTTCTTCTGCCGGCTCTTTCCTTGATGAGACCTCCGTCAAAAACATCCCCTTTTTTTCGTATTCCCTGCGGATCACTTGCTCGGCTTCCTTTAGCCTCTTTGGATCGTAGACCGCATGGGATCGAATCCCTACCGCGGCCTCCAGGTCCTCGGACTTGACCTTGTTGTTGCCTTCAAAGCGGACATCATCCACCATCGGCTTTTCCACGATCCTATATGTCAAGACCAGCCCGCTTCCAGGGCCCTCTCCGAACCAGGATTTCTCCACCTGAACATCGCTCACGAAACCGGATGAATATATCGCCTTGATGTCCCGTGAGACGCGATCAACGGAAA
This sequence comes from uncultured bacterium, assembly GCA_964580655.1. GTDB lineage: Bacteria > RBG-13-61-14 > RBG-13-61-14 > RBG-13-61-14 > CAZOMR01 > CAZOMR01. Next base: position 15,716 of record CAZOMR010000034.1, read on the forward strand.
ATTCATTCCCCTCTTCTGTAACCAGATAGGATCGGAGCGTTTCTTCCTCAAGAGCCCGATTTCCCGTGATAACTATTTGTTTTATCACTTCTGCTTTGCCCTGCTTTGCAAGCCCAGCAACAAGAATCATACCCACAAGCAGGAAGAACAGCTTTCTCAGCATCTGATTTCCCAAGGCGCAAAAAGGTTCATCTTTCAGAATTTAATCTTCCTATTCTAGCAAACCACTTTGATATTCGCAAATTTACAAATTTTTCGATTTTTCAACGCACAGGATGATTACCATTAGATCATAGATACAATAGCAAGGAAGGCTGGCATCAGTGTGATGAGCCTAAATCTGAACTTTTCTCCTTCGCTCTCGTAAAAGAGATATGCCCTCTTGTTTAAACAGGCTTAGCCCTGCCAGGAGGAGTTCTCCTGCCCTTCCCTTATGGGGATGTGAAGGCCTTTCGCCTGCGGCCATCTGAACCAGTTCAAAGGCATGGTAAACGGGCATGCCGGGATAAAACCTTCTGCCAATGGCCAGTGTTAGAAGGCATCCGTTGCAGTATGCCACGAGGGCCTCGGCATCGGCTCTCCCGGCCTCACGCAAGGCCTTGAAGAGTGTGGGCAATACATTTGGATACCATCCTGCCGCGGCTGACAGCCCACAGCAAAGCCCCCGGTCACCGTGACGGGGCATCTCGACTATCTCTGCTCCGGTCCACTCTATTAGCTGGCGGTTCAAGGACCGGAATCCCTCTCCCAATTGCCGGGAATGACAGGAGTCCTGGACTGTCACGCGCATATTAAGCGGGTTCCTTCGTTTGATCTCGCGGCTCTGTATTCTGTCCCAGAGCCAATCTCCGAGGTATTGCACCTTAAAGGGGAATCGTGCTCTGAACTTCTGAGGCAGGACATTGGTGAACATGTTATATCCGGCAGGGCAAAACATGATCAGTCGCTCGTTTGTAAAACTGCTGAAATACTCGGTCAGGCGCTCGGCTTGCCTGCTTGCGGCATCCAGTAGTCCGAGGCGGTAGAGGGGCTCGCCACAGCAAAGCTCCCCCGGGTTGCCAAAAGCCGGAAGCTCTTCCCAGAGCTGGCTGAGAGTGATGTATGGATCAAGGAACTGGTTACACCCGAAAAAAAGCAGGTCTTTGGCTCCCTTTAATGACTCAGGGTCAGACGCGGCCTTCTCCAGCTTCTCCACGCGAGCCAACTCTTCCTGTGTATACCGGCCTCGAACCGCATCCGTGATATTTGGGTGTGAGTAAAAAAGTATGGACTCGACCAAGGCGGGAATTCCGCGAGTCTCATATCTTTGATTCCAGCGATCGAGAATAAGCTGGTAGGGCTTGCAGTCGTTCTCGCAGAATTTATTGCAGGCCATGCAACCGGTGCACCAGTTGAGCACTATGGATGGCTCGCCCGCGCGAAGCCTCTCTATCTCCTTCTGGGCTTCTTCCCTGGTAAAGTCAAAAACAGGGCAGTGCGAGAGACATTCTCCGCAAACCTGGCAGGAATCAAAATCATACCCTAGTTCTTTTACATCGCCCATTTTTCTTTGAAAAACCCCCCATAATGTGCTACTGAGAGTTAAAGCTCTACATTGGAGATAATAGATGAAAAGCGAGAGAGAGGCAAATTTTATATTCTTCGATCTTGAGAAATGTAAACTCTGCGGGGAGTGCCTGCATCAATGCCCGGTGCTCAAGCTTCCTGTTGAGGTGGCTAAAGAGGAGAAAGAAAAGCTCAACCAGGGCAGGCCGAGTGAGTTCCTGCTCAGGAACTGCACCGGGTGTTTCAACTGCGACGAATACTGTCCCAATGGCGTGAACCCCTGTGAGCAGATCGTATATCACTGGTATCAGGAATACCTGAAGAAAGGGCTCAAGCCGAGGGCCAGGTACTTCCTTACTCACCAGCCGCTCAACTTCAGGACCTATGTGCTTGAGAGAATGCCGGAAGATGAAAAAGCGCTGGTAACGACCTGGAATGATACATCTCCCTGCGATGAGATCGTCTACCCCGGATGTAATGTAACCACCACCGCCTACCTGACCCAGGCCTCTTTGCTCAAGGATTTTACTATTCGCGGGGGCCTGGATTTTTGCTGTGGCGAGACCTTCTATCGGATGGGGTATTACGACAAGGTGGAGGAGATCGCCCGGCGGCACGAAGTATTATTCA
>CAZOMR010000035.1:0-17868 GCA_964580655.1 uncultured bacterium
ATAATAAAAAACAGATGCCTGAACCTGAAATAGTTGCCGAGTTGAAGCCGCTGTTTCGTCCCCGGTCCGTGGCAGTGATCGGTGCGACCAACAACATGTCAAAATGGGGCTTTCTAACCTTTACCAGCTTGAAAAACCTTTACAAAGGCGAGCTCTACGCGGTCAACAACCGCGACAAGAACATTCTCGGCTTTCCCTCGTATCCAAAAGTGACCGACATTCCCGGTTCTGTGGACCTTGCGATAATCGTGATCCCTGCTGAGAATGTGGCGGGTGTAATGGAGGACTGCGTGGAGAAGGGGGTGAAAGCCGGCGTGATCATTACCGCGGGTTTTGCCGAGACAGGGCGTAAGGGCAGGGCTCTGCAAGATGAATTGGTCGCCATAGCCCGCAGGGGCGGCATTCGCCTGGTCGGCCCCAACTGCATGGGCATGTGGAGCGCGGCCGCAAACCTGCCTGCATTCATGTTCCCCCTGCCGATTAAGGATGGTCCTCTGGCCCTGGTATCCCAGGGCGGCAACGTGGGCGGAGCTCTGGTCATAGACGCGATCTCCCGCGGGGTGGGCTTTCAGCAATATGTCAGTTGTGGCTGTACTGCGGACATCCAGATTGAGGACTACATCGAGTACCTGGGTTACGATGACGCAGTCAAGGTAATCATGGTTTACCTCGAGGGGCTTTCGGACGGGAACCGTTTTGTGGACAAGGTTAAGAAGGTAACTGTCAAAAAGCCGGTGGTGGGTTTGAAGCCCGGCAAGACCCTGGCCGCGGCCCACGCCATTTTATCCCATTCGGGCGCACTGTCCGGCTCGGATTCAATCTATGAAGCCGCGTTCAAGAAGGCCGGGGTTATCCGTACCGAGACCACTATGGAACTCCTGGATGTGGCAATCGGGCTTCTGACGCAGCCCCTGCCACGGGGCCGAAATGTGGCCATCACTACTCCTGGAGGGAGTTATGGCGTAATGTGCGCGGATGCGTGCGCCTTGCTGGGCTTGAATGTGATTGACCTGCCGCCAGGGATCATAGAGGCCTTCAACTCCATGTTCCCGGCCCGCTGGAGCCACGGCAATCCTGTTGACCCGGCTGGAGACCGCAACTTCATCACATATCTGAAGGCACCGGAGATGCTGTTGAAGTGCCCGGAGGTTGACGCACTCATCTTCATGGGATTCGGGTCTTTTTCAGGCATCTCGGCCATGCTGGCGTCCGCAGGAGATGAGCTCAGCCGGAGCTTCGAGAACTTGAAAGAGGAAATGGATGGGCTTGAGGAGACGGCCAGCTCCTTTGCTAATATGCTTGATTCCGGAGATCGCGCTCAAATCAAGGAAATCATCAAGACCGGCTTGATCGTGATGTTTGGCTCGGTAACGGCTGGCAAAGCCTCTGAGCTGGAAGAATTCGTAAATACACTCTCAGAGGCCATTATCTCTGAAAAGATGATGCAGGGCTCCTTCTTCAAGGGCTTGAAGGAGTTGTTCGAGTCCCTGGCAAAAGGCGATATAGACGGGACAAAGATGGCTGACATCATGGAGTTGATGGAGCCTATGCTTGGCGCGCTTATTGATCACTGGATCCGGAAATATGATAAGCCCGTGATCACTACCACCTTTACCGAGGAAACATCCAGAATCAGCGAGGGCGGTCATTTTTCATATCCTAATGCGGAGCGCGCGGCCAGTGTCCTGGCCAGGCTGGTCGAGTACAGGGAATATCTTGCCAATGAAAAGAAGCAGGGAGAGGGGAATTGACATGAGTGAAGAAATTGAGGCCATGGAAGAAGAGGAGACCAAGCTGAAGCCGCCTGAATCCGGGGATCCCTTCAACGAGACGGAGGATGTGATCTACCGCCGGAGGAGTGTCCGGTTTTACAAGAAGAAGCAGGTGCCTGAATACCTGGTGCGGAGGATTCTGGAGGCAGGGAGATTCGCGCCCTCTGCAGGCAATGCCCAGGCCTGGAAGTTCATAGTGTTCCAGGATCAGAAGATGATCGAGGACATGACCGAGGATGTGATCAATGTCTGCAAGAGAGTCATGAAATTCACTGACTACATTGATTCCGGAATTAAGTGGAAGGAATGGAACGCCAAGCTGGCCATGCGGTTCATGAGCAACATGTTCCACCCTATCCCATTCGGGGCCATGAAGCTTATTGCCGAGGGCAAGCTCGGGGTATGGCACGGCGCGCCCACTGTGATTTTATTCCTCACTGACATGCGATGCCCTGGCAATCCTGTGTTGGACATCGGGATAGCCGGGCAGAACATGGTCCTGACTGCGCACAGCTACGGGCTTGGAACCTGCTGGGTGAGCTTCTGCACACCACTGGGCATGTTGCCCAGGTGGAAGAAGCGTCTCGGAATCCGGTATCCTTATAAGCTGGTGACATCCATTGCCGTGGGTTACCCGCGTGGTAACCCTGATGGTTATGTAAGCAGGGAAACCCAGGCCATTGACTGGTTCGTTGAGGACGGAACCTGCAAAGTTGTTTATTGAGAGGTGATACCATGCCTGAATATTTGACGCGAAAGGATAAGAGAAAGATAGAAAGCTACAGCCGGCTCGGCGAGGACATGATCCTGGGAGAGGTCGTGATAGACCGGGACAGGTGCAACGGATGCGGATTATGCGTGGGGGCCTGCGCGGCAAGCGCGATTGAAATGGTAGATAAAAAAGCCAGGATGGTCGAGGATTTTCCCGCGTGCATTTCCTGCGGGGACTGCGTTGCCATCTGTCCGGAAGATGCTATTAAGATGACAACATTCATCGAGTTCAAGCGCTATTTCCGGTATATAGATCGCGGAAAACCAGAGCCGCCTAGAAAATTTTAGAAAACAGAAAAACACGGAGGCCTCTCAAAAAGGCCTGGGGGTTGGATTGTCGGCAGGGAATAGATGCAGTCGCCCTAAGCACCGGCTTTTGTGATGGACATGGATGTAACCGCGAAGCTTCCCGACCCGACCGCGACAAGCAGGTCGTCTCTCGTCCGAACCTCCATTTCAGCCATCGCTATTCTCTTGCCCGCGCTGAGGATACGGCCCCTGGAGTAGAGGTCCACTTTTACCGCGGCATTGAGTAACCTGACCTGGAGTTCAGCGGTTGAGATCCAGGTGTTATAAAGCGGGGCCACGGTAAACCAGCCGGCATTATCAAGGAGCGTGGCTATCACCCCGCCATGTATTCCACCCAGAGTATGGTTAAAGTCAGGGTTATAAGGCATATCAAAAATAGCAGACCCGTTTTCGTCGTAATGAAGCTCCATCCCGAATGTCCGCTTCATCGGCGCCCGATTGAAGAGGCCTATCAATTCATCCTGCCGCTTTTTCAGTCCCTCAGCATCAATTTCAGGCATTATCATCAGATTAAATTAAACGCAAATTACCCACATGCGCGGGAGAACATTTCGTTATCAGTAGGCTTTCTTCAGAATCTCCAGGGCAACCTCGTAGGTGACATCCTCAGGGTTGAAGGTGACTGTTCCGTCGTTAATCACTGCCTTGGCTATATCTTCCAGCTTGTCCTCGGTCACGCCGGCATCTTTCAATGTAGTGGGCAATCCACACAGGTCTTTGAGCCGTTTGCCTAGATCGCGGACAGCCTGGATAGCCGCCTTTGCCTGATCCATTTTGCTACCTGATGTAGAAGCGCCCAGCACGGGTGCCAGTTCCGCGATTATTTCGCCGGCCTTCTCAAGGTTATTCTCCATGCCCCACGGCAGAAGTATCGCGTTTGCAACCCCGTGAGGAACGCGGCAGACTCCTCCGCATCCATGCGCAAGGGAATGAACCACACCAACCATGGAGTTGGAGAAACTTATCCCGGCCAGTAATGCCCCATTGGCCACGGCCAGACGCGCACCTTCATCTCCGGGCTTTTCAATGCACTTGAGCAGGTTATCCATGATAAGCTTGATCGCCGCCAGGGAGAATGAGTCGGAAACCGGATTCTTCTGCAGGCAGTAATAGGCCTCAATAGCATGGGTAAGCGCGTCCATGGCTGTGGCCGCTGTTATCCTGGCAGGCATTGTCATGGTCATTTTCGGATCAAGGATCGCCACATCAGGCAAGAGCCGATAAGAGGTGAAGCTCAATTTGACATTGGCCTCATCATCGTAGATCACCGCGGCCATGGTAACTTCCGAGCCGGTTCCAGCAGTTGTCGGAACAGCAATGAATGGCTTCATAGGGCTTTTCAACCTTTCAGCACCCTGGAATTTCATCAGATCATCAGAACCCTCCGTGACAATCATGTTGGCGCATTTGGCCGTGTCCATACTGCTCCCGCCGCCCACCGCAACAAAACAGTCGCACTTTTTTTCCTGAAACAAGTTCGCCACCTTATTGACGATCTTTTTGCTCGAATCGGGAGGGGTCTGGTCGAAGATGGCTCCTATCTCGCAGTTTGATCCCTCGAAAGCGCTTTCAACCTGCTTGATTAACCCAGCGGATACAACCCCCTGATCGGTCACAATCAAAGCTCTATGCACACCGAGCAAATCCATTTCAAAAGCAAGGTTTGACAGGGCTTTTAAGCCGCTTATGATTTTTACCGGGCAGGAAAACTCATAATATTCTGGAATCATCATTTCTCTCCTTTTTTTGAAGGTTGTCTCAAAATAAATGCCTGCCTCTATTTCCTGATATTAAGCAAAATAGCAATTACCAGATAGGCCATGACCCAGCCCTTGAGCAACAATTGCCCCGGGGTGAGCCTGGGGGGCTTTTTGAAGTTCTTTTTCAGTATGAAACCGGGCATAAGATAGGTCTGCACAATATTCATGGCTCGTGAGACTTGCATGCCTTTCCCCACGTTGCCGTGCACGATGGCGCGATGCTGAGCGAAGGCTGTATGAGAACCCATCTGGCCGGTGAAGGGCAAAAGCGCACAATCCAGGTTTTTAAACAGAATTTTCAATCCCGGGTTTTTGAAACCTTTGCCTAGGTAGCGGATACGGTCTCGCTCCTTCTTGAGCGAAATAGCGGGCCCCTCAGGCAACACCCCCAGCGAAAAGACTCTGCCATCTTCCCAGTCTGCAATCTCCGCCTTGAGCTCGGCGCTGTGCCTGGAGACTATCTCAAAAACAACGCCCAAAGCCAGCAAAGAGATGTCCACCACAGCTCTCTTCACCCTGAAAGACATCGAAAGTCCCTGGGGGCCAGACCTGTTTTCCATTTTGAAATTCCCCTCTTGATCTCTGAATTTATCTTTCAAACACCCTTAGAAATAGTCCAGCTTGATCTCGCCATAGAATTTACCCTGCCCTTTATCTCTTCCCTGGTAAGGCCTCAACTTAAACCCCATAACCCCCGGGGCTGGAAGAAGGACCGGGGGGCTTTATTAAAACAGGGCCTTAATCAAAGGATACATTGATACTGCTTGTTACCCATACATAACCAACCGGCGTAGATATATCATCAATCTCTATTTTCAGCTCATCAATACCGCCATCTGTGTCCGTGAGATCCACGGATGCTTTTCCCTGATCATCAGTTGTAACTGTAATTTCCTGCTGATCGTTCTCAAATTTTCCATTTCCGCTTTTCACATACACATAGAGGTCCTTTCCTACCTCCGGGTCTCCGGTTTTGGGATGAGTCAGGGTCAGCTCAATGGTGCGGGTATCCCCGGTTCCGGTGGCAACAGCAGTGACCGCGGCTACCGGGGTCACGGGGATAGGATTGAGAAATTCATCCACCCTGAGGTCCCCTCGCATGTTTTCGATAATCAGCGTTATGCACTCCAGTCTATCCGGCTCACCAGCACATGCCTGGCACACACCCTCTTGCAACCCGCAGACGGTGGGAATGAAAATGTCCGGATCTTCTCCAAGGGCCAGGACTACGGCTCGAAGATCAAGTACGCCCTTCATGGATCCATTGCCCACATATTCATAATTGGGCGAGAAGGTGCCACTTAACATCACGTCCTCAAGGGTAACGAGTAATCCCGCAATCGTTATTGGGAAATCAAAGGGCCCCATTTCATAAGCGTTGTAGATAAAATCCGCGGATTCCGGGAAGCGTATAGTGGGGTTATCCATATCCTGCTGGCTGGGGTTCGGTGCATCCAGATCGCCAAGCGCGCCGATCAGATTGAGCTTATTGTTGACGGTATCAACATCAATTATTCCGATCAAGAGAAAAGCTTCCATACCCAGCCCTTGAAGTAATTCCTGAATACCAGCCGGTTCAGTGATGGTGGCATTAAAGATGTCAATGGCAAAAGACTTATCAAGCCCCTCACCGAGGTCCACCGGCCAGCCCGGCCCTTCGGTATAGAAATGATATTCATAAGTAAAGGAATCCACGGTTACCGAGACCGTGTATTGAGTGCTCATGGTCAGAAGTTTATCAGGCTTGAAAATAGCCTCCATTCCTCCGGACTGCAATTCCGGAGTTCCATCAATTTCTCTCACCTCATCGCTGACCACAAAGGTAAGTTGACCGGCAGTAATCCCGTCTTCAAAACCTACTTTGATCTCATCAGTATAAATGGAGACACCAAAATCATCCTCGGTCGGGGAGATAGCGAAGATTCCCGGGAGTTTCACGGTCCGGGCCTCCGCGATATTGGAAATACCCGAGTTGCCTGCAGAATTAAAAGCAATCACACCATACCCATAAGTGGTTCCATCCTCCAGGCCGGAATCTGTGAAACTGGCGACATCTGCCAGGGTCTCACTCGCGGGCCACCAGACACCATCCCGGCCTCGAAGTATCAGGAATCCCTGCTCATTATCGGAATTGTCTGTCCAGTTCAGTTGGATACGCTCATGGTCAAGGGCAGTGGCTGAGAGGTTCCCGGGTGATTTTGGCAGGGTAATTGCCGGAGGGAATGTCCTGGCCTGGGCAATATTTGAATAATCCGAAGGGCCTATATCATTTACGGCTTTTACCCTGTATTCATAAGTTGTCTCCGGATCAAGACCGACATCATAATAAGTGGTGACATCGGGTGAAAGTATGGCAAGGGTCTGGAAGGAACCGGAGACGGCTTTTTTACGCTCTATCCTGAAGTCATCTTCCTTGTTAGTGGTGTCGGTCCAGGCGAGGTTAACCTGGCTTTCTGAAACCGGGGTGGCAACCAGGTCCGATGGAGTCTCGGGCGCCCTGGGCACTACTCCGACCGGGGACACATTTCGATCCGGCGCATCTCCAGCCTTGAGGTACCTGCCGAGCCAGTAAGCGGCCATTATGTCTCCCACCGCATTTATCTCATAAGGGTTACGGAAGTAGTTTACAGCGAAAGGATTGGAGCGCCAGTCAAAGTTGGAATCCCCCCGGAGCCTTCTCGGCAGAACATGTTCGGCTACTATCTCGCTATTATGCCCGAGGCCCACCTTACCCCGTTCCGTCGTCGGGTCATAATATTGATATAAATCCGGATCGTATTTCACTGGTAGCTCAATGATGGTTTTATTATCAACAGCCAGACACTCGCCTTGAGTAAGCTCATCGTCATCGCAATTAATTACATCTTTCGCCCACATCGGGGTCGGGGGCCATTGTTTGAGGGTCTCGATTCCCTGCTGGACTTCATTCGGGACATTACCGCCCCCCCGGAGCCCGGAATATATTACATCAAAAAAGGTCTGGTTGATGTGCTTGGGCTGGCGATCGTTTCTCCCGTTGTCCCAGAGCCTCTCCAGGCCCTGCTGGATAACCTCTCTCACCTCCGCATTCGTCTCATAGCGAAGGACATTATAAAAAGCTATAAAGGCCATATTGACATTGGAATAATTGGTGGCATACCCGAAGTCAACAATAGGCAACTCCCCGTCCCTCACAAACTCGTGCCAGCCACGCTTGCCGATCAGGTCCCCGTAATAGAAGTCCCGGATCTCCTCATCGCCGGTGATGTGATAAAGGGTGCGCATAACCCCCAGGCCCATAATTGCATTGAAAGTATTAAGCGGTTGCGGGGTAACACCGGCTGACCAGCATCCTTCAAGATTGAGGACATTGGGATTAAGGTCGCACCACTGGGTGAGCTTGCCATCCGCGTCCCGGATCAGCATATCGGTTTCGAACTCCGGAGATGTCCGCATCAGGCTCTGCGCAAAATTGCGTGCGTGGTTCACCAGCATGTCTCTATATTCCTGGGGAATATCTGGATCCTCGGCAATCACATCCCAGGCCACGCCCATGGCAAATATCCAGCCATCAACCTGATCCTTGCTGGCATTGTCCTCCCAGCCCCAGTCAGCAACATAGCGTTGATCAGCGGTATTGTCTTCCCGCCAGGTATTGTGCTTTTCGGTATAGGGTGGTGGTGTTTCGGGCGGCATCGGCTGGGGGTCCCAGCTTGGGCCGTGATCCGTGCGCCGGAGCCCCCGGACCAGAACCCCGGGCACCCCGCCGATTGAATTTCCTATGTCAATAACTTCCAGAACATGAAGCGCGCGCTGGCGAGCCTCTTCCACTATCCCAGCAGGATAGCCCTGATCCCTCAAAACCGCATAGCGCAAAAGGTCCGCGGCTATGGCCACCCCTCCGAACATACCGGTATCCCCGAAGCCACCGTATGTTTTAATAATGCCCAGGATACTATCTCTGGGATTATCCGCCAGGGCTTCGTATTTTCCCCCACACGTGCTGCTGTCCTGGCAAAATGCCTCAAAATCAGCGTCTATATCATCGCGGTTCCAGACCAGGCTTCCAGAATACTGGTTGAAATACCGGGTTAGAATATCCTTGTCAACCGTATTGCCATATTCAATCCTAAGATCATTATATCCAACTCCAATAGCGATACCATTAAGAAGAGCGAATTGACGGAAATACTGATACATAGATTCCTCAAGTCCAGCATCATAACCTGCCTCACCCGGACTCGCGATTACTGTGCCAGCCGGCTTTGATTTTTTCTTACGAATTCCACCTCCATCACCGCCTCCACCGCAAGCAGTGAAGATGAGGGCTGAGCCCATAGCAATAATCAAAGCCAGATTTCTTCCCGTTTTCTTCATTTCCATTCTCCTTTTTAAAAGGCTGAAAGCATCTTTAATAAACTCTCTTAGCATAACTTAATTCTGGTGTCAAAGCGTTTTCTTGACGCTACTCCATCTTTTGATCTGATGCTCCGGTAGAATGGTGGAGGATAGGGGATTCGAACCCCCGACCTCAGCAATGCGAATGCTGCGCTCTCCCAACTGAGCTAATCCCCCATTGGTAGTATATCAGGGCGAGGGTTTTTGAAGCGAGGCCTGAATCTTTTTCGCATTAAATGTGCCACCCGGAAAGCGGGGATTGACCACAGTTGAGATCATCTCATAGGTCTCGTCCCTTGCTTCACCTTCAAAGAAATCAATCCGGGCCGGATACCACACGCCCTCGTTGCCCAGGTATTTATAGTCAACCAGGTCCACATGGAGGGCCTGGTCTTCATTGCCTGCAAAAGATATGCACAATGGAAGGAAGGAATCCTTGTCCAGCCACACATGAGCATTCCCTTCACCATCTGCACCCAGCACATACGCGACTTTCTCTCCCAAAAGGGCCAGGCGCACGCTCTCCAGGCTGACCCCGAAATACTGCATCTCCTTCTTCAGCTTTTCCGGTTGCATACCTATCATGAAATTTGCAAAGAGCCATTTTCTTCGATCAGTGACTGGCTCCACGGAATTCTTCTTTATTATAACCGCCCTTCCTCCGGCTTGCAATAATTCCTGATCCTCTGTCCGAGGCGGTGTGCAGGGACAGTCCGGCGGATCAAGCTCGGCTTTTCCGAAAATGCGTATGCGAACCCTGTCCGGTGCCTCCATGAACAACTCGGAATCACGAATCCACTTACAATATTCCTGCTCTCCGGAAGCCCCTTCTATCAGGGCTTCCGCGCTCATCCCGTCAGGAGGAACCCCTTGATCCGGCAGGCCGATCTTGCCCGGATTCTGCTCCTTCTGGGCATCCCTTGCCGGAGGGGATGCCTCGCTTCCATAAACCCGCGGCAAGTAGAGGATGACCTTTTGTTTGACATAAATTCCGCGAACCGATTGCGTGTGCACGGAAACCTTTTCAAGAATATATTCCCCGGGCAAAAGATAACCCGAGAGTGCGGCCGCGCTTGCAACCAGTGCGATGGCAGGTCCGGCTATCCTTGACTTTCGCATCCCTGGTGACACTTATTCTATCTCTGCGGCTTTCTTCTTGAGCCAGGCGCTGAACCGCTCTCCCAGTTCCGGATGCTTGAGCGCGAAATGCACCGTTGCTTCGAGGTATCCGAACTTGTCCCCTGCATCAAAACGCTGGCCCTCGAACTTACACCCGTAAACGGCCTTTTCGCTGGCCAGCTTGCGGATGGCGTCAGTGATCTGTATCTCGCCGCCGATCCCGGGTGCGGTCTCTGCGATGGCATCGAAAATTTCCGAAGGAAACAGATACTGGGTCACGATGCCCAGGTTGGAAGGAGCCTCGGAAGGCTCCGGCTTTTCTATCATGTCCCAGATACGATACACATTCCTTTCAACATGCTCATACTTGACAATACCGTAGAGGCTGATCATGTGAGGCGGCACCTCCATGATCGCCACCACAGCGGCCTGGTATTTCCGGTAAATATCAATCAACTGCCGGGCGCAGGAGTTACCGGGGTTGTCCACTATATCATCGGGCAACATGACCAGAAAAGGCTCATCGCCAACCACCGGTTTCGCGCAAGAGATAGCGTGGCCCAGGCCCCTTGGCTCATGCTGGCGCACCGCGATCACCTCCACTAGTCCGTGCACTCGTTCGCAGAGATCGAGAAGCTCGCTTTTGCCCCGGCGCCGCAGGGAATCTTCCAGTTCATAGGATATGTCAAAGTGATCCTCCATCGCTGACTTGCCCCTGCCTGTAACCAGGATCACCTGTTCAATCCCTGCCTCAGCCGCTTCCTCTACTATGTATTGGATAATGGGCTTGTCCACAAGGCACAGCATCTCCTTAGGAATAGCCTTGCTCGCGGGCAAGAACCGCGTTCCCAGACCAGCGGCCGGAATAACCGCCTTTCTTATCCTGATACCCATGTCGATTTTTATCCTAGCAGATCACGGACGCGCTTTCAAGGCTGTAACAGGCAATGATAGTGAGCGGAAACTGCTTTCCGGAATCCAGCCGGAGAGTCCGTTTTTCAGTTCTATCCGGCTCCAGCCATCATCCCTCTGGCGCACCACGATGTCCATGCCTTCATAGAGATCAAAAAGTCTTGCGTTTAACTCCCCCGGACCGGAATAGGCGTTTACTTTTTCCTCCATCACTATCGCTTGCTCGCAAAGCAGGTCCTGATAGAGCTTGCCAGCGAAAAAGGGCGAGCACAAAGTGAACCCCGCCGCACCCGCGAGGAGCAGATAGAATGAAAGCCGCTTGAGCCAGTTCCGGGGATGAATGATCCAGATCAGGGCGCCCAGGAACAATAAGAAGTAGAAGCCAGAGAGGATCAATGTGAGCTCGTTAAGGGAGAACTCATACAGAATTCGCGTGCCAATCCGGGAGGGCATGTTTTGCTTGACCTCCGGCAACTTGCCCTTGATCTGGATGCGGGCAAAGGCGATATTGTGGCGCAGGTCCTGATCACGCGGCCTGAGTTTAAGCCCCAGCCGGTAAGAGTGAATGGCAGGCCCGAGCTTGCCGGCCTTGAGATAGGCATTGCCCAGATTGTAGTAGAGATCGGCATTGTGGACTCCCGCGGCGAGAACGCTCTCGTACGCGGCTTGAGCCTGCTCGTAGCGCGCTTGCGCATAGAATTGATTCCCCTGGTTATAAAGCGCGGCCGCGGCCTGCGATGATGCGGCCTGGGCATTCATGCAGATGCACTTCGCACAAAGCACGAGAGAAAATATCAAGGCAGGCCGGAGTCTCATTTGCGGCTCTTCTCCAACTCCGAGATGACCCTCAATGCTTCCTGGTAGGCCTTTCTCATTCCTTCCTGATCCGAGCCGACTGCGCCGAACCGGGCTTGATCGCAACGAGAGAGCACAAGGTGAAATCTCTCCCTCACATCCGGCGCAATGTCTTTTTCCTTCATCACCTGCTCGATCTTCTCCGAGGTAAGTCCCGGTGCCTCCATCTGAAAACGGTCTGCGAAATATTGAGTGAGGGACCGGGACAGCTCTGCGTAGAAATCCGGAGCATGGCTCTCATCAAGAATTCCCTTTGCACGACGCAGTCTCCTCCTGGCCAGAGGATGGGCTTGCCGGCTCCTTTTAAGACGCGGGTCAGCCGCAAGCCTGTCTTTTCGCGTTCTGAAATAATACGCCGCAAAAAATGCGAATAAGGGGATAACATGAACTCCAAGATATAAAGGACTCCTTACTAAATACCCACCCTCCTCCTTCAACGCGCTTTTATCCGGCTTGAGATAGCGCATGTCCGACTTTATCAGCTTGACCTCCTCACGCGTCAGGTCCGGGGAAAGAGCCACCGGACTTGCAGGCCGAAGCCGGGCAGGTTCCACATGGAGCGAGAACCCGGGGCTTTCAAGGCTCTGGTATTTCTTTACCCCCGGGTCAAAGTAGCTGAAGCTGATTCCTGGAAGAACAAGGTCTCCTTCCTTCTGAGGAACCAGAATATACTTGAAGGTCCGGCGGCCGACCAGTTTTCCTCCCTTGATCATCTTCTCGGTCTCGGCCTCAGGAGGATAAACCTCCAGGCTGGATGGAAAGTTCAGGCTCGGGGCCTTGATGAATTCGATATTTCCCGTGCCAGTGATGCTGACCGTGAAATTCAGGGAATCCTGGGCCCGGACATGATCTTTTTCCAGGGTCGCATCAAGAGAAAACTCTCCCACTGCTCCGGAGAAATCCGGAGGCCTTCCTTCCTCCGGCAGAGGCAGAACAGTGATCGAGAGAGGAGCCGAGCTTAAAGATTTATCCTGATATATCCTTCTTCCAAAAAGGTCTGCCTTTCTTGTGGGAATACTGTAGATGAGTTCAAGGGGGCCTATCGCGGCCTTGCCGCTCTTCAGGGGAAACAGGGCAAAGTTCTGGATGAAAGCGACATTGTAGGATAAACCGTTGAATGACTTGACCTGTGGATTAAGCTGTTTTGCGGTCTCAAGCTCTTCCACCTTGAATTCGGTTAACGGGGGCCGCGAGCCTATCTTCAGGTTATAGATATTCCGGTGATTGTAAAGATACCAGGAGACCACCACCTGCTCGCCCACATACGCTTCAGCCTTGTCCGGCTTTGTATCAAGGTACGGGTCTTCCGGGGGCGCCCAGCCGTTCTCCTCATGCGTCTCCACCTCTGGCGGCTCAAGAATCTGGACAAAGATGGCCTCGGTCCGGTAGACCCTGTTGCCCAAGCGCTGGACCAAAGGAGGAATCTGGAAGTTGCCGACCTCTCTGGCCTCAAGAATATATGTCATCCGCCACGATGATGAGGATGTGAATTTTCCGTTTATGATTTGCATCGAGGTTTGAACCTGTGGGCCGATCTGATTGACTATCTCGAAATGGGGCTCAACCTCCGGGGACTCCACTCCTTGCCTGGTATCCACGCCCTCGCCTTCCAGGATGATTGTGAGCGTGGTCCGCTCTCCCAGATAGAGTCGGGTGCGGTCAATCTCTGCCTTGAACTTGACCTCGCATAGGGCCGGCAGTGCATAAAGCGCGGCCGCAAAAAGCCCGGCAAAAAGAGCGATTACGGAAAGCCCCCTCTTCACCAGTCCTTCTCCGTCCCTCTCATCTGCCCCTGTGCCTGATAGCTCTTCCTCAAGTCCTCTTTCTCCTGCTCTTGTAATGCATCCAGTATCCGCTCGGCCTGCTCACGGCTGAACTTTTTTTCATCCTGTATCTGCCCAGCCTGCTGTTGTTTTTCCTCGCTTTTCTGCTGTTCCGCATTCTCGGTTCGGGTATCCTGCTCCTGCTGGTCTTGCTGATCCGGGCCCTTTTGCTGTTCTCCCTGCTTCTGCTGTTGATCCTTCTCATTTGAGCCCTTGGGACTGGAGCGTGGTGGAGGCTCTTTTTGTTTCAGGTCAATGTGTCGGCGAACCACCTCCAGGTTGTACTTCGCATCCTCGTCATCAGGGTCAAGCTCAAGCGCCCTGCGGTAGCTTGCCGCGGCCTGCTTCAGGAGATCCAGACTCTGATCCCGCATAGCCTCCCGGAAATAGGTATTGCCTATGTTGTAATAGGATTTTTCCTGGATTTCAGGCTCTGCGCTGAGAAGCGATTGCTCATACTCCTTGCGCGCATCATCATATTTCTTCTGCTTATAAAGCGCATCCCCGGTATTGAAATGCAGACGGGCCTGTGCCTCCGCGTAGTCTCCTCCAGACCCTTCGGATCCTCCAGACCCTTCGGGCCCGGCATGAGAGCGTGCTTCCACATAAGAGGTCAAGGCCTGATCGTAATTTCCTTCTGCATAATGCCGATTGCCATTCTCGGTTTTCTCACGCACAGGTCCGCCCATTCCCAGAAGCAAAATAAACCCGGGCAAAACCAGAATTCTCGGCCAACTCATTCTTTTAACAGGATTTTTCATCTTTCGCCTCGCTTCCTTGTGCGCGTGCGCCACGGAATGATCGCCTCCAGGAAAATACACAAAACAGCCAGTCCAAGCGGCCACTGGAACCGATCTTCGTATTCTATATGATACTCCTCCTCGAATTTCTTCTTTTCCATCCGGGAAAGTTCCCTGTATATTTTATCCAGCTCAATCTCGCCCGCGCTTACATGATAATACTTGCCCTGTGTCGCCAGGGCGATCTTCTGCAGGCTTTCCTGATCAAGCAGGGTCATCACCAACTCTCCGTCTCGATCCCGCTTGTATTGAATCTCTCCATTCTTATCCTCAATGGGGATCGGGGTACCCTGTGTGGACCCGATGCCAATGGTATAAATCACTATCCGCTGTTTGGCCGCTTCCTCTGCCAGAGCCAGGGGATCATCTTCCTTTCCCCTCCCGTGATCCTCGCCATCGGTAAGAAGGATCATCACCTTGTATTTGCGTTCTCCGGGGTCAAAGTTTTCCATCCCTGCCCGGAGAGCATCCGCGATAGCGGTTCCAGCCTCGGGCACAATAGCGGGGGTGATGCTTTCAAGGAACATCCTGGCCGCATTGTAATCCAGGGTGAGGGGGCAGAGCGTGAATGCAGTGCCGGCAAAAGGCACGAGCGCGATCCGGTCTCCCGAAAGCATTTCAATCAGCTTGCCTATCTCACGCTTGGCTTTGTCCAGCCTGCTCGGCTTGATGTCCTGGGCCAACATGCTGTGCGAGACATCAAGCACGATGACAATGTCCACACCTTTCCTTTCTATCCGGGTAGGCTTTGCTCCCCATTGGGGCTGGGCAAGCGCGATCACGGCAAGGCTTGCACCGAGAATCCAGAGACATGCCTTGAGCCGACGGCGTCCCGGGCTCACCGACCCTGAAAGCGCAGAGATCAACGCTGGATTTCCGAACCGCTCAAGGTCTCGCGCCCGCACTCTAGCGCGCCAGATCAAGAACCCGATGATCACCGGGATGGCGAGCAAGAGATACAGGTAAGCTGGTTTGGCCCAATGCATTCAGGGCAACCTCCGAAACCGGGTATGTGAAAGGATGAGCTCAACAACCAGGAACAGCAGGCCCGCAAGCACCCACGGGGCGAACCTCTCGGAATACCGATAAAAACGCCTGGCCTTGATTTTGGTCTTTTCCATCCGGTCAATCTCTTTGAAAACCTGGCTCAGGGACTCAGGGTCCGTGGCCCGGAAATATTTCCCACCGGTGGTCTTCGCAATCCTCTTCATCATGCCTTCGTCCACCGAGGGCATGCTGACCACATAGCGTCGGCCGAATATGAGGTCATCCACCGGATTGAGGAACCTGCCTGGATTGACCACTCCCACGGGATAGACCTTGACCCCCATGGCCTCGGCAAGATTCGCGGCCTGCACAGGATCCATGCCGCGGTTGTTCTCGCCGTCCGTAACGAGGACAACTATCTTGCTCTTGGCCGTGGAATTTCGCACTCGGTTTACCGCTGTGGCGAGCGCCGTGCCGATGGCTGTGCCGTCATGCTCCTTGCGAGTGAAGCCGACCCTGTCAAGGAAATTGAGGAGTATCCCGTGGTCCAGGGTGAGGGGGCACTTTGTAAAGGCCAGGGCGCTGAACACGATTAGCCCGATCCGGTCATAGGGCCGACCCCGGATGAAACTCCTGGTGACCTCCTTTGCCACGGTGAGCCGGTTCTTTGGCTCGAAATCCTCCAGGCTCATTGAGGTGGATGTGTCCAGGGCGATGATGATGTCCACGCCCTCGGAAAGCACCTCTTCCTCCATAGTCCCGCTCTGGGGTCTCGCAAGGCCGATAATAAGCAGAGAAAGGGCAAGAGTTCGGAGAACCACAGGCAGATGCCGGAAGGGAATCAAAGGCGAGGGCCGAATCTCTTTCAATGGCCCGAGGTCAGGGAATTTCAATCGGGGCCTTCCTTTTTTCTCTATGAGCCAATAGATATAAACCAGGAGCGGCACTAAAAGCAGGCCGAACAAGAACCAGATATGGAGAAAGCGAAATATCATGCCGCTGGTATCCTTTCCTCATGAACCCCTTCAGACCGGCCCGCATTCATCGCCTCTTCACCCGCAAGACCGAGGTCCTTTTCTTTGCTCCAGTCCACTATCTCGCGGGCGCGATCAGTGATTTCCCTGCAGGCCGACTCGGTAGGCGTATACCTTGCGAACTTGACAAGGTCTGTCTCTTCCAGGAACCAGCGGATGCGCTCATACACGCGGTTTGTAAGCACGTTTCTTTTCAAGGCATCAAGTATCTCGGGGCTTGTGTATTCCAGTGCATAAATCCGCCATCTCAGGGCGATGTATCTTCTTATGATCTCGCTCAATCTGGTGTAAAAGGCCTCTATCTCACCGGCCTCAAGCAGGCCCTGTGCCACAAGCTCACTGAGTTCCTGGTAGGCGAGCTCGTGCGCAGGCCGGACCGGCTCCGGAAGGGCTTCCGGCTTTGGGCGCCAGCGATAAAGATAAACAAGAATCACGGCTATTACTCCCAGGAGGGCAATTGCGGCCGCGGCCGCTGTCATGTAGGGCTTCCAGTTAATCGGGATGGAGAGCGGATTCTTCACATCCCGTATCTCCAGGTCATCGGGATCGGTCACAGGCGCAACGCGCACCTGGATGCCTTCTGTAATGAGCGCGCTTGCGGACTTACTCCTCGGGTTGATCAAAATCGGGATCGGCGGAATCTCTAACTGGCCCGTTGTGTAGGCCGTGATACTAAAGATAAATTTATGAATCAGTTTGCCCTTGCTCTCTTCAGGATCGGGGATCTGGTAGTCGCGTATGATGAACTGGCCTAGCTGGGCACCGGGAGGGGGAAGGGCTATCTCAAGCCCTTCCCGCGCTTTTACTGTCATGGTATAGGTGATGATGTCTCCCACGGTGATGATGGCGCGATCCAGGCTCTGCTCGACCGTGATAGGCTCCCCTGCTGAAAACGGTGGCAAAAGAGAAGGCACAATCGGTCCTTGAACCGTGGCCCCTGGTGCTGGCTTTATGCTGAATTCCGAGCTATCTGCGGGACCGGATTCCGTTTCCACGGCCAGTGACACGGTCCCGATCAAAAAGGCCAGGGTCAATGCGGCCGAAAAAGCATGTCGGCACAACTCAGGGGGTCTCTGACAGCGCATCCTCATAAACCGTGTCCCCCCTCTAGGTTGTAGGGGCAGGGCTTGCCCTGCCCGCTGGGGGCGCAGCAAGCAGCGCCCCTACACACCATTCTGGCAAAATTAATGTGGTGGTGCACTAGCCCCTCAAGCTCCTGCATCAATTGCGGCCCCAACTCTCCAGCCCTCTCTGATCTAAGTTGCAAAATCAGTTGATCTTCATCGCCTTTATATTATTCATCTGAATTTCCTGGCACGCGCCCTGAAGAAGCGCAACAGCGCATCCTC